>NZ_NNRN01000053.1:0-438652 GCF_002252535.1 Brucella lupini
ATATCAGGCCACGCTGGGTCAGTTCTCAGTGGCAATCAACAACAGCCAATACACCAAGTGCAAATGTCGTCATACCGACGACTGTGGATGTCACACTATAACGACGAAGGGATATGGCCTCTCTCATCTCAAAAAGCGCGAGTACTGCTGAAAAAATGCCAAAAAAGCCCGCGATGACCAGTCCGGTATGTCTTCCAGGACTATTTAGATATAACTCAATTGCACCGGATAGTCCGCCGAGCATGCCACATAGGGTAAATGTCCTTAGGCCAGCCGTTCTTTGCCCTGGCATTTCGTCGCGGTCGCGCCAATGGCGTTCCACGCCGACGATTGCACCAATCGCTATAGCAAGACCAAGACGTTCGAAGAGGACAATTGTATCCATTCCAGGGCGCCGGAGCACAAGTTGAAGTTGTTACGTTTATAGCATGAACTTCTGGTCCTGACGCGGAACAAGGCTTGTCCAGCCGAGTTGTCGTTCGATCCTGACCCGCAAGGCGTCAGATGCTTCAGGTTCCCCATGTACGATAAATATTCCTTTTGGCGCTCTTTTAAAACCAGATAGCCACCGTATCAACTCAGTTGCATCCGCGTGCGCCGATAGCATTTCCAATGAAACAACCTCCGCATTGATCGGGATCCAGGAGCCGTAAATCTTCAATTCTCTGCTGCCGTCTCTTAGTGACCGTCCCCGCGTTCCCGCTGCCTGGAAGCCTGCGAGTAAAATCGTATTTCTGGGGTCGGGCCCGAAAGATTTCAAATGATGAAGAACTCGTCCTCCCGTAGCCATTCCAGATGCGGAGATAACAATTTTTGGAAGAGAACTGGCTGTAATAGCTTTCGAACTGTCGACATCGTTGGTATAGCGTGCGATGCTAAAAGCTCTGCGGCAAGCCTGCGGGGACAACCGATGATCGGAAATATGGGCGCTCATCAACTCTGTCGCATCAATGGCCATGGGGCTGTCAAGATAGATCGGTATACCGGCAAGTCGTCCGCTTTCTTTCAATTTCCATAGATGGTAGAGTATTTCTTGGGCCCGACCTACAGCAAAAGCTGGTATAATTAATGTACCCCCACGTTTCAATGTTCGTTCTGCTACATCCCCCAGTGCATCAGTAGCATCAATTTCGGGATGACGACGATCACCGTAAGTGGATTCGATAATTACGTAATCAGCATCCGGAGGAGTCTCCGGGTCTCGCATTATTGGATCATTATATCGACCGATATCTCCCGAAAAAACTATCTTCTTGCCGCCCCAGTCAATCTGCACGTTTGCTGCGCCGAGGATATGGCCCGCATAGCGAAAATGAACTCGCGCACCGTGGTTAAGCAGAGCAGTTTGATTAAACTCAACCCTGGAAAAGTGTTGTAATGCCCTGACCGCGTCTTGCACGGTATAAAGGGGAAGAGCGGGCTTGTGTTTTGAAAGTGAATGTCGATTAAGAAGCTCGGCATCTTTTTCCTGGAGATGAGCGCTATCTTTTAATATTAACTCTGCAACGTCCCGGGTAGCAGGTGTCGAATAGATTTTGCCTCGAAATCCGTCATGAACGAGCTTGGGCAGATACCCACTATGATCCAGATGCGCATGCGTAAGGACCACCGCATCTATCGCGTCTGCGGGAAGGGGAAGGCTGGCCCAGTTAAGCTCGCGAAGATTTTTCACCCCTTGGAAGAGCCCGCAGTCAACAAGGAGGTTGTTGTGGTCGAATGTGAGCAGGAATTTTGAACCGGTAACTGTCCCCGCTCCACCCAAAAACTTCAAAGTTACCAACGATAAGCTCCCTCAATGAAGGGTTAATCGGATCCACTCTGGAAGGTGACCTGCTGTATCATTATGAGAAGATACAGGCCTTCCAATTTTCTCTGTCATGAAGAGAGCGTTAACTTAGAATTAACTCCATTCCGGTTTGTGATCGCCTTTCCAAGTCATCTGCATCGTATTGAACCGCATGAAAACATACCACCAGTCCGACAGAGCACACTTCCAACAGAGCTTTTCTTTTTCCATGCCAAATTCTTGAAAGAGTCGAATACTCCGGTTATCGCAGAACTAAGCTTGGAAAAATGTATTCCGGTACGTTACTTCGTTTTGCCATGAGTAACCTTGGTTTATGATCTCCATCAACGAATATCTTTCGCTAACTCATAACTTATTATTATCAAAGGTGGTCGAGGTGTTACACCACGGTGCCGACGCCTCGACCTGTCCCGTCCGATGGCGCCATTCGGTTTCGTACTACGGAACAAGGAAATGTTAGCAGAGTCCGCGTGAATGGCTTTGATGTGGATCAAAATTTTACCGTGATTTTTTTTGCGCAGTTATCGGTGATTGAAAGCAAGGCTGCTTCAATGCGGTCGAGGCTCCGCACTGGAAAGCAGACGCCTCGACCTACCCCGCCATAGGTACTCGGTGACTTTGCGAGGCAATGTTGAACTTAACAAAACTGAGAAATATGACTTTGACGTAGATCAAGACCGAATCGCTTGACCCGCCGCCATGTATTAGTTCAAGAGCGAAGACGTGGAAGACTTGTCCTCACTGTCGTCGAGCGCCGCTTTGGGCGCAATAATGTTCTGGAAAAGCCTATTTAGCGGCCTACCGATCTGGTTCAAGCTTCATCTCGAATGACGCCGTATTCCTCCTCGAAGTTACTGCAGTGGAACAGTGTTCCGTGCACCAGTGTGCAGACGGCAGCTCCACGCGAGATCCTGAGCCAGATGCTCTAACCTGAGAGCGTCCGCTTTCTAAAAAGGGCAGATCCAGCCGCGGTATGGAGCAAACTCAAAACTTCATAAAATTTCGGGCAAGGTCAGAGCCACAGTCCAATGCTATACATCAAATCATAGGCTCGTCTACTTCGCGAAATCAAATTCCGGGTTATCATTTATCTCTGTATGTCTTTTGTCCTTAGTGCCTCATCGCTGGCGGAAGTGTGGGGTCAGCTATAAGCCAAGGAATCCGGACCTGATCCGTTTCATGCATGCTCTCTCGCGCGCAATGGTATCGCGCCGGTCAGCCCCAACCGTAATGTACGGTATACTATAATCAATTTCATCTGTTAGGGATTGACTGGGATCAAGTCTGATTCAAGACTTTTGTGCAAAGATGAAATGCGAGGTTTTTTCGGTCGTGGAGCGACCATGGCGCCTGGGTGATCCGAGCAATTGACAAAAGTCGAGGTTCTAGTGATGTACACGCGTAATGCCTATATGCCTATAGCCACCTATCCCGAGGTAGTTGCGGACGGGGCGGTGCTGGCGGCTACGAGTTACGCAGCTGTGCTTGGAGGCACACTCCACGTCACGACGTTCGCGGTCGATATTCCTTATATGTCCTCGGGGTTGGGCGACTTTTTTGTCGACGTCCCGGGTCTGGCCCGTGCGGTCGAGCAGAAGAGCAAAGCCGAATGCCATCGTCTGCATGCCCTGGTTCAAGAGCATGCGGGAGAGAGGCTTGATGTTTACTGTACGACTAGAACGGCTGTGCTCGGCGGTGTGCTGGACGCAGCTGCCGGACAAGCACGATATTTCGACGTTGCGTTGCTTCCTTGGTCAGGGGAAACAATGGTTGCTCAAGATATGGCCCAGGCTGTCGTGTTCGGTTCGGGCCGACCGACCATCCTGGTACCGCCGTCCGCCCGCGCTGCTGCCCTTAAACATATCGCGATAGCCTGGGACGGAGGACGGGTCGCTGCACGTGCGCTCGGCGATGCTCTGGCACTGCTAGCTGAAGGCGGCCGCGTCTCAGTGCTGACGGTTCAGGACGAAAAGCCACTGAGTGGGTCAAATCTCGCTGGAACTCTGGCTTCCTCGCTGGAAAATAGGGGGATCCGCGCCAAGCCTATCACAATTACACTGGGCGAAAGATCCGTTGACGAGGCATTGCAGGACGCTGCCTTGACCGAAGGGGCACAGATTCTGGCGATGGGAGGCTTCGGCCATTCCCGTATACGCGACTTCATTCTTGGTGGCGCAACGAGGGGGATATTCACGCAGGTCAGACTTCCCGTTCTGCTTTCTCATTGAACACTGATTGCGAGCCTGAGGTGGTTACTCATGGATAACAGCAATCTAAGTGGGTGACGCAGTTCGGATTTACCTCTTCAACGAAACGCGCAGTATAGGTGATGCGGACTGCAAAAGCGAAACTCGCGAAAAGCAATCTGCGTCTCGATTGATCACGGCCGGAAACATTGCTGTGCGGTATGCCGCAGGCTGATATCCGTGGAACATCTGGCCGTCGGCGCGGGCCTTACTATTCTTTCATTGATCTGCGAGAGCTTGTGTCGCTATGCTTCAATAACTTGTGATCCGTCCAAATGCGCTCACTGGTCAGCCAGGTCTGTCCCGCGAGCAGCGGCAGCATACTGCATCCGATCGCTAACGCCCATCCTTTGGAACCAATGGGCGCAATTTGCAGAGCAGCAGCGAAGACAGGCAACACAACGGCCCCGAGTATGAGGCTGAGACAAAGCAGGAGCGCAAACCAGACGAGGCGGTTTCGTACCACTGCATTCCGCCATGGACCACTGTGGCTGTGGTGCATGTTAAAGACGTGCCAGAGCTGGGCAAACGCGATAGTGAGGAAGGAGATCGTCGTCGCCTCCTGCGCCTCAAAACTGAAGCCCTTGGTCGCGACGATGAGCGCGATTAATGTGCTTACCGCAATCGCCAGACCATAGCCAACGACCCTACGCCACTGTGCGGCCGAAAGCATCGGCTCTTTCGGTGGACGTGGCGGACGGGCCAGGACGTCCCCTTCTCCTTTACCTGTGGCGAGCGCGAAGGCCGGGAAGACATCGGTCAGCAGATTGAGGAATAATATCTGTAGCGGCGTCATTGGCAACGGCAGGCCGGCAAATATGGCAAGCACGATCACCAGCACCTCAGCGAGATTGCAGGAGAGCAGGTAGATCGAGAAGCGACGAATGTTGTCGAAAATGATCCGCCCCTCGCGAACCGCGTGGACAATGGTGCTGAAAGCATCATCGAGCAGCACCATGTCGGCCGCTTCGCGCGCCACGTCGGTACCTCTGCGGCCCATGGCGACGCCGATATTGGCTTTGGCTAGCGCTGGCGCATCGTTAACACCATCGCCGATCATGGCGACCACCTGGCCTTGGCGCTGAAACCGGTCGATCAGATTGAGTTTCTGCTCTGGAGTCACGCGCGCAAAGACGTTGCAGTTGACTTTTTTATCACCTCCGACTTCCGATGTTTCCTCAAGCTGAGGCAGTTCTGTCCCGATTGTCACAACTGCATCGGGTCCTGAAATGCCGACAGCACGGGCGATGCTGAGCGCTGTGCCGGGATGATCGCCGGTCGCCATCACGACGCGGATACCGGCACTGCGCAAGGCAGCCACAGCTTCCGCGATATCGTGCCGTGGAGGATCGCGAAAGGCCACAAGACCGAGAAAGGAGAGACCCCGGGCAACTGGTTTGTTCAGCTCTGCAACCGGATCAATGGCGACGGCGAGCACACGCAGGCCATCGGCCGCCAGACGCTCGGCACGAGCGAACCATACTGCCCGTGTAGTGTCATCCAGTGCCTCCACCTCGATACCGATCCGATCAGCTGACGCCAGCACTTCTTCCGGCGCACCTTTGACGGCTGCCAAGTGGCCATCGTCGTGGCGGTGTATAGTCGCCATTCTCTTTGTCGCCGTGTCGAAGGGTTCTTCAGCGACTTCCGGATAGTCGTCGAGCTGCTCGCTGCGATGGAGGCCTGCAAAACCCCCGGCACGCAGGAGTGCCACTTCCATCGGGTCTCCTGTGCCAGAAGCGCCATGGCGCTCATATTCTGCGTTCGAGCAGAGCACCCCAATCAGTAGTGCGCGCAGCAACCCCTGATCGTTGGCGGGATCGATCGGTTTCTCGTCTTTCAGAAAAATGGCGCGCGAGTGATCAATCATGAACTCGCCCGAAGGGGTTAAGACTCTCTCAACCTCCATCCGGTTCTCGGTCAGAGTACCCGTCTTGTCGGTAAGAATGAGCGTCGTGGAACCAAGCGTCTCCACTGCCGCCAGGTTCTCTACGATTGCGTTGTTTGCAGCCATTCGCAGCATGCCACGCGCAAGTGTCAGTGTGGCAACGATAGGCAGACCTTCTGGGATCGCCGCTACGGCGAGCGCTATCGCCGTTTCCACCATCACAAAGATGGGCTTCCCGGAATAGACCCCGGCCGCAGCCACTACGGTGGCAAGCACGAGTGTGAGCAAGATCAGATGACGGGAGAGGAGCGCCAGTTGTCCCTCCAGTGGGGATTCGCCACTCTCGGCCCCCTCGATAAGATCGGCGATACGTCCGATTTCGGTGGCCTGTCCTGTACCGGTAACAATGGCCACTCCGCTACCGCGCACGACATGCGTGCCTCTGAACAGCACGGCGCTCCGATCGGCGAGCACAGCCAATTCGGGATTGGCATCGACACCTTTGTCTACCGGGAGGGATTCACCGGTGAGTGCAGACTCGTCAACGCTTAATGCTGAACTGCTTGCGCATCGCATATCGGCCGGTACGACATCGCCAGCTTCGAGAATCACTACGTCACCGGGTACAAGCACGTCGGCGGGAACCTGACGGGATTGGCCATCCCTTCGCACGCGCGCGTTGCGTGTCACGAGTTGCCTCAGCGCTTCCATTGAACGCAAGGCCTGTCGCTCCATACAATAGCCTATAGCCGCATTGACCACGAGTACGGCGGCAATTGCCGCGGCCTGTTTCCATTCCGCATATACGAGCGAGAGCACCATCGCGCTCACGAGCAAGACCACAACGGAACTGGCAAACTGTCGCAATATCAGAGCCAAGTCGGTGACGGGCTTGCGCGCAGCAACTTTGTTCGACCCAAAAAGGTCAAGCCGCCGGTCTGCCTCCTCCTGAGTCAGGCCAACTGTCACGTCCACATCAAAATGGTCGGCAACAGCCGCTACCGGGAGGGCGTGCGATCGGAACGGCAGGGTGCCCGCCTTGACGGATACGGGTTCCATAAACAGCTCCACTTTTTGAGCATGGACGCTCGCGACATACTGAAATCCATGGGCCAGACTAACCTGCCTTGAAAGCGGGTTACCTTGACCTGGGTCAAGTGCCACATACCCGCGAACGCAGGCGAAATGATAGTGTCAAGTGTCTCCGGGTACGTACAAACCAGAGCTGAGTCGATGCCGGTCTGTTGAGGCACAGCACTGTAATCGGCGTGACACGGCAGCAATGCTGGCTTTCCCAGTTCTAATGCCACAGTTCGCAGACCCGGTGAATGAATTTGACCAAGCTTAATCCATTCTGTCGGTAAGCCTATTCTTGTCGGAGAGCGGTCGGCCTGTATTGGCGTTCAGAGTTGCACTGGGCTATCTGTTCTTTCCTGCATTTGAGCCAAATCAAGTCCCGATAGCCTTACATATGGAAAAATGCGGAACTGGGCCGTCTCGCGCAAGGAGGAAATGCCCTTGTCCCACATCGTTGTGCTCGGTGCCGGCCTTGGTGGCGTCATGGCCTATGAAATGAAGGAGAAGATGTCGTCGTCCGACAAACTGACGGTCGTCAATCTTGGTTCGGTTTATTCTTTTGTCCCGTCCAACCCACGGGTGGCTGCGGGTTGGCTTAACCCAGAGGTTGGGCGAAATATAGTTTCAATATCAGTCACTTCTACGTGGACAATCGAGCTTCAAATGCTGCCTCACGCTTGAGGGAAAGATATATTTCTGCTGATGTCGGGAAGCACGGCCTAGGAGTTCATTTGGAAAATATGAATTTTGCTTCAAAGCCGTCTTCCTTGCCAAATGCAGGGGAGAATAGTTCTAACCGACCGCCTGCTCCACCTGCAATTGTTCTGGCAATGGCAAGACCAAGCCCCGCACCACGCACCAGAGCCTGGCCGCGCTCGAACGGCTCGCTCAACCGAGCCAGTGTTTCGGGAGGCACGGTGGGGCCGGCATTGATAACACGTAAAACACCTTCGGCGGTTAGGAATACGCTGATCGGCATATTCTGTGCGCCGTGTTTGAGTGCGTTTTCGATCAGGTTTCGCGCCAGTATGGCAAAGGCATCCGCATCTATGCTCTTAAGCACCGGGTAATCAGGGAGAGCCAACTCAATGCGACCGACAGCATCGGTAGATCCGTTGAACTCGCCTACAACTAATCGAAGGATTGCAGCAATATTTACTGGCTTTTCGGCAAGGAGCCGTCCGCCCTCGGCTCTTGCCAACTGCATCAGCTTTTCTGTCAAGCGAGAGAGGCGGCGCAGCGCTGTTTCCATGTCGTGCGCACGTTCGCGCGTGGTGGCATCGGGCGCCTCGATGATCAGTCTTTGCGACTGAGCGAGCGCCGCTGCCAGTGGGGTGCGCAACTCGTGGGCCGACTTGGCCGCAAGACTGCGTTCGGCTTCCAGAGTCAGTTTCAAACGCTCCAACAGCCGATTTACTGCTTTGGCGACAGTGTCAATTTCGGAGGGAAGGCCATAGACGGCGACCGGATCAAGATCTCCGCTGCCACGTGCCTCGATCTGATCGCGAAAACTGCGCACCGGAGCCATGGAAAGACGTACGATGAGCCAGACACCGATCAAGCCAAGGGGGACGGCTAGGGCGAGAGGTACGGCAAGCGTGTATAATATGTGCATCGCCGTTTCGCGCCGGTGGGAGAGGGGTTCAGCGACAGTAATTGTGAGGCTACCCTGCATTGCGGCGTCGGAGTAGAGCCTGTGAGTTGGCGTGCTGCTGAAACCCATTATTGAATAGGGCGGAAAAATGGTCACATCCGCATTATGTGAACGCATCTGTACGGTTCCGGCTGCGTCACGGACCACATAAGTGAAATATTCGTCGTGCTGGCGCAGGGTGGCAACCCGCTGTTCGGTGTCGTCGGCATCGCGTCCCAGTATCTCAAGCGCTGCGACTGGCAGAATGCGCTGCGCCGTTTCTTCCAGGGCGCTGTCAAAGGCCATATTCAGTTCGTGGCGCAGAAGCTGCGCTGTCACAATGGTGGTAATGACCCACAGCAGGGTCGCACCGAGTCCGAGCCAGAGCGAAAGTCTCCATTGCAGGCTCTTCGGTTGTATCATTTCGCGTTTCCAAGCCGATAGCCGATGCCGCGAACCGTGTCGATGATCCCGTGCCCAAGCTTTTTACGGAGGCGGCTGACATGGACCTCAATCGTATTGCTCTCAACTTCCGAACCGAAGGCATAGAGCCGGTCTTCGAGTTGCGACTTGGTCAATGCAATGCCGGGTCGCTGCAAGAAGGTTTCCAGCAGCGCCCATTCGCGGCTGGTCAGTTCAATGGTGCGTCCTCCTTGCCTCACTGTCTTGGCGGCCAGATCGATCTGGAGGTCGCGCATTTCGACCAAAGGGTTGGGATTGCCGCTATAGCGTCGTGCAACAGCGTTCAGTCGCGACGAAAGCTCTGCCAGATCGAACGGTTTGATCAGGTAATCGTCGGCCCCGGCGTCGAGACCTTCGATCCGGTCGGAAATCTGATCCAGCGCCGTGAGAATAATGACTGGCGTGACGCTACCTTTGGCGCGAAGATTGCGCAAAAAATTGATACCCAGCCCGTCGGGAAGCATCAGGTCCAACAGGATTAGGTCGTAGACTGCCGAGCCGACATGCTCGGTTGCGTCGTCGAGGCGGGTCACCCAATCCACGGAATGGTTGACAGCGATATGGTCGCGAACGGCCTTGCCCAGGATTATATCGTCTTCGATCAACAGGACGCGCATCCAATAGCACCTTTTATTCGATAGAAAACGGGAACCCGTGTCGTCTGGTCAGATGCGAACATATTCTAACTGAAGCCGTAAGCTGTCATTCCTCTGACGTCATATCCTTGCCAGCTTCAGCTGTTCGTCAGAAATGGCTGGCATTGTTCTCTTCAAAGCGCATTGATCAGGAACAATGATATGATGGTAAATTACCTTGCGGCAATCTCCTTTTTATTGATCGCAGCAGGAAGCGGCGTGGCGCGAGCCGATGATGACTGCCATGTATCGATGGACAAGTGGCAATCCAGGGACGCGGTTCAGGCCATGGCTACTTCTCGCGGCTGGACCGTGGCGCGGATCAAAATCGATGACGGCTGTTATGAGGTCCGTGGCTCCGACAAAACCGGAATTGCTTTCAGGGCTAAAGTTGATCCGGCTACGCTTGCTATAGTCAAAATGAAACACAAGGATCGCGAATACGATCACGACGATGACCGCCACCGCAAATCAAGACATGACGAAGAACAGCGGTCAGGCGCTGTGCCGGACACGCCCTCCAGCCCCTTGCTCGAGAAAAACTCACTGCCAAATGTCGTCGTGAAATAAGCCATCGCGCTTACCATTGAGAGCGCCTTCATCCAAGGAAAGACTTGTGATGCCTCGCAGTCCTGATCGTTATTCAAAAAGCATGGTTGTGATTCACTGGCTCACCGCCGCGTTGATCCTCGGAGCATGGTTCACGTCGGTGGGTGGACGCAGTATGGCGGAGAATCCGCCTTTCTTGCATTTTTCTCTAGGGCTTGCCGTACTCGTGCTTGTGTTACCTCGTCTCTTTTTGCGGCTTTCCGGTGCAGCGCCGTCAGAATCTCCGGCGCAAGGCACACTTGCCCTTGCGGCAAAGGCGGGCCATGCAATCCTCTATTTGCTGCTGATCGCCTTGCCGCTAAGCGGCTGGTATGCCGCCTCGCGGATGGGAATAGCGATATCCTTCTTCGGTATTTCCGTGCCGGCCATTACGGCCCCAATGCAAGGCTCCCCCGGATTGATCGCCGAATTTCATGAGAATGCCGGCACCATTATTCTTTATCTGGCCGGCCTTCATGCGCTGATAGCGATATGGCACCAGTTCATTCTTCGCGACGGTACACTTAAGCGTATGTCGCTGCACCGATAGCTGGCGGATTTACTGTAAATGCTTGACGCGGCGGACCTGCTGGCAGGTCCGCCGTTTTCGTTTATCGCGGTTTGGAGCGGTTCATTTCTTACAAAGCGCTGAAGCAGAAACCGCATCGGTGTCAGGTGGTGTTCAGCTCTTCTTGCGAGAGTAGCGGGCATAAGCGCGGATCGATCGAGGTCCGCGTGCCGTTTCTTTGAAAGAGGCAGACTGGCATGAAAGCACTTCTTGCAGCATTGGCAATGACCACGGCGCTTACGCTTCCGGATATCGCAATGGCCCGGTCCGTAACACTGACAACGACGCTGAACAGTTATGGCGGTGACGGCGCGTATCTCGCTTATTACATCATGGATGCTGAGGGTAAATATGCCGGTAGCCTTTGGATGGCTGGCGGCAAATCCAAATATTACGAACACCTGTCCGGATGGTATCGTGCAACGGGTGGTAATACGAGCGAGATCAACGGTATCACCGGCGCGAGTGTCGGTGCGGGTCGTACGCTTGAAATCACAGTTGATTTGGCCGACGCGTTTTTTGATGCGGGCTACACATTGCACGTCGACGCTGCTGTGGAAGACATGCGCGACAGTCCCAATGAGGTGGTTATACCACTCACATCCGGCGGTGCGAAAGCTCCAGTCCAAGGACGGCGTTACATCGCAACAGCCGATTATTCTCTATAATCGGTGACCGCCATGTTCCGAGTTATCCATCGTTGGGCGGGACTTCTTCCCGCGTTGCTCCTGATTGTGCTCAGTATCAGCGGTGCAGCCCTGTCGATCTTTCCCGCTGTCGAAAGTGTCTCGTCTCCACAGGGGGAGTTGACACTTTCGACCGCCGATCTGGCGGCGCGTGTTCAAGCGGTCTATCCGCAAGTAGAGCAAATCCGGCGGACGCCGTCCGGCCGGATGACGGCCTATTGGTTTGATAACGGTGCGCCCCGGGCGACGGTCATTGACCCCTCTACTGGTCAGGGTGCCGCGTCCGCCGATCCCAATCCGGTCGAACGTTGGCTGACAAGTCTGCATCGTTCGCTCTTTCTCGATGATAGCGGCCGCATTGTCATGGCTGCTGGTGCTGCCGCCATGCTGGTGCTGAACCTGACCGGGGTGGCGCTTGTCGTACGACGGGTCGGAGGCTGGCAGCGCTGGTTTTCGCGCCTGCGTGGCCCGCTTTCCGGGCGTCTGCATGTTGAAATCGCTCGGCTGGCCGTAGCGGGACTTTTCCTTTCGTCTGCAACGGCCCTGTGGATGACGGCTTCCACCTTCGATCTCTTGCCGGACGGCGCGGTGTCGCCGGTCATGCAGACCGAGGCAAGCGGCCGGACCGGAGCGCTACCGGCTACGATGGAACCGTTGCGGCAGATTCAGGTTGCGCAATTGCGCAGCCTGTCATTCGCCGATCCGTCTGACCCCACGGACATTCTCACCCTCAAGACCGACCGGGGAACCGGTTATATCGATCAAGGCACGGGCGCGCTTCTCGGCTGGAGCGATCTGACTGGGTGGCGACGCCTGTCGGAAACAATCTATATGCTGCATACAGGACGGGGGGCTTCCGTTTTGGGGCTGCTCCTTGGCCTGATGGCTCTTGGCGTTCCGGTCATGGCGGGTACGGGCGTTTTTCTCTGGTCCGACGGGCGTCGCGGAAGGCCGCGCATTCACGAAAACTGTGCAGCAGGACGAGCGGAGACAATCATTCTCGTCGGCAGTGAAGGCGGTAGCACATGGGGTTTTGCAGCAACATTGCATGCGGCGCTGTCCAATTCTGGCCAGACGGTTCACGCTGCGCCGATGTCGGCCTTTGATCCAGGCCGTTATCGGCAGGTCCGGCGCATTATCATTTTGGCCGCTACCTATGGCGAAGGCGATGCGCCCGCTTCGGCCAAGGGGTTCGTTGAAAGGCTCTCGCTTCAGGCAGCGGATTCGGCAATTCCGCTGGTTGTGCTCGGGTTCGGCGACAGTAGCTTTCCTGCCTACTGCGGTTTCGCGCGGGCGGTGACGGAGACGGCGCATGCCGCCGGATGGAGAATGCTCATACCCTTTGACACAGTGGACCGTCAGTCGCCGCAGGCTTTTGCCCGATGGGGGCGGAAACTCGGTGCTGCGGTGGGCATAGACCTGGAACTCACGCACCAGGCCGTTCAACCCGCCGCCGTCCCGCTTACGCTTGTGTCGCGCCGTGATTATGGTGCCGAAGTGCAAGCGCCCGCAGCAATCCTGCGCTTTGCCTTGCCGAGGCTTTCCTTCTGGCAGCAATTGCGTGGCTGCGGACTGGGGCGCTTTGTGGCCGGCGATCTCCTCGCCATCGTTCCTTCGGGATCAACCGTTCCCCGGTTTTACTCACTGGCTTCTGGACGCAACGATGGCTTTGTCGAGATCGTCGTGAGAAAACATCCGGGAGGGCTATGCTCTTCCCAGCTCTTGGAACTGGAGCCTGGAGACACGATCAGCGCTTTCCTGCGTCGCAATCCAGATTTCCATGCGGAGGATAGAACACATACGCCCCTGATATTGATCGGTGCCGGAACCGGAATCGGGCCTTTGGCGGGCTTCATCCGCGCCAATACGCGGCATCGCCCGATCCATCTGTTCTTTGGAATGCGCCGGATGAATAGCGATTTTTTCTATGGCGACGAACTCCGCGAATGGAAGCAGAAGGGGCAAGTTGCGCAGATTAGCTCTTGTTGTTCACGCGGGAAAATGCCGCGCTATGTGCAGCATGCTCTTCGGGAGGAAGCCGATGAAGTCACTCGGCTGATTCAGGAGGGGGCGCGGATCATGGTGTGTGGCGGACGCGATATGGCCAACGGAGTCTCGTCGGTTCTTGTCGACATTCTGGGTTCCACAGGGCAGACATTGGCCAATCTCAAGGCGGAGGGACGTTATGTCGAAGACGTCTACTGAGATGCAACGTTACGCTTTGAGCGGGCCTACCATGGGTACACGTTGGTCGGCATTGTTCTCTCAAACAGCGGGGTTCGATCCCCAACCCGTTCGGGTCGCACTTCAGGCGGCAGTGGACGCAGTGGACGGTGCAATGTCCACGTGGAAGCCCGATAGCAGACTGATGCAGTTGAACGCCGCGCCGGTGGGACGCTGGATAAAGGTGCCGCAGCAACTGCTGGACGTTTTGCGCCTTGCGCTCGACATTGGCCGTGCATCAGGCGGCGCGTTTGATATTGGTATGGGCGACGCCGTGAGCGCTTGGGGTTTCGGGCCTTCGGAGGCTCACCGGGAGCAGATACGGGCAGCGCTTGAGCGCAAGCGCCGACCCGCTCATGAAATCCTGGAACTGGATATCGAGGCAGGAATGGTGCGAAAGACAGCTCCCGTTTCGCTCGATCTCAATGGAATTGCCAAGGGATATGGCGTGGATCGTCTGGCGGATGGGTTGCTGACTTTCGGGATTTCGTCCGGCCTCGTCGGAATCGATGGGGAGGTGCGGACGCTCGGGTTGCGTCCAGATGGCAGTCCTTGGTCGATTGCAGTAGAGGCTCCTGACTATGATCGTCGGGCAGCTCATTCGGTTCTCGCCCTTCAGGATGCGGCGGTCGCCACCTCGGGCGATTATCGGCATTGGATTAATGTCAACGATTACCGCCTGTCGCACACCATGGACCCAAGTCGCGGTGCTCCCTTGATGGGGCCTCCGGCGTCAGTCACCGTCGTGACAGGTACCTGTGCCGAAGCGGATGCATGGGCAACAGCGCTAATGGTGCTTGGTCCGAAGACCGGCGCGGTACTGGCAAGGCGGTTACGCTTCAATGCTCTGTTCTTATTGCGTGCTGGAGGAACAGCAATTCGGTGTGAAGCTGTAGGTGACTTATTCACCAGTTCACATTCTGATTTACCATGACGTCCATTTGCCGATGTTGGGTGAGATTCTCAACGCCCGAAGCGCATTGAGGATGACAGCGACGTCAATTATCTCCTGGAGCAATGCACCCTGAACAGGTTTTAGATAACCGAACGCTGCTACGATCATGGCGATTACAGAAAGACCAATCCCAACCACAACACTTTCGACAGCAATACGCCTTGATCGCTTGGCAATTTCTATCCCGGCGCGAAGTCTGTCTATTCTATCTACGAGAAGAACGACATCGGCCGCTTCTGCCGAGGCCGCCGTTCCCCTCGCACCCATGGCAACGCCGACATCAGCCGCTGCAAGTGCGGGCGCGTCGTTGACCCCGTCTCCGACCATCATCACGGGGCCGTTCTTACGCTCGCTGAGCACGGTCAGTACCTTTTGATCGGGTGAAAGCTCGGAGTAGATGGCATCAAGCCCCAAGCCCTTGGTAATGCGTTTGGCCACTGCAGCACGATCACCTGTCGCCAGCACTAATCGCTTTACGCCGTCCTTGCGTAAGCCGCGTAACGTATCGACCACTTCGCCGCGCAAGGGATCGGCCATAATGATATAACCCGCGATGCTGCCATCTATCGCGACTGCAATCAGTGCCGCTCCAGCTTCTGTATGGGGGATTTCACTCAGTTTCGCATTGACCTGTCTCTCAACGAAGCTGTTTCCGCCGACAACGACGCTTTTGCTATCAACCCTGCCAGCCACGCCATCTCCTGCCAGTTCGCTGACGTCGGTCGGCAATACAAGATTTATACCGCGCCGCTGAGCGGCCAGTACAAGAGCCTGCGCCATCGGATGTTTGGATACCTGGTCTAGGGAGGCGGCGAAACGCAGTAGATCATTTTCGCTCAATCCTGGCTGCGCGTTGATTGAAGTAATTTGTGGGCGGCCGTCTGTCAGTGTTCCAGTCTTGTCCAGCACCAACGTGTTGATACGAGTCATGTTCTCCAATGGACGAGCACCCTTCACCAGTACGCCGAAATGAGCGGCGCGCGATAGTCCGGCAACAAGAGCGACAGGTACCGCCAGGATGAGAGGACATGGCGTCGCCACGACGAGAACGGCGACCGACCTTATCGGGTCTCCCGTGAAAAACCATGCGCAGAAGGCGATTAAGACAGTCACTATCAGAAAGCCGATAGACCATTGGTCTGCCAGCCTCGACATTGGGGCTTTCGAATGCTGGGCCTCTTCTACGAGGCGAACGATGCCAGCGTAGGTGCTATCTTTTGCTTCGTGTCTGGCAACAATATCGAAGGCATCGCCAGCATTCACTGATCCGCTCAACACATCGGCTCCGGATGTAAGCGAAATCGGAAGTGACTCTCCCGTCAAAGCAGACGTGTTTACGAAAGCTTTTACTGAAGTTACACTTCCGTCAACGGGGATGACGTCTCCCTGACGGATCAAAAGGCGGTCACCCGGGCGAATAGTATCAACGGCAATCTCGTCGAGATGGTCATCGATATAACGCATTGTCGTTCGGGGTACACGAGACAGCAAAGCGTGCATCTCACGGCGTGCCCGTCCTTCGGCAAAGCTTTCAAGAAAGGCCCCGCCGGTATACATAAGGGCGACAATCGAAGCTGCCAGCATTTCCCCAAATGCCAGAGCGGCCGACATCGACATCGCCGCGACGATGTCCAGCCCGAACTCCTTTCGCAATAGACTTCGGAGAATTTCGACGAGCAAAGCCGCTAGCACAGGCAGAGTGGCTATAGTCCAACTTAGCCGTGCCCCGTATGAGTAACCGGAGAAATGCAAGCCAAGCCCGATCACAAGTCCGCACAAGGCAAAAATCAAAAGGATTGTCTTTGATCGATCTTCACCCAAGTACCGCATCTTTGTGGTCTTCCAAGCTACAGAATGAGCGTATTATAATGCGCATTGTCCGGCGTCTTGCCAACGATGATCATTCTTCTTGGTAAAACTCGATCCAAAAAGTTTGACAGCGATCATCAGACCGCTGTGCCGACCAGAGCCCCAATACCAGCCGTGATTGCCATGGCCAATGCGCCCCAAAAGGTGACGCGAACGGTTGCCTTAAGCATATTAGCTCCTCCCGCCTTGGCGCCGATAGCGCCTAGAAACGCCAGAAACAACAAGGAAGAGATAGCAACCGCGTAAAGCAAGATGGATGGAGGCGCGATGACCGCCATCAGTAAGGGTAGGGCGGCCCCGATCGAGAACGTGGCCGCTGAGGTCAGCGCGGCTTGCACAGGCCGTGCTTCCATGTGTTCGACAATTCCCAGCTCGTCACGGGCATGCGCTTCCAGAGCATTGCGTGAGGTCAGCTGTACTGCCACCAGCCGCGCCAGTTCCGGGGTTAGGCCGCGATCAATATAGGCTTGCATCAATTCATCGAGCTCTGCTTCGGGCTGAGTTTCGAGTTCCTTGCGTTCTCTGGCAAGATCTGCCAACTCCGTATCGGATTGAGAACTGACAGAAACATACTCACCCGCCGCCATGGACATCGCGCCTGCGACAAGGCCCGCGATGCCAGCGACCACTATCTGCGTCGTTCCCGTCGAAGCAGATGCGACGCCTATAATGAGGCTGGCCGTTGAGACAATACCATCATTGGCGCCGAGTACCGCTGCGCGAAGCCATCCGATCCGGGATACGAGATGGCTTTCTGTATGCAATCGGCTCATTGAGGTACCTCCGGACATTGGATGCATATCATCTTACCTCTATCGAGACCCTTTGCTAGTGGCCTGAAAATTTGAAGTTATAGAATTCTTCTCCGGCGATTGGGCTTTTGCCTTTTTCGTTAGAGTTTCTGCGCAGGTTTTGAGAATCTTCCTTTTCGAGGGAGGCTTGAAAAGCTTAATATTATACATTATAGTATATTATATAATATTAACGTCGGAGGTAGAGATGCCCGTCACCAAAATAACTGAGAAGCTGTCGGTGTCTTCGCAGCCAAACGCGCAAGAACTCAGTGTACTCGATCGAAGCGGCTTCAAAACGCTGATCAACAACCGTCCCGATAATGAAAGCGCAGACCAGCCCGGAAGCCAAGCGGAATGCGATGCAGCCCACCAATGCGATCTCTCTTATGCATATATTCCAGCCACAATGAATACGATCACTGAAGCCGATGTGCGTGCGTTTCAGGCGGCGGTCAGAAAATCTGACGGCCCCGTGCTGGCGCATTGCAAAACAGGTACGCGTTCGCTCAACCTTCATCTTATCGGAGAGGTGTTGGATGGACGCATGTCTGTTGAAGACGTCGTACCATTCGGACATCAGCTCGGCTTTGATACTAGTGTCGCAGCATCGTGGCTCCTACACTTTGCTGACCATCGACCGCAGGTAAAAGGCTTTTTCGACAAGAGAACCTCCAGCGTTCAGTACGTGGTGTCCGATCCGGCAACTGGTATGTGCGCAATAGTGGACCCCGTTCTCGATTTTGATGAAAAGTCGGGGTCAACGGCGACGATCAATGTCGATGCAATTCTCGATTACGTTCGCGATAACAGCCTGACTGTCGAATGGATTCTAGACACCCATCCACATGCCGATCATTTTTCTGCAGCCCAGTATCTGAAGGAGAGAACCGGCGCGAAAACAGCGATAGGTGAGCATGTAACCGACGTCCAGAAGCTGTGGAAGGGAATATATAACTGGCCCGAGCTTGCCACCGATGGCTCACAATGGGATCGGCTGTTTGCCGATGGCGAGACGTTCAGGATCGGTTCCATTGATGCCAGGGTTCTGTTCTCGCCGGGGCATACGCTCGCCTCCATCACTTACGTGGTGGGCGATGCCGCCTTTGTGCATGACACAATCTTCATGCCTGACAGCGGTACGGCACGTGCGGATTTTCCCGGCGGCGATGCGAGAGCACTTTGGAAGTCGATCCAGAACATCCTAGCACTTCCAGATGAGACACGGATATTCACCGGACATGATTACCAGCCGGGGGGGCGTGCGCCGCGTTGGGAAAGCACTGTGGCGGATCAAAAGAAGTACAATTCGCACCTGGCGGGCGCATCGGAAGAGGCCTTCGTTGCCTTACGGACCAAGCGCGACAAAACGCTGCCAATGCCAAAGCTCATCTTGCATGCGCTACAGGTAAACATACGCGGCGGACGACTGCCTGAGCCAGAAGCCAACGGCAAGCGCTACCTGAAGTTTCCACTGGATGCATTGGAAGGAGCTGTATGGGAATGACCAAAGACATAACGGTAATGATGAAGGCCGGACTATCTTCGGCAGAACTGTCCTTGCGGGCGGGCGAAGTGGCTGACTTGCTAAAGACATTGTCCCATCCAGCCCGTCTGATGATTGTCTGCAGCCTGGTGGAAGGCGAATATTCCGTTGGCGAGCTGGAGGAAAAAGTCGATGTTCATCAACCGCATCTATCGCAGCATTTAACAGTGCTACGCAGTTCCTCAATCGTTGAGACGCGTCGGGAAGGAAAGCAGATATTTTATCGGCTCACCGAAGACAAGGCGGCGCACCTGGTCGCCTCCCTTTACGACATCTTCTGCGTGGAGAAGGCAAAATGAGCACATACCTGTCTTCGCTTACTGGAGGAATGTTGATCGGCACTTCCGCCGCGATGCTTCTGATCCTCAATGGCAGGATTGCGGGAATAAGCGGAATTGTCGGACGCCTCGTACAGGGAAGTACACTGTCGACCAACCTCGCCTTTGTTCTGGGGCTCGTATTAGGGCCAATCATATATCTGATGGTGTTCGGTAATTGGCCAGCTGTTCAAACTACTGCCGGGTGGCCGCTGATCATCGTAGCCGGGCTTCTTGTCGGCTTTGGTTCGCGCATGGGATCTGGCTGCACCAGCGGTCATGGTGTCTTGGGGTTGGCTCGTCTGTCACCGCGATCCATGGTAGCGGTTACGACCTTTCTGACAACCGGGGTGATTGCTGTTACAGTGCTGAGAGGTCTGGGTCTATGAACCGCAAGATTTATCAATTCTGCGGGGCTCTTGCCTCAGGTGTTGTTTTCGGCTTCGGACTGTCGTTGTCCGGAATGCTCAACCCCGTCCGCGTCAAGGGCTTTCTCGACATTTTCGGCGCATGGGACCCAAGTCTTGCCTTTGTTCTCGGTGGAGCCGTCATCGTTGCCTTCGTTGGCGTTCAGATAACGAAACGAATGCGGCATCCTGCGTTCGACGACAGTTTTCATGTGCCAACGAACCGGCGTATCGACGCGCCTCTTATCATAGGCTCGGCGCTGTTCGGTCTGGGATGGGGCATTGGCGGCTTTTGTCCTGGTCCCGCTATTGCGTCGCTTGCGGTTGGGCTGCCACAAACCGTTCTGTTCGTCATCGCCATGCTGGTGGGGATGATCGTGCATGATAGAACTGGGAGCAGACGGAGTTGAGTAGCTCTTTCTTTACGGCAGTTGGCTCCGGAGGTGTTGTGGGCTTCATGCTGGGATTGCTCGGTGGCGGCGGCTCAATCCTGGCAACACCGCTACTCTTGTATGTTGTCGGTGTGAGCCAGCCCCATGTCGCCATCGGTACGGGTGCACTTGCTGTTTCGGTCAACGCGTTCGCGAATTTTACGAGCCATGCCCTGAAGGGGAACGTCTGGTGGCGCTGTGGCGCTGTCTTCTCTGCACTAGGCGTTATCGGGGCACTTATCGGTTCCAGTCTTGGAAAAGCTTTAGACGGTGATCGTCTCATCTTTCTGTTCGGCATCCTCATGATCGTCGTTGGACTGTTCATGTTGAAGCCCAAAAAGAGATTGGACGTCGAGCGCCGCCCGGTCGACCTAAGAATGTGTCTCGTTACAGCAGCTATAGCTCTTGCCTCTGGCGCGGCATCCGGATTCTTCGGTATCGGCGGGGGCTTCCTGATTGTGCCCGGTTTGATGTTGGCAACAGGTATGCCGATGATCAACGCAATCGGCACGTCCCTTCTCTCGGTGGGCGCTTTTGGACTGGCCACGGCTTTGAACTATGCCAGTTCCGGTCTAATCGACTGGTGGCTTGCAGCTGAGTTTATCGGAGGTGGCATTATAGGAGGGGTATTCGGAATGATGCTCGCCACGCGATTGAGTGCATACAAGAACGTCTTAAACCGAATATTCGCCACGATAATCTTCATTGTTGCGGCATATATCCTGTATCGCAACGGAGTCAGTTTCGGCTAACCGTATGGCAATTCTTGAAGGTCGGCGAAAAACACAAGGGCTCTTATGCGGCCAACGCCATCACTTTTGAATGAAAATGAACCAATAATCCCAATTGCGGAGACGCCGTGCTGGTCGTTGAAAGCCTTTCGCTACTACCTAACAACGAGCACTGATGTTCTCGCTTGCACAATGATTTCATTGGTTTGGCTGCCCAGAACAAGGCGTTGAACTCCCGAATAACCGTGAGTTGCAACCACAATTAGGTCACAGTGGAGCGAGTCAGCTGCCGTGCTTATTGCATCCGATGGAATGGGATTTATAAGATGCACAACATCGGTTTCAACCCGTAGATCGTTTGCTAAGTCCTTGGCGTGACCCAGAACCTTGGAGGCAAATTTTTCCCAGCTTTGATTATATCTAACGACAATATCCTCATCATCAAGCATACCTCCAAATATGCCCGAATTGCTATATGGTGCTGTTACAGTTACAATAGTTACTTTACATCGCAGGAATTGGGTTTACATCGCAGGAATTGGGCCAATGAGAGCCCTTGGACAACACATCGTTCTGCAAGTTCGGAGCCATCCGTCGCAATAAGAATATGTTTGAACATTCTAGTCTCCTTTAAGAGCGTATGCTTGGCCAACATTCGTTCAGTGAAGAACTGCTTAGAACCACTATAATAGATGCAACCAACGCTTTTCAACTCTATCAACCTGATAGGCTTTATTTTTGCCGCGTACGTTTATTCCAACATACTCGCGGATGCAGAAGCAGCTTCAGAACAGTTTGTCTCCGTTCTTAAGGAGCCAGAGGATTTAATCGTTCTTTGCTGCTTCCGTGGGCCGTTTTGAGGATGATTGGTTCATCTGGTGTAAGGCCATTTCCAATCTCTGATTTCCGGCATGTCCTCGCCATGCTCGCAAACGTATTTCTTATGCAATGTCAGTTTTTCCTCGAAGTTGGCAATCAGAGGTAGCGCTACCTCGTTATTTAATGGCAGACGTCTTATCGCCTCAATCGCCAGATGAAAGCGGTCCAGTTTGTTGAGAACTGCCATATCGAAAGGCGTTGTCGTTGCCCCCTTTTCGATGAAGCTTTGCACGTGGACGTTAGGGTGGTTGGCGGGCTTATAAATAAGCCTGTGAATTAGATAAGGATAGCCATGATAAGCAAAAAGGACAGGACAGTGGGTTGTGAAAATCTGATCAAAATGCTCATCGCAAATACCGTGCGGATGATGCGTAAGCGCGATTTTGGATGCGCATTGACGGCGGTGGCACCGCTAGAGCCGCCTCGCATCGGTAGCGATATCCGGCTCCGTTAGGCGGCGGAGGTTTTCGAGAATTGGCGCTGGTGTCGAGTTGGATGCCAAGCCAAGAGAGGCGTCGGCAAACCAAAGCGCGAATTTCTGGCTGATGTTCCCCAATTCCGGCAGTGAAAATGAGTGAGTCGAGACCGCCAAGAGTGGAAGCAAGACGGGCAATTTCACCAGCTATACGCAGAGTGAATACTTCAAGAGCCTCACAGGCCTGTGGTGTGTTGCATTCAAGGAGATCGCGCGTATCACCGCTTATTCCCGAAAGTTCGAAAAGGCCCGAGCGATGATAGTGCAAATCTGATAGCGCGTCTGGAAGCATGTTCTCTTGTTGCAGAAAATAAAGAAGCAAGCCCGGATCGAGTGCCCCGCAGCGGGTTGCCATCGGAATACCGTCCAGTGTTGGGAAGCTCATGCTTGTATCGATGCTTTTGCCGGCCTTGATGGCGCAAAGATTGGTTCCGCTGCCTAAATGTGCGACTACGATCCTTCCAACAGCAAGCTGTGGCTGTTTCTGGGAAAACTGCCGATTATCGACTTATAGGAGAGGCCATGAAAGCCATATCGCTTTAAATCACGCTCGTGGAATTCACGCGGAAGCGCGAAACGGCGAATGACTTCCGGGGTAGTTTGATCAAACGCGGTATCAAAGGATACGGTTTGCTTGACGTGCGGAAAGAGCTTTTGGATGCCTCTGATTAAAGCGACGCTTTTCGCTTGGTGCAACGGAGCAAAACTTGACAGTCTTTCAATTGCGTTGATGCGCTTATCATCGACCAAGATTGGCTGGATGAATTGGTCACCGCAGCATAAGCCTGAAGGACCAGTTTTGTAGAACGTATATCAAGAGGACTACCGGGACTCGGTCTAGGGTTCAGATGATAAGCCGCAGAACAATATGAGGCCCGGCGATTATTGGTCGCCGTTTCCCTCCCAAAAAATGTTCAACCTCTGCAAGTTTCATTTCGACTTGGCGATTCTTGAAAGCTTGTCAGAAAACGCTTGTCTGTTTCAGGGCTCGGCGGATATTGACTGCTTTGCGCTTTCAATTTGGACGTTCGCGCTTCCTCTTCGAAGGACTAAAAGCCGACGGTCCGCTTCACGGGTTGTCGCGTCCGGAACGCGACGCCCACAAGCGGACGGCGTTTCCAATCGCTCACTTCGCGCCCCCACTTGATTTGACCCCATCGCAAGGTAATGAAGATGAGCCGAATACAGCTAGACCACATCGTCCATAATCAGCGCGCGTCGCTTCTCCATCGCGTATTCTCCGTGCCCAGTTGCCCGCTTCCAAATGCGGGTTTCAATGTACCAAGCGAGCTTCGATCCATCAGGGGCGCGATGCGGAAGGTCCTTGAATTTTGCCTTCTCAAGTTCCGCGATTGCTCCACAACGCGTATGTCCTCCACCGACATACGAAGGCGTCCATACGTCATTCCAAATGCGCGTCCGTGAGAGTATCGCGTCCCTTGACGTAAGCTCCAAGGCTCCAGCCTTCGCCTGGATAATAGCTTCCTCGTTGAGGCAATACGGCGTCACGAGGGGGAGGCCTATAGCAAAGTAGTCAGAACTCCAGAACCCGTATGGCATCGGAAAAAGCGACGAGCATACTGGCACACACCAACCGGCCTTTCCGTCGCGCTTCATGTCATCGGCGTTGACGTCTCGCACCACACCGTCGATTGTTAGCGAGTTCGTTATGAGCGTGAAGTCCATCGGTTCAAACGGTCCGTGGTCTTCTCTCATCTCGAAACCGGGGGAAACGAAATAAGCGCCAACGGTTACGTCGCCGTACTTAGCCAGGTCTAAAGGAGTCGGAGTCTTGAAAGACACGGCAGGCATCTCGACGTTTCGGTTAGCTTCGACCCACTCGGCCAGCACGCCCTCCAGATCGCTTCCGTCTGCAGAAGCCTTTTTAGGTAGGTCGCGCAGGGCTTCGGGCTTTGGGTTTGGATCAAGATCGAATATTCCCCCGACTGCTGGAATATGCTCAAGCATGTAATCGCCTGCCAGCCTTAGCGGCATGCCCCATTCGGAAACTGCGAATGCGAAGGTGCGAATATGCGCGGAGCGAAAGATTTCCGTTTGCCGTTGCAGATACTGTCCCTTCACACCGGACTGAGTCTCGCCGTATTCGTCGAAATAATGCGCATACGACGTAAGACGGGTTCCAAGTCTTTCGCGTAGATTGTGCCACTCCCACGCCCATTGGTGTCTGAGAGGCAGGCCGGTCGAGCGCTCGATTTTTCCCAGCTCGTTGTAAAACGTGGGTGGGATATGCGCCCCTTTGTGATCAAGAAAATACTTGTCCGGCTCGAACCAGCCGGGCGCTTCGCCGGAGTGAGCGCTCTCCCAGCCGCCGAGCTTGGCACCGGGTCCGAACGTTTTCTCAATAAGTATGTCGGCGAGGATCGATGGGCATTTTACCCTTTCGACGACCTCGTCTCGACTCGGCCGGGCTTTGCTCTCGGTTAGGAAAAGCAAGCACAATACCGAGCATACGTCCGATTCCGTCGTGCAAAGATCCAGGAAGTTCAAGAGCTCCGCCGTCATGTCGGCACGCGTCTTGTCCGACTGGAGCAATCCTCTAATCTCGCGGGCCGCTCGCCATCGCACCATCGGCACCGGCCATTTTAGCCGCTGCATGAGGATAGCCATAGTGTGGCGTGCCGTTACCGAAGCCATGTTGCCTCCGGGATAGGCTGGTCTTCGGTCTCCTCTTTGAAAGTCGAAACGAATGCAGCCGTAACTTTCATCGCCTCGGCTATTTGCCCGGCGACCAGCAGATAACGGACTAAATGGTGAAAACCTATCGAGAAACTGGCGCCGCGCCTAGCGAAATATTCCTCCGGCGCCGATGTGTCGCGAATGAAGTCCTTCCAGCGGTCCGGATAAACGCGCGCGGCTGTCTTGAGACGGGCCTCAACTTCCTCATCGGAAGTGTAGTGGCTCGACCACCCATGACGGCGTGTATGAGCTAGGACCAGCCAGGGGTAAGCGGCATCCTTGCCTTCGACCTCCAAGCTCACCTCGAAGGCAACGTCGAGCAATTCATCGAGGCCATACGTCCTTTTCCCCGCGTCGAAATATGCCTTTATCGACGCAAGGGCGTCTCGAGACTTACCCTTGGCATGCCAATGGCGAAGCCAGCGGGAAAGAAAATCCTTCTTCTTGGAATAGTGAAAATGCAGCTCGCCCACGGCATTGGCTATCCCTGCGAAATCGTTCGAAGCGAATGCGGTTGGATCCTGCTCCGTTACCTTTTTCTCTTCAGGTGTCAGCTCTCTGTCAGGTGTCGAATAGCTCCGCTCCCGGGGGGTGTGTAAACCGCCTAGAAACGCCGTTTGCCGCTCCAGAAGCGCTTGCGCCGTGGCGGACGTTTGTGCGCGCTTGCTAAGTTCGTCGAGCGTTCCAGGATCGAGCAACGTCCCTGCGAGCGCAGCCGCTTCAGGACCCTCCAGGTCGGCGATATCAATGAAGCTCTCGAGGCTCTTGTCGGCCAAATACCATTCGTCGGCATCGAGGTGATGCACATAGAATTTCGGCAGCAAGTGCGGCTGCGTTTTCGCGACGACGTCGATGATCTCGCTACGCGCATGCCTTGTTTCGTCGCCGTCCGTGAAGTCGACTATGGCATCGACAATCGGGGCGAGCGTCCCAATCCAGCGTTCGGTTTCGCTCGGATCGTGTGCGTGCATGTCTCGAACGCTATGCAGGACTTCGAAGGCAAAAAGATCCTTACGGTATCCATATCCAAGCAAGCACGACGACGCTCGTTGCATTAGCAATCCTGGATCGCCCACCCTATAGAGATGCGATAGTGAGGCGTACTTGGTCCACCGATCCGCCCTCTCGTTGAACTCGGACAAAGTTTCCGAGAGATTTTGAGTCAACTCTTCTAGAAGGTCGTCAGCCGCTTCTGCGCTGAGATAGCGGATGCGATCTTCTGCATTCACATCGATCCAGACTTCGTCGATCCAGTGCACCGAGCCGCGCGCAGCCGCGAGCTCGTCCGGAGGTATGCCGGGAAAGTTCTTATCGGGTAGGCCCGCAAGATGCACATCCAAGGCGATTACATTGAGAGCACTCCGAAAACCTAGATAGTGAGCATGGACCGACTCGGTTCGACCCGCGAACGGTATGTTCGGAACGTCTGCAGCCATTAAGAATGGCGTCGAAAAGGTCCATGGCATCGCGCCGGAGACGAGACTTTTGGCGCAATCCTCGAGGCAGTCCAGCGCCGTATCTATGAACCCTAAGCCACCGCGTGTGAGACCAGGGTAAGTGAACGGTCCCCCCGGCGAGGCAATCTCGTCGCGAAGCGCGCTCCAGAAAAAGTCAATGTAGAGCCTTTGTAGATCGACGTTGTCAGCGGGTGTAGAACGCTCGCGAAGCGGATCCGCCGGAGGAGGCGGGATCTCGACTTCGCACTTATGTGTCGGAGCCTTGTAGGATAGCATTCCCGCGACGAAGGGAGATTGCTTAAAGCGGCCCTTCTTTATCATTTGCAGGGGGTCGGCGCCGACGAACAATGCGGACCGAAGAATGTGCTCTTGGATTTTTCGTCTGAGCGCTGCCCATCTAGCGCCCTCCAAGGAGTCGCCGACATCGCTCAGAGCTTCCAGGTTATGCACTCGCGCCAGCAGTTCTACGTATCGAGCGACGTAGGGTTCGGGCTTCTTGTAGCCGCGAATGAACTTCATCACCCGCGGCACGCGTTCTGCGCCGGCGAGCGCAGCGACTTCGAGAAATGCCCTCGTGAGCTTTTCGAAATCGTCAAAGGGACGATGACGAAGCACGATCCACGTATTTATTCGCCGGATCAGCTCCGTAAAACAGCCTTCGACAAGCTCATTGCGCAGAGCTCCGGGACCGTGACGAGCGAGCGCTGCCAATTCTTCGTTGGTTAGCTCCTCCAAGTTATCCAAAAGGTTGAGCGACTGTTGCCGATTATCCGCAATCGACAAGGCGGCCCCTCTAAAAGCCCCGAAGTCCCAGGCCTGGTATTCGCGGACGTTGCTCACGCGCGTTTTTAGCGAGCGCAGGCGAACGGTTGCTGCAAAATCGAAGGCTGCAAACGTCACCGCTTCTGCCGCGGCCAAGATGTTTTGAATCTGCGTTTCAGGCCAGCCGCAAGCGAGCGAGTTTACTGCCCAAGCTCTAGTGGTGCCTGTCAGAAGAGGGGTTGTGTTTCCCGCACGAGCCTGTGTGAGCCAAAGCCATCCCCATCTCCAGTACTCGGGGGCGTCTTTCTCGAGCCACGCGACGATTTTCGGCAAAAGGACTTCGTAGCTTTCTTTGTGATCGTCGCGCTCTCGAACCCAGGCAAAGATACTTCCATGGAAGGGAATTATTCCCGAGTTGTGCGGCTCCAGCAGAAAGGCGATCTCGCCGAATTCGCCTATACACTGACGGATGCCCACGCTTGGCCAGAAAAAGTCGGATCCTGCGAGCGCATGTAAAACGGCGCGCGATCGTTCACCGATCCGGATCCACAGACTCTTGTAATAGGTGCGGATATCTCCGTCCGGACAAGGGGGTAGCGCCAAGACGACCTCTTCGTCCAATGGTTCTCCGGACCGAACAAGTCCTTCGAAAGCATATATTAGATGAAGAGGGTGACCCTGGCTGATTTTGAAAAGTGCCGCGCCGATCTTGCCGATCTCTTCCGCGCGGCGGTCGCTCCAACGAACGGCGATCGGCCGGGATCCATCTTGCGTCTCGAGCCAACGCCGGACGGCAACTTCATCCATCCTGGGGATATCAATCCAGTCGGGTGGCGTGGCGTTGAGCAACAGCTTCGAAGGAAGCTGGTCGTCTGCAACCCGCTGCGTTCCGACGATCAACGCGAGATTGTCGGGCAGCGGAAACAGAGCGTTGAAAAGATGATTTAGTTGATCAGTGCGGTGCGTGTCGCGATAAACGTGGTCGAGACCGTCAACGATAAGATATAGACGCTTACCTTCGCGGGCCAGGTTATCGGCAGCGGTCGCAAGACCTTGCCTTAGATTGTTCGGATCCTCTGTCACGCCAGCCGTAGATTCGGGATACCGGCTGAGAAGCTGCTCGTACAGCGACATCGCTATATCGGTGTATGAGGTACGGTTTGCACTCGAGTCTTCCGCCGATAAGAAGTAATGGTGCCGAATGACCGCTTCGCCGGCGGTGTGCAATTCCTGCGAGAGATAGCTCAGGTACGTGCTTTTTCCGCGGCCCGGCGTGCCCCACAAAACTGTCAGCGGAGTGGCAGGATCTGCAACGCGTTTTCGCAGGTCGTTGTCGAAGGTCGGGCTTGGCGGCTCGTACCCTTCGGGCACGAAGAAGTCCTGCCGAAGCGGACGCGGCCTCTTCTTCGAAATTAGCCTAACGACATGCTCTCTTAGGATCTTGCCGTCTGGTGGAGGTTCGCGCTGCAAAATGGCCCAGCGTGTGACCTCATTTCGCAATAGTAGCCAGCCGGCGGAATCAGTGTCGGTCGGAACGAGGTGATCGCGCAGTTGAGCTTCGTAACGGTCTAAGTCGGGAAGGCTAGTATCGAAGGCGAACACATCGAAGAAGTCAGCAGCCGCCGATGCGCCTCCGCACTCGGCTTCGACTAATGCAAGAGTAGTTGTAGGCACTTTCGCAAGATCGATGCGCGGGCCGTTCATGCAACCCGCAAAATCGGGAGAAGGAATACGATTGGTCTTTAGCTGTGCGCTGTGAACGGGTCCGTTTGCCTTCGCGCGAGCGAACGACTTCGCCCACTTGGCCAACATGCTTGTGCCTTTTGCTTTCTTCGAAAGGAGGTAGTCCCAATCGAGTGCATATTCAGTAGGATCTACAGTAAACTTGACTTGAACGTATTCAACTGACCCATCCATGCGCTTGGCCACGACGTCGTCGAGCGATCTGACGCTCGGATCGTCGGATTCAAGTTGCACCCACTCGAATAAAGCTGGATCACGATAATGCCGAATGAGCATTTCGATGCCGACTAGGTCTTGGTACTCGTATCCAGCGCGCGTTATAGCGGTAAATTTTATCGTTCTATTCCCAGCCAAATCCTACCTCGGCGCATTATGCAAAAAAGCAAAATCTATGGAGAATTAAGCCCCCAACATGAGGCTAGTCCACTTGCATATCAATCATCGAAATACAAACTGGATGGCCGTTCCCTGCAAGAGACTTTCGCACGTTAAGCGCCCTTGTACGGGCGGCTTTCCGATCCGCCCGCCTCAAACCTGCCAGTCCGCACACGGCCCCAATCCGGTCATTCAAAACTAAGTGCGGATAGGATGCACGCCCGGCAATTTTTGAGCAGTGTCGTCGGAACACGAGATTCAGGCGTATAGCTTACGACTGCAGACTCCTATTCGGCAACTATACGCGCCGAATACCTGTAAGCAGTGGCTCCGAAATCTAGGTTAAGTGTAGTCCAGGTGTCTTTTTAGCTGACTCCTGTGGCTTGGCGGCGTCAACCAAACGATATCTGGAACAGTGGTTTAGCAGAAATTCGATCCAAGCTGCTTGACAGTATGATAGCTGTGGATAGATTAGTGGTAAGACCACGGTTTGGACACGCGATGACAGAAAAGAAATCAATCCGACGCGAAACGCAGGAAGCTGGTGCACATAACCGTGTCTCTGCATTCCTTCGCGACCAGTTGCTGTCTGGGGAATTGAAGGCTGGCGATTGCCTTTTGCCTGAGCGAGAACTCGCAGCCATGCTTAACGTCAGCCGGCCTGTGCTCAGGGAAGCCCTTCGCGCGCTTTCCATGATCGGCGCCGTTGAGATCAGGCATGGCGTCGGCACGATTGTTAAAAGGCCGGACGCATCGGCACTGGGCGATGTATTTAGCTTCATGCTCGCACATGGCTCGGATATCACGAGTGACATCATGGAGGCCAGAAAGGCCATCGAGCACCACGCCGTCCGTCTGGCGTGTCAGCGAGCGACAGAACAGGATTTTGCGAATATCGCAATTGCGTTGCGGCAAATCATCGAGACGATAGAGAATCCGGATGCGGGCGGCACTGCAGACTTCAAATTCCACGAGGCAATCGTCACTGCGTCACACTCGCCGACGCTGGTCACGATCTATGCCTCGATATCGCAGCTCATGATGCGCTCGCACCTGGAACGCCGCGAGAAGATAATTCAAGTCGAAGGAATCGAGGAGTTCCTGATTGATCATCATCGATTGATCCTCGAGGCCCTTGCCGCCCGCGATCGCGTTCAAGCCGATGATCTGCTGCATCAGCACTTCGAAATCGGAGCCGATTTTCGGCGCCGGGCGAGTCTGTACGAACTGGCAAAGGGAACCAGTGTTTCAGACTAGTTCATTCATTCATCAGGGAGGATATTCATGAATATTGTCGTTGGAAGCGACCATGCGGGCTTTCCGTTGAAAGCTGACGTGATTGAGGTTCTCAAAGAGCTCGGTCATCAGGTGGAAGACATTGGTAGCTTCACGCCGGATCCTGTCGATTTCCCTGACATAGCAGGCCTGCTCTGCAAGAAGGTGCGGGATGGTTCTGCCGAACGTGGCGTTCTTGTTTGCGGGACTGGCGTTGGCGCCGCCATCGCGGCAAACAAGATCAACGGCATCCGCGCAGCCGTCTGCCACGACGTCCATTCCGCGCACCAGAGCGTGGAGCATGATGACGTGAATGTCATGTGCATCGGCGCAAAAATCGTCGGGTCATGGCTCGCTCGCGACTTGGTCGTGTCCTATCTGAACGCTCGGTTCGACCGCAACGAAGATTTCGTCCGCCGTGTCGAAAAACTTTCCGCGTTGGAAAATGCGCATTCAGTCGCGTGACCGAAAGACTGGAGAGCAGACATGGGGACTAGCAACTTTCCAAAGATCGCGTTCATCGGGCTCGGCGTGATGGGTCGGGAGATGGTCCGTCATCTCATCACGGCTGGTTATCCGGTGAAAATCTATGACATTTCGTCAGATGCTGTCTCAGCACTTGCAAAGCAGGGGGGCATTGCTTCGGATAGTGTCGCCACCGCGGTATGCGATGCACAGATCGTAATCTCGATGCTTCCCAACACGCCTCAGGTTGAAGAAGTCGTATATCGGGACGGCATAATCGATCACATGCCTGGTGGGGGAATTTACATCGACATGAGTACGATTTCACCGGAGGCTACACGGGCCATGGCTTCGGCTTTGGCTGCCAAATCCATCTTCATGCTCGACGGCCCGGTTTCGGGGGGGCCGATTGGTGCAAAGAACGCTGCATTATCGATCATGGTCGGAGGCGAGCGGGCTGCTTTCGAACGCGCCGAAAAGGTGTTCAAAGTCATGGGTGCGACCGTGACGCATGTCGGGGCCCCGGGCGCTGGCCAGACCGTGAAGCTTTGCAACCAGCTCGTCTGCGCGGTCAACATCCAGGCAGTCTGCGAGGCTCTTGCTCTCGGTCGTGCCAGCGGCGTCGATCTTGATCAGATGCGAGATGTCCTGCTCGGCGGGTCAGCTTCCTCCTGGATGCTCGACAAGCTCGGTCCGGCGATGATCGCTGGAGATGCCAGCGCTGGGTTCCGCATCGACCTGATGCTCAAAGACCTCCGACTTGTCCTGGAAATGGCGGGACAGAAGGATGTTCCGCTTCCTGCTACGTCGCTTGTCACCTCGCAATATGTCGAGGCGAGGGCGCATGGCGAAGGATCGAACGGCAACCAAGCGCTTTTCAGGGTCTATGACCGGATGACGGGACAGAACCTGCCGCGACACATGGCAGTCAGACCATGACCTTCGATTTCTCAGTCGTCCTCCTCCGCTGGCAAATGCTGGTCGATGGCATGGCGCTGACGGCGCAATTGGCCCTGATCACGACAGTGACCGGCTTCATTATTGGGACAGCATGTGCGATAGCGCGCCGATCCGGCGGACCGGTGTTGCGCAGGTTTGCCACCACATATGTCGAAAGCATTCGTAATACGCCGTTCCTCGTCCAGATATTTGTGATCTATTTCGGCCTGTCCAGCCTTGGGTATTCGTTCGGCGCAATTTTCGTGGCCGTCGTAGCTCTGACAGTCAATGTCGGAGCCTATACCGCCGAGATCATGCGCGCAGGGTTTGATTCTATCCAGAAGGGGCAATGGGAAGCGGGGGAGTGTCTGGGCCTGTCTTCAACGCAGCTTTACTGGCATGTGGGGCTTCGTCCTGCGATGGAGCGGGTTTATCCAGCCCTCACAAGTCAGTTCATCCTGCTGATGCTTGCTTCCTCGGTGACCTCCCAGATTTCTGCCGAAGAACTCACCGCTGCCGGCAACTTCATCCAGTCGGAAACCTACCGACCGTTTGAAACCTATCTCGTCATCGCAGTCATCTACCTCTTCCTTTCCCTCGGGATGCGAGCGCTTTTCTGGGGGCTGGGCATGGCATTTTTCCCGCGCCGCCGCAGGCTCGGGACGCCGTTGTAAGGGAGGCGAGCAGTGACCACCGCATTCAACCACAACCATCTGATGTTCCTTCTCGAAGGCGCTCTTTGGACCGTCATCCTTACCGGAATGGCATTTATCGGAGGAGGAATTGTTGGCTTCATCGTTGCGCTCGGTCGTATCACGCCATCGCGTGCACTCCGCCTCATTGCGGCGACCTATGTCCAGCTCATCCAGGGCACGCCGCTCTTGGTCATCATGTTCATCATCTACTTCGGACTGCCGACACTTGGGTTGTCGATCACGCCATTGTTTGCAGCCGGCATCTCACTGACAATCTATGTCAGCGCCTACCTTGGAGAGATTTGGCGGGGTTGCTTGGAATCAGTACCAAAGGCGCAGTGGGAGGGGGCTGAGTGCCTTGCGCTTTCTCGAACACAGCGCATGTTCAAAGTGATCCTTCCACAGGCGGTTCGGATCGCAACCCCACCAACCGTTGGCTTCAGTGTTCAGATCGTCAAGAACACGTCGCTCGCATCGGTCGTCGGTTTCGTTGAACTGACGAGAGCGGGGCAGCTTATCAACAACTCGATTTTCGAGCCCTTTCTCATCTATCTTATCGTTGCCGCCCTCTATTTCTGCCTTTGCTTCCCTCTGTCAGCATTCAGCCAACGGCTTGAGAACATGGGGCCGAGACGGCGCATTCGAAAAGAGCCGGAAGCACAGGGTACAGCAATCCAGGGAGGGTGATCATGGTCATGATCGCACTAAATCAAGTCAAGAAGAGCTTCGGCGCGGTTCCCGTCCTTCAGGGAGTAAGTTTTTCCGTAGAGAAGGGGCAGGTCGCGGCACTGATCGGTGCAAGCGGCTCCGGAAAGAGTACCGCGCTGCGATGCGTCGATCGTCTCGAAGTGATCGATAGCGGTGAGATCATCGTGGCCAACCACAAGGTTCATGACCCAAAGCTTGATCTCCACAAACTCCGCCTTGACGTCGGCATCGTGTTTCAAAGCTACAACCTTTTCCCACATCTCACGATCGAAGAGAACGTCATGCTTGCGCCGCGCTCGGTGAAGAAAATCCCGAAGGATGAGGCGCGCGAAATGGCGCGGGCTGCGCTCGAACGCGTCGGGCTCGATGAGAAGGCTAACCACTATCCCGAGCAATTATCGGGCGGACAGCAGCAGCGAGGCGCTATCGCGCGATCGCTCGCGATGGAACCGAAAGTGATGCTATTCGATGAGGTCACTTCCGCCCTCGACCCAAAACTGACCGGAGAGGTGCTACGAGTGATCGAAAAACTCGCAGAAAGCGGGATGACGATGATCATGGTTACCCACGAAATGAACTTCGCACGCAAGGTCGCCGATCGTGTGATCTTCATGCACCGCGGGCTCGTTCACGAGGAGGGGGACGCATCGATCTTGAATGCACCCATGACATTGGAGCTCGAGGACTTCTTGAGCCACGATCTATGAGATAAAACAAAATGGAGGAGAATGTAATGTTGAAGAGGTTTCTCGTATTAGGCATCGTAGGGGCGATGCTGACTGCTCAAGGCGTTCCGGCCATGGCCGATACATACGCCGACATCATCGCAGCAAAGAAAATTCGGGTGTCGACGGACTTGGCAATTCCGCCGTCCGGCATGCTTGATGCCAATCTCAAACCCGTGGGTTCCGATGTTGAAACCGCGCAGCTTCTCGCAAAGGACTGGGGTGTTGAGCTGGAGTTCATTCAGACAACGGGCGCCACGCGTATTCCGAACCTCCAAACGAACAAGGCTGACATCGTCATCTCAACGCTGTCGGTAACCCCGGAGCGAGCACAGGTCATAGATTTTTCGAAGCCATATGCGGGACTGGTCTCGGTAATTGCCGCCCCGGCAGCATCTCCGATCAAGGATTGGGCAGATCTGAAGGGACAATCAGTAACCGTAACACGTGGTACGACACAGGATAGTGAACTGACGAAGCTCGCAGGCGAGCATGGTTTTACTGTCACCCGCTACGACGATGACGCGACGATGGTTACGGCAGCTGTGTCAGGTCAGGCCAAGGCGATTGCGACATCAGCCACGCTCGTGAAACAGATTCACGACAAGAATTCAACATTGGCTTTCGAGCCGAAGATAACGATCCGCGTTTTGAACCTTGCAATTGGTGTGAATAAGAATGAACCTGAATTGCTCGCCAAACTTGACGAATGGATTGTGGCAAACCTCCAAAATGGCAAGTTAAACGAGATCTACCAAAAGTATCATGGTACACCGCTTCCAAAAGAAATCGTGGACGCGAAATAAGGCACGTTTGGTGGCCGCGCCGGGTACTCTTATCCGGCGCTTCACATACATATGATGCTTAATGATGCCTTCGCATCCGTAGGCCGCGCAGTTGCATTATCAGCGGTTGGCCATTTGGCGGATTCTGACTGGCAATCAAAGCCGCGATTGCCTGCTTAGCACCTTCATGCCGGTCGCTCGGGTGCTGTGGGTGAAAATCCGAAAAGGGGCGTCCAGTAGGGTCGTGTCACTATACAAGTTGGAAGAGATATCGGATTTAGACCGTTCGTTTACTTGACTGAATTAACGGTTAGAGCGGAATTTATTTCCGATGGAGTACAGGTTGCTACCGAAGTGGGATATGCTGCACGACAATCCCCTGTTGTTATTCAGGGGGTTGTCGGATTTTGCAGATGTTTGGTATTGATTACTTGTAAGCGGAAACCACAATCTCTATCAGCGTATCACCACCCAGATCGGCAACGCCAACAGTTGCACGGGTTGGCAGCAGCGAAGGATCAATCCATTCCTTCCAGACCTTATCCATTTCAGGCTTCTTGTTGAGATCCGTTACGAAGATGGTTGCTGCCAGAAGCTTGGTCTTGTCCGTGCCTGCCTGCGCCAGATAGCTGTCGAGCTTGGCGAGGATTTCGCTGGTCTGACCGGCCATATCCAGGCTTTCGTCATCACAGGTGGTTCCACCGACATAGACAATGCCATTGTGTTCGACGACGCGATGCATAATCGGCGTCTGAATGAAACGCTCATCCATAGTTCAATCCTTTCAGATGGTTGGGGAGTTATCCGGTTGTTCGCCGGTGACGGCGAAAACAGCATCGGGGGTTTGAGGCAGTGCTGCGATTTCGCAGAGCGGCACCGGTTTCACCGGAGCGCGCAGACGATAGAAACCGACCGTTTGAGGTGCACGGTTTTGCACCTCGGCCAATATTTCCGTGACGGTGGAACTGCACATGCGACCCTGACAGGGACCCATACCGCAGCGCAACATGGTTTTAAGCTGGTTGGGACCAGCAATACCGCAGGCGGCTGCATCGCGGATTGCGCCTGTAGTCACTTCTTCGCAACGACAGACAATCGTGTCCCGATTCAAAGGTGCGCGAAATGCTTGTGCAGGCAGATAAAGCGCGTCGATAAAGGATCGCCCGCGTTCGACGCGTCGCGCTTGCGCCTGCAGCTTTACGATTTTTGACGCCAACGCTGTTGCCAGCGCTGGAAAGATATCCTGACAAGCCGCGAGCGCAGCGATACGCCCGCTCTGCTCGGCAACCAATGCACCGCCAATGCCGCTGCCGTCACCAGCAATATAGATGGCCGGTATGGACGAACGCCCGTTGCCGTCGAGTTGCGGCTGAAAGCATTTCTGGCCATCGTTCCAAATCAGAGCGCAGCCCGAAGCATTGGCGAGATTGTTGTTGGGGATCACACCCTGATGCAGGAAGACGCTATCGACAGCAAGCTTGTGCGTTTTGCCTTTGGCCGAAAAGCAGATCGCTTCAGCTTCGTCTTTTCCCTCAATGGCGATATCGGTGACACCGGAATAAACCGGTACCGACTTGCGCACCTTCAAAAGCAGGGAAAGCCCCTTCAAGGCATAGGTGGAGAAAAGGAATGAGAGCAGGTTCGGCACAGCTTTCGCGTAATTTGCGCCGGGCGTCGTATCGAGCAGTGCGGTAACCTTGCCGCCCGCCTGCAACAGCTGCGCGGCGAACATGTAGAGCAGCGGGCCGGTTCCCGCCAGAACCACATTTCCGTTGGGCAGGAGGCCGGAAGCCTTCAACGCAATCTGTGCTGCGCCGATGGTCATAACACCCGGCAATGTCCAGCCCCTGACAGGCATCGGGCGCTCCATCGCACCGGTCGCGAAGATCACGCGGCGCGCTGAAACAATCCCGCTCTTGCCGCTTACCGATACGCGCAGATCAACGCCGTTGTTGTCGCCATCCTGTGGTTCCACACTCCAGACGAGGGCCTGCGGCACATAGGGGGCATTGCTGGCGATAAACGCTTTCAGGACTTCTTTGCCCCGCCAGTATTCGGTGCCGAGAAACGGCCTGCGGGCAGTCGTATTGTGTTCGATGCCACGGTAAATCTGGCCGCCGGCGGCAGGGTTCTCATCGAACAGAACCACATTAGCGCCAGCGGCGCTTGCCTCTGCGGCTGCCGACATGCCTGCTGGTCCCGCGCCGATAATGGCGAGGTCATAAAACGCATTGAGCGCATGAATACTGGAAACTCTCTTGAGCATTGTCGTCATGGTTCCACCCGACGCGCACCGGTCTGGGAAGAAATGATCATTCCATTGGCCACAAGCGTCATGCAAGCCTGGCGGTTCTGAACGCTATCAATGGTGACCAGACATTCAAAGCAGATGCCCATCAGGCAATAGGGCGCTCGCGGTTGATCACCAACGACGCTGTTTCTGAGCCGGTTGATACCCTCTCCAAGCAGCGCTGCGGCGACAGTTACATTGGCAGGTACCGTCAAGGTACGCGCATCGAATGTGATCGTCACGGTTTCCTCTGGTGTCTCAGTTTTAAGGAACATTTTAGGAGACATGAAACCTCCGGCCTGAGAACGCCTCACCAGCAAGTTGTTTGGCATCGGCTGCTATTTCCTGCGCCACGATCAGGGCATGGTTGGCTGCAAGCGTGACGCCGGAATGGCACATGACGGCGTAAGCGCCCGGGTGGCTTTCGGATTGTTCGTAGATCGGCAGGCCGTCCGGTGTCTTGACCCGAAACCCGGCCCAACTGCGAATGACATTGACCTCGGCCAGATGTGGGAATGTCCGCACTGCTCTGTTGGCCAGAACCGCGCTGATGTCCTGATTGGTGGCGATCCGGTCCGTGTGGGTTTCCTGACTGTCGCCGATCATGACGCCGCCTTCATCCGCTTGCCGCAGCGTGGCCGCTGTATAGGGGAAGAAGGGCGCGCATTTCTCCGTTACAAGAATTTGGCCTTTGCTGCGCACAACCGGCGTATCAAGACCGACACTCTTGGCAAGCTCTGCATTGCCGTTGCCCGCAGCAAGAATGACGCGCTCGGTGAAGACCTCACCCCATGCGCCACTTAGGAGAAAGCCGCCGTTTTGCGGGGTGATGGACGAGACTTCGCAATGCGGTTCGTAGGCAGCGCCGAGTTTGATCATGCCCGTATGCAATGCGCGAAACAGGCGTAGCGAATTCACGTCGCCGTCCATCGGCGAATAGATCGAGCCGATCACATCTCGACCGATGGAGGGAACCATTTTGGCCGTTTCCTGATGGTCGAGCACGACATGTTCGGGGGCGTCATCGCCAAGTTCCCGCGCCACTGTCGCGACGTCTTCGGCAAACATTTGAAGCTCGCGCTCGTCGAGGCAGAAGGTAAAGGCACCCGTCTGCTTCAACGCCACATCAAGTCCGGTGATATCCCGCAATTCATCTGCAAAAGCGGGCCACAGGCGTGCAGATTGCATTGTCCAACGGGCATAGTGCGGTGCGCCTACGCCTTTGCCCTGTACCCAGATGAGCGCGAAGTTGGCACGGGATGCGCGCAGGGATAGGTCTTCTCCATCGAGAAGCATTGGACGCAGACCGGATCGGGCGAGACCCCAGGCGATGGCAGAGCCAACCAGTCCCGCTCCGATAATGACTATGTTCTGATCCGGCAATCTGCGCATTCGTAAGTTCAATCTGTTGTCACAGCGTTGTCAGGGGTGGGCCAGATGAGGGTCTGGCCCGATTGTGTTGGCTCAGTTTTGCGGGCTAACGTCCACCTTGAACCACTTCTGGGAAAGCTTCTTCACCGTGCCGTCGGCAATCGCGGCCTGAATGGCTGTATCGAAGCGACCCTTCAGGGTGGTATCTTCCTTGCGCAGACCGACGCCGATCATGCCGAAGACCTTGCCCGAAAACAGTGGGCCAGCCAGCTTCGCGCCCTTCATGTCGTCCTTTTCCAGCGCAGCAGCGAGAACCGTGGCATTGGCGACGACCGCATCCACACGACCGCTGGTCAGGTCGAAATTGTGTTCCTCCGCGGTTTTATACTCGCGTACGTCCGCGCCATCCTTGAAGTACTGTTCCATGAAGGCGGAAGCGGTTGTGGAACCCTGAACGCCGACGGTCTTGCCGTTGATTTTCGCGGCGATTTCCTCGAGCACCGGCTTGGCCGCATCGGAATCGACATTCAGCGGCTTGCCGCTTTCCGGCAAATCGGCGAGGTCGCTGTCATCCATGACTGCGAAGGAGTTGATGGCTGCCGCATAAGGCGACGAAAACGCGATCACTTCCTCACGCTTCGGCGTGATGCTCATGCCCGCCATGATGGCATCATACTTGCCAGCGGTCAGCGATGGAATGATGCCGTCCCAGTTCTGAGCGGTGATTTCGCATTTCGCTTTCAGGCGCTCGCAAAGGTCTTTGGCGAGATCGATCTCGAAGCCTTCCAGCACACCGTTCGGGCCGGAGAAATTCCACGGCGCATAAGCACCTTCGGTCGCGATGCGCACAACATCTTCGGCCTGCGCGGTCGGTGCGACGGCGAGAACGCCGAGGACGGAAAGGACGATTTTCAGTTTCATATGTTCACCTCTATTAGAAAACCGATTGATCGGTTCATGCGTTTTGTTTGGAAATGAATTGCCGGAACCGTTCGCTTTTGGGGTTGCCAAAAACCTCGTCGGGCGTGCCTTCTTCTTCAATCACGCCCTGACGCAGAAACACGACGCGGCTGGAAACATCGCGGGCGAAGCCCATCTCATGGGTCACGACCAGCATTGTACGCCCCTCTGCCGCCAGATCGCGCATGACCTTCAGCACCTCGGCTACCAGTTCGGGGTCGAGCGCGGAGGTCGGTTCGTCGAACAGCATGATCTTCGGACGCATCGCTAGCGCGCGGGCAATCGCCGCGCGTTGCTGCTGGCCGCCGGAAAGATGCGCTGGATAGAAATTGCGCTTATCGGCTATGCCAACCCGCTCCAGCAGTGCTTCGGCTTCGGCAATGCACTCTGACCGGTTTCGCTTCTGTACATACACAGGCGCTTCGATCAGATTTTCCAGGATAGTCAGATGGGACCAAAGGTTGAACGACTGAAACACCATCGTCGCCTGGCCGCGCAGCCGCTGAACCTGTTTCGCATCGGCTGGACGAGGCGCGCGTCCGGACTGTTGGTCGAGCTTGTATGCCTCGCCGTGAATAGCCACGCTGCCTGCATCCGGCACTTCCAGCATATTGATGCAGCGCAGCAGAGTGGATTTGCCTGAACCTGACGCGCCCAGAATGGAGATGACTTCACCGTGGTGGGCCTGCAAGGAAACTGAATGCAGAACCTTGTGCGCGCCGTAACATTTCTCGAGGTTCTTGATCTCGACCGCAGGCGTTTCGAAACGTTGCATTATGAGTTTCCTCCGGCGGCATGCACGATGACAGGCTGACGCTGGGCCGCCGACAGGCGGTATTCCAGCAGTTTGAAGATTCTGGTGACCACGAAGTTCAAGATGAGATAAATCGCGCCTGCACAGATGAAGATTTCGACAGGGCGATAGGTGGCGGAAATCAGCTTGGCCGCCAGCCCCGTTACCTCCATCATGGTGATGGTTGATGCCAGCGCCGTGGACTTCACCATCAAGATGACTTCGTTCGAATAGGCGGGCAGCATCTGTCGCAACGCTTGCGGGGCCAGAATGCGACGGACGAGGGTGAAGCCGCTCATGCCATAAGCGCGCGCCGCTTCGATCTGCCCGGTCGCAACCGACAGAACGCCGCCACGAATGATTTCGGCGCTATAGGCAGCCGTATTGAGTGCAAGAGCCAGCACCGCGCACCAATAGGGTTCTCGCAGAAACGGCCAGAGAAAGCTCCTGCGCAGTTCTGGAAACTGGCTGAGGCCGTAATAGATAATGTAGAGTTGCACGAGCAGCGGGGTGCCGCGCAGCACGAAGATATAACCTCGTGCAATGAGGTCCAGTATCAGATTGCCCGACAGACGCATCGTAGCCAGTATGGTGGCCAGCACGGCTCCGCTGATAACTGATAGCGCCATCAGTTGCAGCGTCAGAGGAATACCGCGACAAAGCTGAAAGAAACTGTCGAACATGAACGGCAGGTCGAGAAAGTTCATACCGCCCTCCGGATGCCGCGCATGGCGCGCTTTTCGGCGTTCTTGAACAGCAAGCCCGATATGAATGTGATGAGGAGATAAAGTAGCCCCGCGGTCAGAAAGAAGGTGAACGGCTTGCGGGTCGATCCAGCGCCGATTTGCGCCTGACGCATCAGTTCAACCAGTCCAACGACTGAAATCAGTGCGGATTCTTTCAAAACGAGCTGCCAGACATTACCGATGCCCGGAATGGCGAAGCGTGCCGCCTGCGGAACCATGATGCGGCGAAACAGCAGACGTGGTGGCATGCCATAGGCTTTGGCAGCTTCGATTTCGCCTTTGGGGAGCGCAAGCACTGCACCGCGATAGACTTCGGCCTGATAAGCGCCCGAAACCACACCGATGGCCAGTGCACCGGTGATGAAGATTGGCGCGCTGACGAAACCTTGCGCGCCGAACAAGGCGCCAATCTGGCCCAACACCGCACTGCTGCCGAAATAGAACAGGTAGATGACCAGAAGATCGGGGATGCCGCGAAGCACTGTCGAATAGCCGTCAGCCGCAATTCTGAGAATGCGCTGTGACGAAAATGACGCGGCAGCGGCAATCATGCCGAACACTGCGCCCGCCGCAAAACCGCAAAAGGCTACCGCGAGTGTTATGCCGGTGGCCCGGAGCATATCATAGCCCCAGCCGTCTTCGGCAAAACCCATTAAGTCCAGATATGCGCTGACCCCACCCAACTGCCTAGTTCCCTTTTTTATATCCGGTGCTTTCGTCGCGCCGATACGTTTATGGGTGTGGTTTGACAGCGGGGCTCAATACAGTCAAATTAGAAATGAAGCCTAGAGCATAACCAAATATTATGGTGAAGCATGAACCTGCGTCAGGTCGAAGCGTTCCGAACTGTCATGCTGACCGGAAAAATGACGGCTGCAGCGGAACTAATGTCGATCACTCAGCCAGCGGTGAGCCGCCTGATCCGCGATTTTGAGATCGACACGAAACTCAAGCTCTTCAACCGGCGGGGAAACCAGCTGATCCCTACACAGGCGGCGATGACACTGTTGCAGGAAGTCGAGCGGGCCTATGTCGGGCTCAATCGCATCCGGAGTTTCGCCGACGAGATCAGCCGTCAGAATGCGGGCATGTTGCGGATCGCTGCCATGCCTGCGCTTGCAAACGGGATCATGCCGCGCTTTCTCGCTCGTTTTCTCAAGGAACGGCCCAATATCCATGCCTCTCTCAATGGCATTCCCTCTGCATTGGTGGTGGAAGCCGTCGCATCTGGTCAGGTCGATCTCGGTTTTGCTGATGGTCCGCTCGACAGACCCGGTTTCGATATCGAAACGAGAGCGATACCGGCCGTCGTTGCGGTTCCATTGGGACACCGTCTTGCAGATTATTCGGAAGTTTCCCCGGAGGATCTCGCCAATGAACGCATGATCACGCTGGAGCCGGGTTCGCTGTTTGCCATGCGTGTAGAGGTTGCGCTTGCACGCATTCCGCGGTCGGCCACCATTGAGACCCGCCTTTCGCACACAGCGCTGACACTCGTCGCTGAAGGTGTCGGCATAACAATCATTGATCCGTCCTCAGCAACGGATTTTCGCGGACGTGGAGTGGCGATCCGACCTTTTACGACCTTTGTCGATGCTGGCTTTCTGGTCATCCGCCGGAGCAACGGCCCTGACAACAGCCTGGCTGAACGTTTTATAGATGAGTTCTGGGCCTATCATGAGACGTTGCTGGCCGATGAATGAGGGGCACGCGTGGCCGCTGTATCAGCGCAGGGGAGGCTTGTATCCTTGCAACAGCGTGCATGCGTTGAATTTGGCAGAACAAACTGAGATTGCGCGGGTGCACCAGCCGCACGAGGCGGCGGGCAAGATCAGGGCGATCAATCGTGGTATTGAAGAAGAATCTCAGCGCCGATACTACACTGTTCATCGTCGGCACCGGGACGTCCTCGCTTTGCTGCCATATCTGGAACCGGCGCAAATCATCCACGGACGCGGTATCGGGAGGCCTCGCGAGAAAGCTGGCAAGTCGTCCGATGTCGCGCAGATAGTTGCGTTGAGTCTCGTCCCCGAAGTGGCGCAGGTTCATGTCGTCGATCAGGCGTTGACGAAGCGGGCTGATCGCGGGCGAATTCGGTTGGTTGTGCACGGTCAGGCTCCTTGTTGAAAAAACCCGTCATTCTCTGCTCGCTCCGAGCGGCACTCAATGCAGAGCGCGATGGTCGCTCTGTGCCTTCTACCTTAGTCGCACGCGCCTTCCCGCGAAGCGGGTTCGTTCCGACCTCGTTCAGGTCATTCAAAAGTTAGGTGAGGATGGACGGGGCGTCCAGCTAGGTTCGAGGGTGCCGCTGGGCACGCGCGTTTCAGTCGCACTGCCCATGACAATACTGAGAGGCTAATACTTGAACATCGTGTATCTATGGGGGCTTCGATGCGTAAGGCCATCGTATTGGGCGGATACGGGCTCATCGGCAGAGCGTGCATGGGAGCTTTGGAGAATGCAGGATTTGAAGTTGTCGGCGTAGGACGGTCGCGTCATGCGGCGCTTGCCGCTGATGCAAACGCGACATGGTTGATCCGTGACATACCAACCATCTCGGTCCACGAATGGCGATTGCTGCTGGGCAATGTCGATGTCGTAGTAAACGCTGCCGGAGCACTGCAAGACGGCGCGCGTGACGGTCTTGAAACCATCCACGTCGCGACGGTAGCTCGTCTGGTTGAGGCAACGAAGGACATTCCCTTACGGATTGTCCAGATTTCGGCGGCTGGCGTTGGAGCTGAAGCATCAACGGAGTTCTTTCGGTCAAAAGCGCGCGGCGACGAAATACTGGTGAGGAGCGGACGAGATTGCGTGATCCTGCGTCCAACGCTTGTTTTGTCGCCAGATGCCTACGGTGGCACAGCGCTTTTACGTGGCGTTGCTGGTTTACCGTTAGTTTTGCCGCGTGTTTTGCCTCATGCTCAGGTGCAAACTGTTCATATCGATGATGTAACAGAGGCAGTAGTGGCAGCGGCGAGGAGAAAACTGCCATCCGGGCTTATTGCCGATCTCACCGAACCCGAAGTTCAAAGTTTTTCCGAACTCGTTGACCGCTTCAGGCAATGGCAGGGATTTTCGTCTCCGTGGTTGCGCCCGAAAGTGCCCGCACCGGTGCTGAAATCAGTGGGGAAGTGCGCTGATCTGCTCGGCTGGCTGGGGTGGCGATCACCGATGCGCAGCACTGCGTTACAGGCGCTTGCCGATGGGATACGAGGCGATCCGAGCGCGTGGCTTGAGGCGGGCGGTTACCCCTGTCGTTCGCTAGTTTCGACACTGAGAAGTCTGCCGTCCACGCGACAGGAACGGCTTTTCGCCCGGATGTATTTCATGCTGCCACTGGCCATCGCCACGCTTGCGCTGTTTTGGTGCGTGTCGGGCCTATTCGCTTTATTATCTCCGATGCGTGCTGTGGCAGTTCTCGAAGGACATGACGTCCCGGCATGGGTGGCAAGCATCACAGTGTATGGCGGCGCATTTGCAGATATCGGATTGGGCCTGGGAATCCTTTGGCGTTCGGCAACGCGCATTGCGGCAGTCGGAATGATAGTGCTTTCGGCCTGCTATCTCTTCGGTGGTCTGGTGGTTGCGCCAGATCTGTGGCTTGATCCACTTGGACCGATGGTCAAAGTGGTTCCAGCTATTGTTTTGGCAGCTATCGTTGCGATGATGCTGGAGGCGCGATGACCTATGATATTCTCCGTTTTCTGCATGTGATCGGTGCAACGGTCCTGCTTGGCACCGGCGCGGGTATCGCGTTTTTCATGGTCATCTCCAATCGCTCAGGAGACCCGCGGTCGATTGCCCATGTCGGTGGCATCGTCGTGTTGGCTGATACGGTTTTCACTGCAACTGCTGCCATTTTCCAGCCAGTCACCGGCTATTTGCTTGCACGTGAAGCAGGATGGCCTGTCCTGTCCGGTTGGGTTGGGCTTTCGTTGGCGCTCTACATCTTTGTTGGTGCATTCTGGCTGCCAGTTGTCTGGATGCAGATCCGGCTACGGAACATAGCGCGTCAGGCTGTTGTTGAAGGAAAACCGCTGCCGTCGGCCTATCACCGTCTCTATCGCTGGTGGGTTGCTTTTGGTTTTCCGGCATTTGCAGCAGTATTGGCCATTATATGGCTGATGCTGACCAAGCCTTCAATTTAAAGACCGGCATCCCGATAGAGATGCAACGGGCTCTGCCATCTCGCCAGTCATCAAGGTCTGCGCCAATCCGGAAACCTGTCGCAAGCTAGCGGGAGACATGGATGTCGACGCTGGCAGAATCCTGGAGGGTCGAGCCACCCTAGACGAGGTCGGTAACGAAAGACTAGATCTCATAAAGAACGTGGCGCGCGGTGTAACAACCAAGTCGGAGCATCAGGGCCACCACGAGTTTATCCTGACCTACAAGATCTTTGAGCCGGTAGGCCCTGCTTGCCTGCCTACGATCGCGGCAAGGATGTAAGAGTGGCGGCTGAACCTCTCAAAAAGCGCCTAATTGTGGATTGAATCTCATGAGACTTGGCACAAGCCATAGAAACATCACACTCAATTTGCATGGTTTGCTACAAAAGCCTGCGGGCGGGACCGACCTGCTGCGCTCTTAGATGCCATCGTGTTCCTGATCGTGGGGCTGTGTTATGAAGACATTCGACGCCATATTCATCGGCGCAGGCCAAGCGGGGCCTTTTCTTGCTGCTCGCATGGCAGCTCAGGGTCGCAAGGTCGCACTTATCGAACGAAAATACCTCGGTGGCACCTGCGTCAATGCCGGATGCATGCCGACCAAGACGCTGGTCGCGAGCGCTAGAGCCGCGCATGTCGCCAGCCGAGCAGCGGAATTCGGTGTGACAATCGTCGGACCCGTCGGCATTGATATGAAAACCGTTCAGGCAAGAGCCGAGAAAGTCATATTGAACGCGCGCAACAATCTCAAAACGTGGTTCGACGGACTCGATACGTTGACTGACGGTCAGGAGAACATTGTGGCAATCATGTTCGTGCGAGCGCAGATGATCAGCAGGGGAGCGGGGCGCAACATCATCTCGGCTGCCGCCTATCGTCACCGCACCCGGATGAGAGACGAACAGACCGGAACCTTGTTTAACTATCGCGGCGGCGACGATGATTTGGTCCATGAAGAACTGGCGTTGCCGGAAGATATTCCAGCGTGGCTGAGGTCAGCAATCGAAGGCAAGACTGTCGCTGCGGCAAGCGAGACACTGTGGAATGCGGTTGACGCATTTGAGACGCGTGTGAACGCACAGTTTGCCCGTGAACTGATTATTGCTCTGCCGGAGGAACTGACGCTTAAGGAAAACATCGCCCTGGTCCGTGAGTTCGTGAGAGACCAGCTGACCGCAAGGGGCATGATCGCCGACTGGGTTTATCACGACAGGGACGGTAATCCGCATGTACATGTTCTGACAACGCTTAGGCCCCTGACAGCGCAAGGGTTCGGCCTCAAGGTCATGCCTGTCCCCGGCGATGACGGAAAGCCACTTCGTGTGGCGGCAGGGGACCAGCCGAAGGGCAGGATCGTCTACACAGTCTGGGCGGGTAACAGGGATACGATGAAGGCGTGGAAGATCGCCTGGGCGCAAACAGCCAGCCGGTATCTGGCGCTCGCTGGCCGTGACATCCGCCTTGACGGTCGTTCCCATGCCGAACAGGGACTTGAGGGGATTGCCCAGCGGCATCTGGGACCCGGAAAGTCGGCGATGATGCGCAAGGGCGCCGAGATGTATTTTGCACCCGCCGATCTGGCACGCCGGCAGAAAATGACCGCCCGGCTGCTTGCCGATCCGGGGCCTCTCCTCAGGCAGCTTGGCAATGAACGCTCCACCTTTGACGAGAAGGATATCGCAAGGGTCATCCACCGCTATGTCGATGATCCGGCAGACTTTGCCAATATCCGTGCACGACTGATGGCCTCTCCCGATCTGGTGCTCCTGAAACCGCAGCAGGCCGGCCCGCTGACTGATCCGATGACTGGTCGTGTGAATGGCCGGGTGACTGGCGAGGCAAGGGAACCGGCAATCTTCACCACCCGCCAGATCCTGCGCACCGAACATGACATGATGCGTTCAGCCGATGCCCTGTCGAGGAGGAAGGGGTTCGGGATTTCGGACGCAGGACGCGCAGGCGCAGTGCGTTTCGTCGAAGGGGACAATCCGCTGAAGCCGTTCAGGCTGGACCCCGGGCAGATTGAAGCCATTCGGCATGTGACGGACGACAGCGGCATCGCTGCCGTCGTCGGTCTTGCCGGTACGGGCAAGTCGACATTGCTTGCAGCTGCGCGCCTTGCCTGGGAGAGCGGGCATCACCGTGTCCTTGGCGCGGCCCTTTCCGGCAAGGCTGCCGAGGGGCTGGACGAGAGTTCCGCCATCAGATCGCGAACGCTTGCCGCGTGGGAGCATGCCTGGAATAACGGGCGTGACCGGCTGATGCGCGGTGACATCCTCGTCATCGACGAGGCAGGCATGGTCTCCTCGTTGCAAATGGCGCGTGTGCTGGATGCTGCAGAAAAGGCTGGCGCAAAGGTTGTTCTGGTCGGTGATGCCATGCAGCTTCAGCCGATCGGGGCCGGTGCGGCTTTCCGGACAATAGCGGAACGGATCGGTTCAGCCGAACTTGCCGGTGTGCGTCGCCAACAGGACCAATGGGCCCGCGATGCCTCAAGTCGCCTCGCTCGCGGCGACACCGCGGGCGGACTGGAGATCTACGCCGGACGCGGGCATCTGGTCGAGGCGGAAACCCGGGATGAACTGGTCAGCCGTCTGGTCAGGGACTGGGCCGATGCGCGGCGGAAAATGGTCATGCCATCACAGCCGGGAGGGGGCGTGCGGCCAGGGACGGGGATCGCGGCGCTAAACGGTGGCGGCCGGCTACGGGGTGATGCGTTGCTGGTGCTGGCGCACACCAACAGGGATGTCCACAGGCTGAATGAGGCCTTGCGCAAGGTGATGCGGGAGGAGGGAGCGCTCGGTGCCGCGCGCAGCTTCCGGACAGAGCGGGGCATGCGGGAGTTTGCTGCTGGCGACCGGATCATCTTTCTTGAGAACGCCCGTTTCCTTGAACCGCGTGCAGGGGGAAACAATCCGCAATACGTCAGGAACGGCATGTTCGGCACGGTGGTCTCGACCGGCAACGCATTCCGCGCGCTGCTGCTTTCTGTCCGGCTCGACAGCGGCAGCGAGATTGTTCTGAGCGAGGACAGCTACCGCAACATCGATCACGGCTATGCGGTGACAATCCACAAGTCGCAGGGCGCGACTGTCGACCGGACCTTTGTGCTTGCCAGCGGCATGATGGACAGGCACCTGACCTATGTGTCCATGACCCGTCATCGTCACAGGGCTGATCTTTATGCTGCGCGCGAGGACTTCAGGCCCGGGCCCGGACGGGAGGACAGGGCCCCTGTTGACCACGCGAAGGGGGTCACCGGCGAACTGGTCGAAACCGGGGTGACAAAATTCCGGCCCGGGGATGAGGATACGAATGACACGCCCTATGCTGATGTGAAGGTTGAGGGCGGGAAGGTCCATCGCCTCTGGGGTGCCGGTTTGCCGGCGGCCCTGTCGGCTGCGGGAGCTTCCAGAGGGGATATGGTTACGCTTCGCAAGGATGGCGTCGAGACCGTGAAGGTAAAGGTTGCAGTTCCTGATGCGCAAGGCGGTGAAAGGCACTTTGAGGAGCGCACGGTCGAACGCAATGTCTGGACGGCCAAGCTGCATGAAGCCACAGATGTCCGCCGCAAAAGGGTTGCAAGCGAAAGCCACACGCCGGAATTGTTCCGGCAACTGGCCAAACGCCTCGGGCGTTCGGGCGCCAAAACCACGACGCTGGATTTTGCTGGTGAGGCGGGCTACCAGGCACATGTCCGGGACTTTGCCCGCAGGCGTGGCATCGACACACTTGCCGGGATTGTCGCTGGCACAGGGGCAGGAGCAAGACGCCAGCTGGCGTGGCTGGCGCAAAAGCGCCAGCAGGTGGCAAATCTCCGGGAGAGGGCAGGTGCGGCGCTCGGTTTGGCAATCGATCGGGAACGCAGGATTTCTTATCATGAGAGGCAATCCGGAAGATTCCCCATACAGAATCCGACAGCCCCGATGTCCCTGGATCGAAATTCTCCGGGTTCGTCCCACACCCGGCCGACTGACAATATCGGGCAGGGCTCGAAAGCTTGCAACATACCGCCGCTGCTTGCCGCCGTGACAGAGTTTACAACCCCGGTGGAGGTTGAGGCGCGCGCGAGGGCATCCGCGGCAGCCCACTACCGCCATAACCGAACAGCACTTGCCAAAACGGCCTCTCATCTCTGGCGGGAACCCACCAGTGCCGTCGATACGATCGAGGCACTGATCCGGAAAGGCATTGCCGGTGATCGGATTGCGGCAGCCATTGCCAATGATCCTGCGGCCTATGGCGCCCTGCGCGGCTCCAGTCGGCTGAGGGACAGGCTTCTGGCCGTTGGCCGCGAGCGAATGACAGCACTGGAAGCCGTGCCGGATGTGCAGGCAAGTGTCCGCTCGCTGGGATCGGGCTGGGCCTCAGCCCTGAAGGCTGCAACAACAGCAGTCACGGCAGAGCGTCAGCAGATGGCAACCGCCATTCCAGGATTGTCAGAAGAGGCTGGCGAACAACTCCGTCGCATCACAACTGCGATGCAAAAGAAGCACGCGCGGCTTGATGCCCTCGCCGGTTCACTCGAACCGCATATTCGTCGGGAGTTTACAAGCGTCAGCCGCGCCCTTGATCTCAGGTTCGGGCGCAACGCAATCCTGCGCGGCGACCGTGACAACGTCAGTCGCGTGCCTCCCGCACAACATTCCGTCTTCGAGGGGCTTCAGGACAAGTTGAAGATTTTGCAGCAAACAGTTTCGACCGCCAGGGCCCAGGAAATTGCAGCGATACGTCAGAGCCAGAAACTCGACCGCGGTCAAGACTTCCGGCACTAACCTGTTTGCGAAGTCCAGAGCCGATCCATTTCGTGCCGTTTGCCCCGGACTGTTGCAACATATGAACTGTGTCGACGGGATCGGGTTCTGCATGAGGTAAAATTCGACCGTGTGACAAATCTCTTCACTTTGATCTATCTTGACATTCAACCTACTGGAAGGTAGGTACTGAGTATGAGCAATTTGTCCACCACTTCCGATGATATTCTCGCTTGCGCCAAAACCTTGATCATGTCGGGTGGGTATAATGGATTCAGCTACGCGGATATCGCCAGCGTCGTAGGCATTCGCAAGGCCAGTATCCATCATCACTTCCCGAGCAAGGTCGATCTGGTAAAGGCACTAATCGTGCGGCATCGTGAAGATACAGAAGCAGGTTTTGCCAATCTCGAGAGCAAAGTCGATGATCCGCTGGAGCAACTGCAGGCTTATACTCAATACTGGAGTGCGTGTATCACAGACGGGAGTGCGCCATTCTGTGTAGGGGCGCTTCTGGCAAGCGAAATTCCTGTATTGCCACAGGAACTTGCTTCTGAGATTCAAAACTATTTCAGATCGTTATCGAGATGGTTGACATCAGTCCTCACACGCGGCGCAAGACAGGGCCGCATTCGCTTGATCGACTCCCCTGACATCGAGGCAGAAGCCTTTGCTGCTACCGTTCACGGAGGGATGTTGTCAGCGAGAGCCCACAGCGATCCGAAGATGTTTTCGCTTATAGTTGAACCAATGCTTCGCAGACTGGCTGCGGCACAGTGATTTCGATCAAAGCCTGATCATGCTCGGTAGTCAGGCTATCAATTGGCAGGGAGGTGAATGCGGCGACCCCGTTATCCAGCTTGCAGCCATCACCGCATTGATATTTCGAAACATGCCGGGCGCAGGCAATGCCTGGAATGAATATCGAAATGTTGCGTGCCTGTTTCTGGAATGTCGCTGTCACGACGGTGCTTCTCGTCGGCCAGTTGTCGGAACGCCGAGCGAATTTTGGGAAGGATGACAGTGGTGAATGTGGATGGATGCAATCAGTATGGCTGGAATGGTTAATCGACCGTCCTAATCAATGAACGGGTTTACCCTCAAACCTATCTACTAGTAGGTTGTTATCTTTACAGGAGCTTTGGTTATGTTTGGAATTTCCCCGCTCGGCTGGGTGCACACGATCGGCAGTTTGCCTGCCATTCCCCTGGCCATCTACATGTTCGTCCGCTACGGGCGCATTTTGCCCCGGTCAAAATCCGGCGGCCTTTATTTTGTCTCGATGCTTATAGGTGCTGGCACAACATTTCTCGTTGCACGCCAGCAGGTCAGCTATGTTATCGGTGCTGCGACGATGGTTCTGCTGATTGCCGGCTATGCAATCGGTTACAGTTCAGTCTTCGGTCGTGCGACCCGCTATCTGGAAACAGTCTTTCTAAGCTTGACTGCCTTCCTGCTAATGGTGCCGGCGGTAAGCGAGGTATTGCGGCGCGTACCAGATGGTCATCCATTTGTGACCGATCTCAAATCCCCGTTGTTGCTGGGCGCGCAGGGCAGTCTTTTGATCATCCTCATCACAGGACTGACAGCTCAGCTTATCTATCTGAAAAAACAAAACAATCGGTGATCGCGTGGATGGCATGTTTCTCCTATCCACGGAATGAGGTTCAAAGACCACGCGGAATAATGAGCTCTGTCGGTATCATTTCGGGTGGGTTGTTCGTTTGAACGGACTCGTCCAGAAGTTCAAAGGCGCGTTCGATCATTGCCTGAACATTTTGCCGGACCATCACAACCGGGAAGTGGAGAACTTCGATGAAGGGGTCCCAGTCGAAACATCCGATGGAGCACTCCCGGACCTCGTCAACCGGCAGCGTCTTGAGAAAACTGACGACGCCCTCAAAAGGGCTCGTCGAGTTGACGAACAGTGCCTCTGGCAATCCATTCAATTTTTTATAAATATCGCGGATGGTTCTCGCGGCGGCATCGGGACCATAACCATTCGTGATTATGGCGTCGGAGTGAACGGGGAAGTTCAGCGCAGCCAGTTCATCCTTATACCCGCGCACACGTGCGCGGGTGTTGTGGTCACTATCCACGCCACCGATGAAGTAGAAGCTGTTTTCCGTTCGATGAGACCTGCGGCTGGCAATCTGATGCGTCAGTACGCGGGCACCGTCATAGTTGTCACTGATTACGGATGCGCCATGCTTTCCGGGAAGATCCACGTTTATATGTTTCAGATGAGCCTTTTCGCAGAGTTCGGCGACACTGTCCGGATCGGTTGCGCCCGCGATCAACAAGGCGTCGACATTGTGGGCAATCAATGTTTCCACGGTGCTGCGTTCCTGCTGCGGGTCGCGTAATGTGCTGGCTACAACGGGGATAAGATTGCGTGAGCGCGCCACCGTCTCAAACGATGCGGCCATGGAGCTGAAGTATCGGTTGTCCAGCATAGGCAAGATCATGCCGATCATGCCGGAATTGGATATGCGCAACCCGCGTGCCTGAAGGTTGGTGGTATAACCGAGTTCGCTCGCTATTACTCGAATTCTGTCGGCTGTTGCTTTGGTAATTCTTCGATTTTCCCATGAACCATTCATAACCGAAGCAACGGTCGACGCGGATACACCAGCGCGCTCCGATATATCGTAAATGGTTACTTTCCGGGGGATGCTCATCAGGCCTGCTTTGCGTCTGGGTCGGGTCCCGATCTTAGCGGTGCGATAGCGTTTGCTGCAAGTAGGGGAAGGCGTAATCCAATCTATTCCTCTGTCATTTTCCTCTTGACCAGATGCAGGATGTTGAGCGATGGTTATGTTGCACTATCGATGGTGCAACATGATTGTATGCCGAGAGGAGCGGTGCACACATGCCGAAGCCAGGAACGGCTTCCCATCATGCGTCACAAGCCCCGTCAGCATTGCTCGATTTGATTGGTGCGCCGCAAAGCAATGCGGCGCCAAAATGCCGGAACTCCAGGGAACTGGAGGTCGCTATAGGGAGAACATATGGGGTGGAGTAGCGATATAAAGTTTGTCTGCAAGATTGTGTAAAATACAAAATTGAAAACCCAATGGGAGTGAGACATGAAAAATATGTTTGGTAAGGCAGCCTTTGCTGCGGTGGTGCTATCGTCGTTCGCTGGCAATGCTCAGGCGGAAGTGAAGGACGCAGTGGTCGGCTTTTTAATGCCAGACCAGGCATCGACGCGCTATGAGGAGCGCGATTATCCGGGCTTCGCTGCCGAGATGAAGAAAATCTGTGAAAGCTGCAAGGTGCTTTATCTCAATGCCGATGGTGATGCGAGCAAGCAGCAGCAGCAGTTCAACTCGGTCATATCGCAAGGTGCAAAAGTGATAGTGCTCGACGCGGTCGATACGGCAGCGGCAGCCTCGCTGGTCAAGCTCGCCCAGTCGCAGGATATCAAGGTCATTGCCTATGACCGTCCGATCCCGGATGCGACGTCTGATTTCTACGTGTCGTTCGACAATGAAGCCATCGGCAAGTCGATTGCGGAATCGCTGGTAAAGCACCTGAAGGACAAGGGTGTCGCGGGTGACAAGGGCGGCGTTCTGCAGATCAACGGTTCGCCAACCGATGCCGCTGCCGGTCTCATCAAGAACGGTATTCACGCCGGTCTGAAGGACAGCGGTTACAAGACGCTCGCCGAATATGACACGCCTGAATGGGCGCCGAGCAAGGCTCAGCAGTGGGCTAGTGGCCAGATCACCCGCTTCAATGACCAGATCGTCGGCGTTGTCGCTGCCAATGACGGCACTGCAGGCGGTGCGATCGCAGCCATGAAGGCGGCAGGCATCGATCCGCTACCACCGGTTACCGGCAACGATGCGACGATTGCAGCACTTCAGCTGATCATTTCGGGCGATCAGTACAACACGATCAACAAGCCATCTGAAATTGTTGCCGCAGAAGCCGCGCGCGTCGCGGGTCAGCTTCTGAACGGCGAAACTCCGAAGGCCGAAGCCACGCTTTATAACACTCCGTCGAAGCTTTTCGTTCCAGTGGTGGTGACCGCCGAAAACCTCAAGGCTGAAATTATCGACAAGAACATCGTTTCCGCAGAAACGCTTTGCGTCGACCGTTATGCTGACGGCTGCAAGAAGCTTGGCATCACCAACTGACCAACGACGCGCCCGGCCGGTTATCCGGTCGGGCAGTTTGATGTGCAATGGCATATCCTGCAATATGCCAGGGAAAGTGAGATCATGTCCCAAGATCACGAAGCCGCTGCGTCGTCGCGGCAGCCAGTGCTGCGTCTAAGCGGCATATCCAAGAATTTCGGTGCCGTTTCAGCGCTGACAGATATCGATCTGGAAGTCTTTCCGGGCGAAGTTGTCGCTCTTGTCGGTGATAACGGAGCAGGAAAGTCCACCCTGATCAAGACACTGGCAGGTGTCCATCAACCGACATCCGGCAGTATCGAATTTAATGGTGAGAAGGTTGTGCTTTCGTCGCCGGGCGTTGCGCTCGATCTCGGCATTGCGACAGTCTTTCAGGATCTGGCGCTGTGCGAGAATCTCGACGTGGTCGCCAATATTTTCCTTGGCCGCGAAATGAGCCCCTATCGGCTTGATGAAGTGTCCATGGAGATCAAGGCGTGGAAGCTTCTGAACGAGCTTTCCGCCCGCATCCCGAGTGTACGCGAGCCGGTCGCCTCCCTTTCTGGTGGCCAGCGCCAGACGGTTGCGATCTCGCGCTCGCTGTTGCTTGATCCCAAGCTCATTATGCTCGACGAACCGACGGCAGCACTTGGCGTTGCGCAGACTGCTGAGGTTCTCGATCTTATCGAGCGCGTCCGTGACCGTGGGCTCGGTGTCTTGATGATCAGCCACAATATGGAAGACGTTCGTGCTGTCGCGGACCGCATCGTCGTGCTGCGGCTTGGCCGAAACAATGGTGTTTTTTACCCGGATTCCTCAAACGAGGAGCTGGTCGCAGCCATCACCGGCGCAAGCAGCAATTCCGTTTCCCGCCGTGCCGAACGGCGTCAGGCGCAGCATGAAACCGGTCAGGCCCATGATCGGGGAGAAGCATAATGAACCAGGCAACCGGAAATACCCCTCTCGATCGCCAGGACACTCGCGTGCGCCATGATGAAGGCGTTTCGGGCGCGCTGCGCAATTTCTTCGACCGTGTCCGGTCGGGCGATCTTGGATCGCTGCCGGTCATCATCGGTCTCGTCATCATCTGGACCGTTTTCCAGACGTTGAACCCGGTTTTTCTGTCGAGCAACAATCTCGTAAACTTGCTGTTCGACTGTTCGACTATCGGCGTGATTTCGCTGGGTATCGTCTGCATTTTGATGCTGGGTGAAATCGACCTTTCGGTCGGTTCGGTTAGCGGACTTGCGTCAGCCATTGTCGGCGTGCTTTGGGTCAATCATGGCTGGCCTGTTGGCGTTGCAATGCTGGCGGCGCTGTGCACCGGCGCGTTGATCGGCCTGCTTTACGCGTTCCTCTATAATCGCTTCAGCATGCCAAGCTTTGTTTCCACACTGGCCGGTCTGTTGGCGGCGCTTGGCCTTCAGCTTTATCTGCTGGGCAATACCGGCTCGATCAACCTGCCTTATGGTTCCTGGCTCGTGAGTTTCGGCCAGCTTCTGGTTATGCCGCGTCCGCTGTCCTATGCGTTGGTGCTGATTGCCGGACTTGCGATCTTCTTCACCGGGTTCCGCTCTGCGCAGCGCCGCCGTGAAGCCGGTCTGTCAGCGCCGTCGTCGCTCGGCATAGCGCTCAAGGCCATCGTCATCACAGTCATAGTCGGCGGTGCTGTGTTTTATCTCAACCAGTCGCGTGGTGTGCCATGGATGTTCGGCCTGTTCGTGGCGCTGGTCATCGCGATGAATTACGCACTCACGCGTACCCAGTGGGGGCGCGCGATGCAGGCAGTCGGCGGCAACCGCGAAGCCGCACGCCGTGCTGGTATCAATGTGAAATTTATCTATATGTCGGCTTTCATGACCTGTTCGGTTCTGGCTGCAGCAGGCGGCATTCTGGCCGCAGCTCGCCTTGCTTCTTCCAGCCAGCAGGCAGGCACTGGCGACGTCAACTTGAACGCGATTGCAGCAGCGGTCATCGGCGGCACTAGCCTCTTTGGCGGACGTGGTAGCGCCTGGTCGGCTCTACTTGGCATTATCGTCATCCAGTCGATTGCCAGCGGTTTGACGCTGCTCGATCTGTCATCGTCGCTTCGCTACATGATTACTGGCGCTGTGCTCGCCATCGCCGTGATTGTCGACTCCCTCGCCCGCCGCTCGCGCCAGTCGCACGGTCGCGCCTAAAACTTTAAGGACTGAAAAATGGCTCAGGATCTCAATGGAAAAGTCGGCGCCGTTACCGGTGCTGCCTCTGGCATCGGCTTCGAATGTGCAAAGCACATGTTAGAAGCGGGAATGACGGTGTTTCTCGTCGACCGTGACGAGAAGGCGCTTAATGCAAAATGCGCCGAGCTTGGCGATAAAGCCAGACCGCTGGTCATTGATCTGCTCAATCCGGCATCAGTCGCCACCATGATGCCGCAAATACTCGACCAAGCGGGCAAACTCGACGTATTTCACGCCAATGCGGGTGCCTATATTGGCGGACCTCTTTGGGAAGGTGACCCGGATGCATGGGACCGCATGCTGAACCTCAACATCAACGCGGCTTTCCGCACCATTCATGCGGTTCTGCCACATATGATGGAACGAAAGACCGGGGATATCATCATGACAAGCTCTGTCGCAGGTGTCGTGCCGGTCATCTGGGAGCCAATCTATACCGCATCCAAACATGCCGTTCAGGCTTTCGTTCATACGGTTCGCCGTCAGGTTGCGCCGCACGGTATCCGCGTTGGTGGCGTTCTGCCTGGTCCGGTGGTTACCGCACTTATTAGCGACTGGCCGAAGGCAAAGCTGGATGAAGCGCTGGCTAATGGCAGTCTGATGGAACCGAAGGAAGTCGCGGAATCGGTGATGTTCATGCTGACCCGCCCGCGCAACATTACCATTCGCGATCTGGTCATCCTTCCACAAAGCCTCGATCTGTAAATGGGAGCGACCATGACCAGCTATTATCTGGGCGTCGATGTCGGCACCGGCAGCGCTCGCGCCGGTCTTTTCGACGCTAGCGGTACCATGCTTGCTTCGGCCAAGCGCGATATCACCATCTGGCGTGAGGCGGGCAGCATTGTCGAGCAGTCGAGCGTCAATATCTGGCAGGCTGTTTGCGAAAGCGTGCGCGAAGCCGTCAAGACTGCCGATATTGATCCGACGGACATTGCCGGTATCGGCTATGACGCGACATGTTCGCTGGTTGTGCTGGGCGAGGGTGGCAAGTCGCTTGCAGTCGGTCCGTCCAACGATCCAGCGCGCGATATTATTGTGTGGATGGATCATCGCGCTGTTGGCCAGGCAGAACGCATTAATGCGACCAAAGCCAAGGTTCTCGACTACGTTGGCAGCACCATTTCCCCCGAGATGGAAACGCCGAAGCTGTTGTGGCTCAAGGAAAACAAGCCGGAAACCTTCGCTGCTGCATGGCAGTTTTTCGATCTTACCGATTTTCTCACATGGAAATCTTGCGGCAGCCTTGCCCGTTCGGCCTGCACGGTCACCTGCAAATGGACCTATCTCAGTCACGAAAAGCGCTGGGATGAGACCTTTTTCCGTGAAGTAGGCCTTGGCGAACTGGCGGACGAAAATTTTGTCCGCATCGGCACGGACGTTCGACCCGGTGGCGAGAGTCTTGGCGGCTTGAGCGAACAGGCCGCGGCAGAACTCGGTCTTATGCCGGGCACAGCTATTGCCGCTGGCCTGATCGACGCTCATGCGGGCGGGATCGGTACGGTCGGAGCACGCGGTCCGGAGGGCCGGATATTGTCGCGCATGGCCTATGTGTTTGGCACGTCGGCCTGCACCATGACGACCACCGAACAGCCGGTTTTCGTGGATGGTGTATGGGGTCCTTATTATTCGGCGATGGTTCCGGGCCTGTGGCTTAACGAGGGAGGACAATCGGCAGCGGGTGCCGCTATCGATCATCTGATCCACATGCATCCTTTCGCGAAGGAAGCGGAGAAGCAGGCAACCGCCCAAGGCAAGGGACTGGTCGACATTCTTGCTGCAGAAGTCGATGCGAGGGGAGGCCCTGAAGAGGCAGCTGCCATCATTGGCGACATTCATGTCGTGCCGGAGTTCCTCGGTAATCGTGCACCGTTCGCGGACCCTGATGCGCGCGCAATCATTGCCGGGCTAGATCTCGATGCCGGGATCGACAGCCTTACTGCACTTTATTTGGCCGGGCTGTGCGGCCTTGGCTATGGTGCGCGGCAGATCGTGGAGGCCCAGAAAGCAAAGGGTATCGCGACCGATACTATCGTCGTCTCGGGTGGGGCTGCACGGTCGCACCTGGTGCGACAGGTGCTTGCCGACACGACCGGTCTTGTCATCGCCGCCTCGACTTCGCCCGAACCTGTTCTGCTCGGCTCTGCAATGCTGGGTGCGGTCGCGTCGGGGGCTTACCCTGATCTTGCATCGGCCATGGACGCCATGTCGGAACTTGGAGAAGTTAACAGGCCGGATGCCGGGCTGGCCAGGTGGCACGACCAGCGTTTCGAGGCTTTCACACTTTTGCAGGCAACCGCTCGCAAAATCCGCGTGGTTCAACTGAGCTAGATTGTTCCCGGCACGTAGGCAGTTCCGGTTGCATGATCTGCGGTCGGGTCTGACAGCCCCGACGACAGCGAACATTGAAGACTGTACACGCAGAAATGGATGCTTCTTCACGTTCAGGGCTTCGACAGCAGGCTGTCTGTCTTGCGGGGCTGCTTATGCAACTCAGGTCGCTTCTCAATGATCTTGGCTATGCCAGGCGCATTGCCAAGGGACTGAACAATCTTCTTGAGATACGAAAGCGTTTCAAGGATGACTCGCTGCGAAGCCTCTTGGAGATGTTTGACGAGGATACTGCGCTGGTGGCCATCTAAGGCAGGACGGAAATGCCGATTTCAGTTCGAGCCATGGCTGGATTTCAACCATCGCCAATTTCCCAGACTGCAGCACCGGCAATCATTCCAGCACCGGCGGCCGAAAGAAGCAGCCGTTCGCCTGACTGAAAAGGCTGCGATTTCGATGCCAGTGATAGCGATAGCGGGATTGTCGCCGCCGACGAGTTGCCGAACAAAGCAATCGATCTGGCGGTAATGGAGGCAGGCAGGTGCAACTGGTCGCAGACCGTGTCGGTGATCCGCGCATTGGCCTGATGGGGAAAGAACCTGTTCACATCGGTGGCACTAAGCGCTGCCCGTTCAAGCGCGTCGGTTGCGCAACGCGACATCATACGAACGGCCTGCGTAAAGACGGCCTTGCCGTCTCGCATGGTCATTCTTGTCTCGGCAGCGGGAATGGAAATCAGCCCGTAATTTCCGCCATCGGACATGAGCGCCGATCCACGCAGTCCAGCATGTGGATCGTTCGATGGTGCAAGCAGGACTGAACCAGCGGCATCGGCAAAGAGAATTGCTGTGTTGCGCTCCTCCATACTGATCCGGCGGCTCAATATATTGGCTGCCACGACCAGAACCGGCTTGCGGAAGTTTTTGACAAAGCCGTCTGCCAGAACAAGCGCATAAAGGAACCCGGAGCAAGCGCCTGCAAGATCGATCCCGCCGCAGTTTTCCAGCCCCAGCTTGTGAGCGAGAAGCGGCGCGGAAGGTGGCAGGAGATGATCGGGCGTTGATGTCGCGAGAATGACAAGCGCCACCGAATTGTGCGGAACACCGGCATCCTGGAGAGCCATTTGTCCCGCCTTCATCGCCATGTCCGTAAGAGTTTCATCCGGTGCCGCCCAACGCCGTTCGCGAATGCCGGTGCGCCTTTCGATCCAGCCAGTATCCAGTCCGAGACGCTGCTCCAGTTCATCATTTGCAACTCGGCGGTCTGGCACGTAATGGCCGAAACCCGCCATACGGCTCGAAATACTCATCGCGCTGCCGTCTCGATCATATCAGCCGCCGCATGAATCGCGTCATAGGCAAGGTCCAGATCAAGTGGCGTTACGCAATAGGGGGGCATCAGATAGATCACGTTGCCGAGCGGACGCAGAAGCACACCCCGTTTTCGGAAGAAGGATTTCAATTGCGGCCCAGCATCGGAAAGGTAGCCGGTTTTTTCGACCGCGAGGTCAAGGGCGGCGATGGTTCCTTGCTGGCGAACATTGGTGAAACGAGGATCATCCTGAAAACGCGATAGCCTTTCCGAGTGCAATTGCCCCAATGTCCTGATGCGATCCGCGACGGGTTCCGTTTGCCAGACTTCTATATTTGCACGTGCTGCCGCGCAGGCAATCGGATTGGCCGTGTAGGAACTGGAATGAAAGAATGTGCGGCTGCGATCATTCGAAAAATGCGCATCGAAGATTTCAGCCGTGCTGAGCGTTGCGGCCAGCGGAAGAGCGCCGCCGGTAATGCCTTTGGAAAGGCAAAGAATATCCGGCGAGGTGGATGCCTGTTCGCAGGCGAACATGGTGCCCGTGCGTCCCCATCCTGTCATCACTTCATCGGCGATCAGCAGTGTTCCGTATTGTTGCGTGATCCGCCGGAACTCGGCGAGCAGGCGAGGAGGATAGATTTTCATTCCGCCTGCACCCAGAACAAGCGGTTCCAAGAGCAGAGCGGCAACCTTGCCACTCCGGCAGAAGTGCTCCAGCGCATCGAGTGCTTCCTGCTCCCGCCCCACCGATGGAAACGGAATGGTGTCGACCTGAAACAGCAGGGGGGCATAGGCGGAGTTGAACACACCGCGCGCACCGGTGGACATGGTGCCAATCGTATCGCCGTGATAGCTATGCTCCAACACTGCGATGCGTGAACGCGGTTTGTTTCTATTGTGATAGAAGCCGAGCGCCATCTTGATAGCGACTTCGACTGCTGTGGAACCGCTGTCGGAATAGAACACATGGGCGAGGCCTTGCGGGGTGAGTTTGACCAGTTCTTGCGCCAGCTTTTCTGCCGGTTCGTGAGTGAATTCGGCAAAGATGATCTGATCGAACTGGTCCAATGCGTCCCGGATCGCCGCCATGATCTTTGGGTGACGGTGCCCATGTGTAATCACCCACCATGACGATATGGCATCGAGCACCGAACGACCGGTTTCATCCTGCAAATAGGCACCGTCAGTTTTGACGATCCTGCGGAAAACCGGTTCTGTGGCATGCTGGGTGAAGGGATGCCAGACAGGAGACGAACGTCCGTTCATTCGGAAGCCTCGTAAAAAGCGCTCATATTGAAATGCTCGCGAAACGCATGGCGGAGCGTGTCCGGGTCAAGTTTCGCAAGGTGGGGCAGTCGCCCCAGTCTGCGAACGCCGCTCAGTTCCGGGATGATCTGCTCGGTATCCGGTTGAGGATCGCCGATGAAGGCAATACCGAGCACGGGAATATTGCGCCGGTTCAATGCTTCAAGCGAAAGCAGTGTATGATTGATGGTTCCGAGGCTGGTTCTTGCACAAAGGATGATCGGCTTTTGCCAGCGTGCAAAGACATCAATGAATGTCGTGCGGCGTGTCAACGGTACATGCAATCCGCCTGCGCCTTCGATTACGAGAGGTGCATGGACCGATGGAACATCCAAGGCGTCCGCATCAATTTCCACTCCGTCGATCTGTGCTGCAAGATGCGGCGAAGCGGGCGTATTCAAGCGCCAGCACTCCGGAATGATGTTCTGGCGTGAGAGCCCGGTAAGCTGGACAACCGTTTCGCTATCGGTTGTTTCTTCCAGCCCCGACTGAACCGGTTTCCAGTAATAAGCACTGAACGCATCTGCGAGAGCTGCGGAAAAGACGGTCTTGCCGATACCCGTATCGGTGCCGGTAACGATCAAAGTGCAGTTCATATCAATTTCTCCGCCATGATCGTGGCAAGGTATTCGAACATGCGCGTTATCGTGGGTTCATCGACATTGAGCGTGATGGTGATGCGCAGGCGCGCCGTGCCGACAGCCACTGTTGGCGGGCGTATGGCGCGTATGTCGAAGCCCTTGGCTTGCATGCGATGTGCGATACGCAAGGTGCGGTCGGCATCGCTAATGACGAGCGGCAATATCTGCGTTCCGCTGCCGGCTTTGCCAAAGTGATCGGCGAATTGCGCATTGGCAAATGCGATAAGCCGGTGCAATTCACGCCGACGATATTGTTCGGCGATCATGGTTTTCAGCGCAATCCGTGTTGCGGATACTTGCAAGGGCGAAGGCGCAGTCGAATAGATGAATGGCCGTGCGCGATTGACGAGAAAATCGCGAAGGACCGGATGTGCTCCAACCAGCCCGCCGGAGCTGGCCATTGCCTTGCCGCAGGTATGCAGCGTGATAATGTTCTGTCGGCCTTCCAGTCCGGTAGCAAAACCGCGTCCATCTGGCCCGTGCACGCCCGTCGCGTGGGCTTCGTCGATGAAAAGAAAAGCGCCGTGGTGGTCTGCTATCTCGATGAGATCGGAAAGCGGCGCGATGTCACCATCCATAGAATAGAGGCTTTCCACCACAATCCACGGCGTGCCGCGTCCGCCCTTTTTGCGCCATGTGCAGATTGCTCTATCGAATGCATCCGCATTGTTATGCGGGATGGAAACGGTTTCGGCCTTTCCGGCCCGCATGCCTTCACGTGCGCTGGCATGGATCAGTTCGTCATAGGCAATCAGATCGCCGCGTAACGGCAAAGTCGAGAGAACTGCTAGATTTGCCGTATAACCGTTATTGAAATACAGCATTGAAGGTGCACGAAAACAGAAAGCAGCTTCAGCCTCCAGAAGTTCGTGTTCCGGGTGATTGCCGCGCAACAGCCGGGAGCCGCCAGCCCCGGTGGCAAGGCCGTTTTCCAGCTCGGCTATCAATGCATTACGGATCGACGGCGATGCGGCAAGACCCAGATAGTCATTCGAGCTGAAATCCGCACCTCTGTTATCGGCAAGTGCGCGCAGATGCTGCCGCCGCTGTAAGTTTTTCAACTTCGCAGCGTAACGGGCCAACGGGTTGGTGCTCATGCATGGGCATCCAGTGCATCGGCGGTCAGGCCAAGCCGTCGCATGAGGCTTGTGTCGCGATCTTCGCCCGGATTGGCGGCGGTCAGCAGCATGTCGCCAATAAAGATCGAATTTGCGCCTGCGAAAAAGCAGAGTGCCTGCATTTCATCGCTCATCGAACTGCGCCCCGCTGTCAGCCGGACATGCGATTGCGGCATCATCATGCGGGCAAGGGCGATGATGCGGACAAAGGCGATAGGATCGACGGGCGATGCTTTCTCCAGCCGTGAACCGGGCATCGGGATCAGCATATTGATTGGCACGCTTTCCGGTGGGATGGGCAAATTTGCCAGCGTCACCAGCATTTCGATGCGATCGTCTTCGGTTTCTCCAAGGCCGAGAATGCCGCCGCTGCAAACCTTGATCCCTGCTTCCCGGACATGGGTGAGCGTTTCCAGTCGATCATCGAAACTGCGCGTCGTGATGACCTGCGGATAAAACCGCTCCGACGTATCGATATTGTGGTTGTAATAATCGAGCCCAGCCTCCGCAAAGGTCTGCGCCTGATCCGGGTTCAACATGCCCAGTGTCATGCAGGTTTCCAGACCAAGCGCTTTCACCTGTTTGACCATCTCGACAATCGCGGGCTCATCCCGCGTCTTCGGGCTGCGCCAGGCCGCACCCATGCAATAGCGGGTTGCGCCGCTATCCTTTGCCTTTTTCGCTTCCTCGAGGACTGTATCCAGACTCATCAATCTGGAAGCTTTGAGACCCGAAGCGTGATGTGCCGACTGGCTGCAGTAGCCACAATCTTCCGGGCAGCCGCCCGTCTTGATGTTGAGCAGTTTGCTGAGCTGAACGCGGTTCGGATCGAAATTGGCACGATGAACGCTTTGTGCCTCCAAAAGGAGATCGTTGAACGGAAGTTCATAGAGCAGACGCGCGCTTGCGAGCGTCCATGCATCCTGTTCCGATTTGGACGCCGTTTTCTCAGCGCCCTCCGGGTTCGATTGCACCGTATTGAGCATGCTTTCTCCATTTTATCTATAAAAATAGAAAGAATCTATGAAATATAGATTATCTGCATGAGTATCGGTGACTCAAGCTAAAATATTATAGATAATTATGGATTGCGCATAATGATGCACTGCGTTGTGACTGTGCCAGAACGCAAAACGCCGCGATCATTGGATCGCGGCGCTATGAAATCAGCGGGTTGGAGAAGTCTGCAAAAGCCTGTTGCGGCACAGCCGGTTATCCGTCTGAAGGCGCAAGCTGCGTTTCAAGGTGCTCATCACGGAGGCGATGACGCCCCAAAGGCAGCATGATCGGTCGACCGGAAGTTGGATCGGTCATGATACGGCTTTCGAGATGAAATACCTCACGAACATTTTGTTCTGTCAGCACGTCGTCCGGCGTTCCGGTTGCGTATAGTCGTCCGTTAGCCATTGCGACCAGAAAATCCGCATAGCGGGCGGCAAGATTGAGATCGTGCAAAACCATGACGACTGTGGTTCCGCGCTTCTGGTTGAGATCTGTGAGCAGATCCAGAACTTCAATCTGGTGACTGATGTCGAGAAAGGTTGTCGGTTCATCCAGCAGGAGAATATCGGTCTGCTGCGCCAGTGCCATCGCAATCCATACGCGCTGGCGCTGGCCACCTGAAAGTTCATCCACTGGCCTGTCGGCCAGTTCGGTCGTCTTGGTTGCTTCAAGTGCCGTTGCGATTGCTTCGTCATCTGCCCGCGTCCATTGCGAGAATACGCCGTGATAGGGGTTTCGACCTCGACTGACCAGATCGGCAACCAGTATGCCCTCCGGCGCTGTCGGCGATTGGGGCAGCAGGCCGAGCGTTTGTGCCAGTTGCCGGGAGGGAAGCGTGTGGATCGACTTGCCGTCAAGCAGTACTTCCCCGTGTCGTGGTGCCAGAAGTCGCGACATAGTGCGCAGCAAGGTAGATTTCCCGCAGGCATTCGCTCCAACGATTGCTGTTACCTTGCCGGAAGGCACCTCAAGATCGAGACTATCCAGCACAAGCCTGTCACCATAGCCAGTGGTCAGCTCACGCGCGATGAGGGTGTGATCGGTCATAGGGATGCCCCGCTGCGGTTGGCGCGTATGATGAGGTAGATGAGATAAGGAGCGCCCAGAACTCCGGTGACGACGCCGACCGGATAGCGGCCGGGGAGCAGGAATTGTCCGCAATAATCGCCGGCGAGGACTAGTATGGCTCCGATCAGGGCAGACGGGACGAGCAGGGAACCGTTATTACCGATGATGCGTGCCGCAATGGGGCCGGACAGAAAGGCAACGAAAGCAATGGGGCCGGAAACGGCCGTGGCAAAAGCTATCATGCCGACGGCGGCAATGATTATGACAATCCGGGTTCGCCCGACATTGGTTCCCAATGCTGCGGCGCTGTCGTCGCCCAGCCGCAATGCTTCGAGATCGCGCGACCGGCTCAAAAGCAAACTGCCGAAAACGACCAGCGCGACCAGAAGAGGAAACATCTGGTCCAGCCTTGCGCCGTTGACGCTGCCGGTAAGCCAGCGCATGGCTTCCTGCAGGCTCCAGGCGGGCGCGTTTGAAAGAATATAGGCAATGACACTTTCGAGCATCGCCGAAACACCGATGCCAACGAGGATAAGACGGGTTCCGGCGACCCCGTTCCTGAAGGAAAGACCATAGACGGCAAGTGCTACGACGAGCCCGGCCACAACGGCAAAGATTGAAACAACGGGGCCGCTTAGCGAGAGCACAACGATTGCAAAAACAGCCGCAGCACTTGCACCGGAACTGATTCCGATAATGTCAGGGCTTGCGAGCGAATTGCGCAGCATAAGCTGGAATGCGACACCGCCGAGGCCGAAGCTCAGCCCTGAAAGCACGGACAGGACGGCGCGCGGCAGGCGCAACTTCCCGACCGTGAAACTTGCACCCTGAACGTTTTCGCCCAGGAGTACCCGGACGACATCTTTTGGCGGCGTGAACGATTGGCCCAGCATCAAAGTGAGGAGGAAGAGGGCGACGAGAATGACCAGAAGAAGACCGATGACAAGATTGCGCTTGCGGGTGCGACTGCGACGGTTCCAGGCGATAAGATCGGCGGTGGAATGCAGCATGATCACAACTCGCGAACCCGTTGGCGCCTGACAATCCAGATGAAGAACGGCGCACCGATCAGGGCGGTGACGATCCCGACATCGAGTTCGGCAGGGCGGGCAACGAGGCGTCCGGCAATATCGGCAGCAAGCAGCAGGCAGGCTCCGCTGAGGGCCGAGAATGGCAATAGCCAGCGGTGATCGACCCCGACCAGGAGGCGGCATACATGCGGCACAACCAAGCCCACGAATCCGATGGGGCCGCAGATGGCGGTGGTTGCACCACACAGCAGAATTGCGCCGAGCGCCGCAACAGCACGTGCAATGGCGACCTTTTCTCCGAGCCCGGCGGCAAGTTCATCGCCGAGTGCCAGGGAGTTCAGTTTGCGCGCCGATAGAAGGCTGACAATGAAACCGACACCGAGAAATGGCAGCACATAAGCGAGCCGGTCGAAAGTCGCACCTCCAACGCCGCCGATCTGCCAGGCGCGAATGCCGCCGGCAATATCGTTGCGGGGCAGCACGATGGCGATAACCAGTGAGGAAAATGCTACCGACGTGGCTGCACCGGCCAGCGCGAGCTTGAGCGGTGTCGCGCCACCACGGCCAAGCGATCCGACCATATAGACGAAGACGGCGGCGCAACCGGCACCGAATATGGCTGCCCAGATATAAGCTGGTGCGGAAACGATGTTGAACCACGCAACGCCGATGACGACGGCAAGCGATGCACCCATATTGACGCCCAGAATGCCGGGGTCTGCCAGCGGATTGCGGGTAATGCCCTGCATAATGGCACCTGCCAGCCCGAGCGCTGCTCCGGCGAGAAGCGCGAGCAAGGTGCGCGGAATGCGCATGGCGACGGCGGCCTGTCCGACGGTGTCCATATGACCACGCAGCGCCGCAACAATGTCAGGCCATGGCACTTCACGCGTGCCGAGCGACACGGACAGAACACAAAGGGTCGCGAGGAGAAAGACGACCGCGCCGAGCCAGCCGGTCTTCGCTCTGTTGGACCGATATATGGTGATTGGCTGGCTTGAACGCCGGATGCGGGCGACGATCATTTTGCTTTATCGGCTGCGCCGGCAAGAAGGGCGACATAGTCCTTCAACACCCAGGAAATGGAAAGTGGTGTGGGATTGGCCGCTGTCCCGAGAGGGTTTCTGCCCAGCATGACCACTGCATTGTTTTCGACCACTGGCATGCTGGCGAGAAGTGGATTGCGCTTCAAGGCATCCAGCAATTCCTGACTGCCATAGGTTACGACCATGTCCACGTCATCGAACATGTCGACACGCTCGGCGCTGATGGAGCCGGAGAACTGGCCCGGTTTGGAGGCGTCGACCACACTTTTGGGTGAGTTCAGGCCAAGGTCCGTGAAGAATCTCACCCGCGTGTCGTTAGTAGTGTAGAAATTGACCGTGCTCAGGTCCGTCGTATCGAGATGCGTGACGAACATAGCCGACTTGTCTTTGAGATGCGGATACTGGCTGACCGTCTCGGCAATCTCGCCTTCGATCTTTGCAATCAGCGCTTCACCTTCTTCCGCCATGCCCATGCCGACGCTATTGAGACGGATCATGTCGCGCCAGTCGGTGGACCAGGGCGCTTCGGGATAGGCAACGACGGGGGCGATCTGGCTGAGTGTATCGTAGTCGGACTGGCTCAGGCCGGAATAGGATGCGAGGATGACGTCGGGCTGCGTTTCCGCCACCGCCTCGAAATCGATCCCGTCCCCTTCATCGAAAAGCACAGGCGTATCGGCGCCGAGTTCCTTCAACTTTGCGGCTACCCATGGCAAGAGACCATCATTGTCGTCATCGCCGAAATTGGCTCGCGCAAACCCAACCGGAACCACGCCGAGTGCAAGGGGAACCTCATGGTTTGCCCAGGCAACGGTGACTATCCGTTCCGGCTTTTTTTCTATCGTTGTCGTTCCAAAAGCATGTTTTATAACAATCGGATAGGTTGTTTTTTCACCAGCTAGAACCGCTTGCGGCGCAATCATCGCCAGGCAGCACAGGGCAGCGAAAACGAGAGAGCGAATGGACCAAGTCATCCGGCGCATTCTCCTTGTGTATAAAGTGGCCTTTCACTCTCAAGTTAAACCCACCGCGTCAAGGCCGAAGCTCACACCTTGATAAAGGTGTTGCGAATTAACCGTGATTTCCTACAAAAAAGCAGTTTTCTACAATACTGGACAAAGGTTCTCAAGTTAGTGGCGATCCGGGGACCATTTCAGTTTCTTGATTGCTTCGATGATCGGGCTCATCCGGTCGTTGATCGTAAGGCTGTCGATGTCTCCACGATTTGAAACCGTCGCTAAAAGCGATCGCCGCAAACTGCTTATCGGACCTGACCATGGACATTGAAGAGACCGCTGAGATGAAGAAAACCACCCGGGTTCGCTACCGCAGGGCAATTCTTCTGGGGTGCACGGCGCTTGTCGTATCCATGCCGGATCTGACTTTGGCGCAGCAGGCGACAACAACGGAAGAGCCGACAGTGCTCAAGACCATTACGGTTGATGGGTCTGGTGGACGCGACGACGATTCCAGGTCGATTGTCGCGACGAGAACCACCGGCGGCGGCAAGATGGCGACGGACATCATGGATACGGCAGCCTCCGTATCGGTGATCACCGCCAAGGAAATACAGGAGCGCAACGCCCAGACCGTCGAGCAGGTGCTGCAATATACTGCAGGTGTTTCCACCAATTTTTACGGGTCGGATGACCGGTTTGACTTTTTCCAGATCCGCGGTTTCGATGCCAACACATATCGCGACGGGCTGTCCCTTGGCCGTCCCTTTGGCGGTATACGCGAGGAACCCTATGCATTTGAACGGATTGAAGTTCTGAAAGGCGCGAGTTCCACGGCTTTCGGCGTCTCCGATCCAGGTGGTATGGTCAATTACGTGACGAAGCGGCCGAAGCGCGAACGCTTTGGCGAAGCCTATGTCACGGGCGGTTCGTTCAACCACAAGGAAGTCGGCTTCGATTTCGGTGATAATCTGACCGGCGACGAAACGCTGTCCTATCGCCTCACCGGCAAGTTCAAGGATTCCGACGCCGAATATGACTATTCGCGCGACGACGAAAAGTTCATCATGGGCGGGCTGACGTGGCGCCCGAGCGATGCGACCAATTTGACGGTGATCTTCGATCATCTTCACCGCAATGGCGTGCCCGGAAGCGGCGGCCATCCGGTCGGCACCGATTTCAACCGAAGCCGCTTTTTCGGAGAGCCGGATTTCAACTATCGCGGCACTGACAGAAATACTGTCAGCGCCATGTTCGATCATGATTTTGGCAATGGTTTGAGCATGAGCGCCAACGGGCGTTACAGCAAGCAGGACACCGATTTCGGCTATGCCTATATTTCGGCCACACCGACCGATGGCTCCACGATTGCCAAGCGCGACTTCTTCGGCAATGAAGCCTCAGCCGAGAATTTCGTGGGTGATGTGAACCTGAAATATGAGACGAGTTTTGACCGGTTCGAAAGCCGGACGATGGCGGGCGTCGAATACAATAACTATTCGGCCACCAACAAGACACTCTGGGGCCCGGCACCGGGCATCGACTGGACCAATCCGGTCTTTACCGGTGCTCCGGTCAATCTGCCTCTTATCGGCAGCACATCTACCAGGCAGAAAACCAAGGCGATTTATTTCCAGCAGGATCTGACATTCGCGGAAAAGCTGATTGCCAGTGTGGGCCTGCGCAATGATTGGCTCGACCTGTCGCAGACGAACAATCTCAGCAACAAGACGACAGATGGTGATCTGAGCGAGTTCACCAGCCGCTTCGGCCTCACCTATCGGGTGACTGATGAATGGGCGGTTTATACGAGCTATGCTGAATCGGTCGCCCCCCCGGCCATCGGCGTCGATCCTGAGCGGGGTGAACAGATCGAAGTCGGCGTGAAATACCAGCCGACCGCATTTCCGGCCCTGTTCACCGCTTCTGTTTACGACCTGACCAAGAACAATATTTCAGTCAACGATCCCATTACGCTTCAGCCATCCACGATTGGCGAGGTTCGCGTTCGCGGTATTGATCTGGAAGCCAAGGCCGAACTGACGAACAATCTCAACCTGATCGCGGCCTATTCCTATATGGACCCGGAGATCGTCGAGAACGGCACGGGCGGCAATGAGGGCAACCGTCCGCAGTTTGTTTCCAGGCACCTCGCTTCGCTTTGGGCAAACTACAAGATCGAGGGCAGCGGTCGCCGCGGTGACATGACAATCGGTGTCGGCGGTCGTTATATCGGTTCATATTACTTCACGCCGGCCAATACGTCGGGCACCAGCGGCAATGTGGTGTTTGATGCGGCATTCACCTACGAGTTCCTGGACAACTCGGCGCTTCAGGTCAATGTCAGCAATCTGTTCGATAAAAAATACGTCGCCTATGGCGGTTTCGGAGCGGATTTCTACAATCCCGGTCGCGAGATCACGGCAACGCTTCGCCGCACATGGTAGGATGAGCCGCTCCGCCGGAAACAGGAGGCGGAGCACGTAATCCGAAATTGGTCAGCGGTTTGACTGGAAACGTCGCCATGCGGCTGGCGTTTCACCCACCACCTGACGAAAAGCCTTGGTCAGGTGTGCCTGATCGGTGAAACCGAGCTGTGCTGCGATGCCGGCGACGGTCAGGTCGCTATCAGCAAGCAGTCGTTGTGCCAGATCGATGCGCTTCGCCATTTGCCATTGTAGCGGGGTCTTTCCGGTTGTCTGCTTGAAGACATTGGCGAACCAGCTTTCCGACAGGCCCACCGCTGCCGCCATTTCGGCGACACTCAACCGACGATCACCACAGCTGTCGAACCGTGCGTTCAGCTTGTTCATCTGCGCCATAGTGAGGCGGCCATATCCCTGCTTGTTGTCCTCACCCGGTAAATCGAGAAGCCCGGTCAGAATGCTGCCGATGAGGTTTTCCGCATAAAGCGCGTGTTTCATCGGACTGGCTGTTTCATCCACGATCAGGCGGGCAAGCGTTTCTATGGCGCCAAGGTCCTGAATTTCTACCGGACTGCGCATGGCGGCCACGGCCATGGAAGTGCCGAGTGTCGGGCTTAGATATCTGAGCAGCCGATCCTTGTGAAAATGCAGGTTCAGGTGCGAAAACCGGTGGAGCGAAACTGTATTCGTCCACATTGGTACGCCGGCGGGTATATAGATTGCACGCGTCATCGGGCGGTGATGCTGAGTAAGGACGCCGCTATCGTTCGATATGCGAATATTGGACGATACATCCTGGAAAAAGATCATGATACGGGGATCATGCGACAGGAAATAGCCATTGGCCCCCGTCTGGCTTTCAGCCTCCCAGTAGACACTGACCAGCCCGTCCAGCACGCGCCATTGAACCGGCGCAACCACCCGGATGCCTTCGGCTTGCCAGATCATCGAATGCCAGAAGCCCAAAACGTTCCGATCCGTATGTGACAGCGTTTCATTGAAATTCCGGCTTCATTGCCAGGAATGTTTCGTAAGAAATGCGTCGGGATATCGTCGCATTAATATGACTAAAATTATCATCTTTGAGCGTTAAGACAAGACAATTCTGTAAAATGCAGGGGGGCACGCATTGTGCCCCGTTTCACTCGAGGTCTTCCTGCTCAAAATGCCGGGTAACGTGAATATCGGTTGTTTCCAGACGCCCAGGGCCCAGATTGATGAACTTGTGTGGTATGTTTGCCGGACCGAAGACAACCTGTCCCTCCGTCACCTCGATCTGTTCATCGCCAACAATGAACAGGGCATTTCCCTGACGGACGATGAAAATCTCGTCATAAGGGTGCCGGTGCAGTTTGGGACCATGCCCTACAATATCGGTCGAGAAGAATATGATCGACGCATCGGTATCAAATCTCTTGCCTTCGACGCGCCCAGACCAGGCATCATCACGTCTCGCCCATTCTTCTCTTTTCAAGACAACGGCTTGTTTCGTCAAAACGGTTCTCCCGGCTTTTCAAGGCACTGGAATTTCGACCCTGCTGTTGGCATTTCCCGATCGGGAACGGAAGGTCAAATTCTAACGAGACCTGAGCGCTTCAACAACCCCATCAGGACCAGGGGCAAAAGCGTGGTGATGAGAATGGCGATGAATGCCATGGCCATGCCGAGGCCGACCGAGCCTTGCTCGAACTGACGCCAGATGAAGATCGAGATGGTTTGCATTCCAACCGGAGCCACCAATATCGATGCGACGAGTTCACGTGTGGCCACTGCAAAAACAAGTAACATCGCCGTTATCAGGCTGGGGGCGATCAGCGGTAGCATGACGCGCCGGAAAGCGGTGAAGCTGTTTGCGCCGCAAACACGTGCCGCAGCTTCTAGATTGTCGCCGATCTGGTGGAAGGCAGCCGATGCATAGCGGATCGGCTGCGGTAGAAGAATGCAACAATAAGCAAGCAGAAGGATCAGCGGCGTATTGTAGGGCGAGATGGGTAGCGAGGGCTGGTTCCATGCCAGAATGAGGCCGACCGCGACGACAACGCCGGGCAAGGCATTTGGCAGGACGGTCAGTATGTCGAGCCAGAAGCGCCCGTGAAAGCGCATCTTCACCACGGCATAAGCGGCAATCGCGCCAAGCAGTCCCGTGAGGAGAGCGCTTGCAACGCCGAGCGACAGGCTGTTGATCAGCGCGCGCATGCCGCCTGCGCTGTTTTCGGCAATTGCAGCAAAATTGTCGAAGCTGAGGTTCGATGGCGTCAACCCGCCAGACACGGTTTTGGACAGAGCGGTCGCCAGAATGGCCAGCAGGGGAATACCGGTCGCCGCAAAGGCGATGACAGCGAACAGAACCACGACGGGAATTGTGAGGGCTCCAAGTGGGCGCTTGTCCTTTGCCTGTGGTTTGCCGCCAGTCGTCACATAGGAACGACGCGTCAATATCCAGCGTTGGACCAGAAAAGCGGCGAGCGACAGGCAGACAAGCGCCAGCGAAAAGACGGCAGCACCCGCAAGGTCGATGGGCCAGTCGGAGATGCGGAGATCAATTTCCGTTACCAGAACTTCAAAGCCGGAACGGCGTCCAAGGGCTGCGGGCGTACCATATTCCTCGATGGCTGCCGCGAAAACGAGCAGAAGGCTTGCCGCGAGGCCAGGCGTCGCCAGCGGCAGGGTAATACGGAAGAAGGAGCGCCATGGGGAAGCCCCGAATACGCGTCCGACATCTGAATAGCGCGCGCCAACTGCTTCAATCGTGCGCGACACCGCAAAATAGACAAGCGGAAACGTGTTCAGCGCCATGACAAAGCTCATGCCTGCGACCGAGAACAGGAAGGGAGCCAGATTGAATCCGACAAGCTGTTCGAGATAGCCGCGTGGCTGCAAGGTCATGATCCAGCCGAGCGTTGCAATATAGGGCGGGATCATGAAGGGCACGAGCATCAGCACATCCCACAGCACGGCGAACGGCACTTTGTAGAGTGCCCGGAAAACCGCTAGCGGCACGGCAATGAATGCGGAAAGAGCTACCACGGAAAGACCGAGCAGAACGGTATTGCCGCTCATGCGCAAAAGCTTCGGGTCTTCAAACAGGGCCGAGAGATGCAGGAAAGGCTCGGCCAGCGAGCCTCTCCCCAGTTGTGGAAAGATTGCCTGAAGGACGATGAAGACAAACGGCACTGCGACGATGAATGTGAGCCCGGCGACTGCAACGAACCCGAGCGGATTGCCAGCCGCCGCACTGCCTGTCTTCATCTCTGTCTGTCCCTCAGATATTAGTTGCTGGCTGCGAAAGCGGCGCCGAATTCCTTCAGCGTTTCGTTGCGCTTGCCATAGACTTCCCTGGCGTCGATCGGCAGGATTTTCAGATCGCCGATCAACGGGCGATTGGCCGGAATGTCGGTGCGCGACGGCATCAGATAGGTGTCGGCAACCATTTTCTGACCTTCGTCGGACAGCATATAATCGATGAACTGCTTGGCCTCGTCCTGGTTCTTCGACCATTTGAGGATCATTGCGGGGCGTGGCGCAATCACGGTGCCGGATGTCGGGAAAATAACGTCGATGGATTCGCCCTTGGCCTTGCCCGCGAGCGAGATGTAATCGACGGCACCGAACACGGCGGCCTTGGCACCCTGAAGAACCGGGTTCAACGCTTCTGCATTGGCACCGGCGACAGTTGCGCCATTTTCGTGCAGGTTCCGGAACAGATCCCAACCCTGCTGCGCCTGAAGGGCGGCAACGAGTTCGAAGGTCGCGCCCGATTGTGCCGGGTCCGGCAGATTGACGAGGTCCTTGTATTCAGGCTTGGCGAGATCCGCCCATTCGGCGGGCTTGGGCGTCTTGCTGGCAGGGTTCCACGCGATGCCGAGCGCGGAGACGCCTTGCGCAACCGCCGTTTCATTCTTGAGGAAATCCGGTACTTTTTCGGCGTTCGGGCTGGTGTAGGCGACAAGCCAGTCACGCTTGGCAAAATCGGTTGCCGTATCCCACGAGGCCGAGATCAGAACGTCGACAACCGGATTGGCGGCTTCCGCTTCGATGCGGGCCATGACCTTGCCGGTCGTTGCCTGAAAGACATTGACTTTCGCACCGGTCTTTGCGGTGAAGCCTGTCGCAAGCTTTTCGATCAGGCTGCCCGGGCCGGCCGAATAAACCGTGATGTCTGCATAGGCTGCCGTGCTGGCCAGCAAAGCGGTTACAAGCGCAAGCCCCGCGCCGAGAATGGATTTCTTCATGTTTGCCTCCTGAGATATTGCCTGATGAAATGGTCTTATTTTGAGAACCAGCGCAGTTGGCTGGCATCGATTGAGATGCCGACAGGAACGCCGGGTGAAAGGCGGATGCTGTCGAGATATGTCAGTTCGTGGCCGTCCTGCTGCGAGCCGATGCGCACTGTGGTCAGATGACCGTCGCCGCGAAATTGTGAGCGCAGGACCGTTGCTGGAATCGCTGCTTTGCTTGCGGGCACGCTGCGAACCGAACGCGACGGCAACAAGACGTGTGTTGCCTGCTCAGCGGTGGACCCATGGGCGATGTGGATTTCGGTGCACGCAATCCTGTAGGCGTTGTCACGCTGCTCCACCGGGACGACACAGCCGAGCCTCAGAAAATCTGCGACTTCCGGTGTCATCGGTTCTGCGACAAGTGCTTCGGGTGCAGCCAGTTGTTCGATCACACCGGCGCGCATGACGGCTACCTGATCGGCAAGCGAGAAAGCTTCGCTCTGGTCATGGGTGACATAGATCGCGGTCAGGCCGAGATTGGCGACAAGCTGCCCGATCTCGGTGACCATGTTTTCGCGCAGTTCGCGGTCAAGATTGGAAAGCGGCTCGTCGAACAGTACCAGTCCCGGCTCGGCAACGATGGCGCGGGCAATGGCGACACGCTGCTGCTGGCCGCCTGACATATCGCTGATCGCGCGCTCGCCGAAGCCCGACAGGCCGACGCGATCGAGTGCCGAGACAACGCGCTTTTCGCGCTCCGCACGACCGAGGCCACGCATTTCGAGCGGAAAGGACACGTTGCCGAAAACGGTCATATGCGGCCAGAGCGCATAATCCTGAAACACCATGCCGAGATGGCGCTTCTCAGGCGGAATGAACGACCCTGTCGAGGCATCTGCAACGGTGACGTCGTTGATTGTGATTGAACCCTTCGTTGGGGCGAGAAGGCCAGCCACGAGACGGAGCAGCGTTGTCTTGCCGCAACCGGATGGCCCGAGCAAAGCGAGCGTCTGTCCCTTCGGCAGTGAAAGATCGATATTCTTCAATATAGTGGCAGGGCCATAGGCCAGATTCAGCCCATCGGCCCGAACGGCGATATCCGCTTTAATATTCGAGGAATGCAACATTTTCCCACAATCCAAATAGATTGGGAGCTTCTATTCCGATTGCATGACAGTGGCATGACGCTGGGGAAGCCTGCGTCCTTCAGGGTTCGGAACCAATTGTCATCACATCGGTTTGTCCCTTCATGCGATAAAGGAAGGGAAGACGATGAGATTTGGAAAACTTGCTCTTGGTCTGACGGGATTGGCGGTGGGATATGCGCTGACGCGGGTAAGTTCGCCACAGATTCCAAAGGGTATCGTGCCGGTAAAACCCTTCGATCTCACGCGTTATATCGGCAAGTGGTACGAGATCGGGCGGCTTGAAAACCGCTTCGAGCGCGGTTTGACGCGGACGACGGCGGAATATTCACTGAACCCCGATCAAACTGTCAAAGTGGTCAATCGCGGCTTCGATCCATGGAAAGCGCGTTGGACACAAGCCACAGGAACCGCCAGTTTTGTGCGATCCGCCGACGAAGGTGCGTTGAAAGTTTCATTCTTCGGACCCTTCTACGGGGGCTATAATATCGTGGATATCGATGAAGACGATTACCAGTGGTCGATCATTGTCGGTTCGACGCGGAGCTATTTCTGGATACTTTCGCGCGAGCCCGAGGCAAGCGGAGATCTAAAGGCGCGAGCAGTCGCACAGGCACTGCTGTTGGGGATCAATCCAGATACTATTTTGTGGGTTCCGCAATAAGCGCGAAAACCCTGCATCAAAAGGCCCGCCGAAGCGGGCCTTTTGGTTCTGATCTATGCCCCGTATGGCACCCAGATGTTTTTCACCTGAATGGCACGGCGCAGATAATCCCGGCCCTGTCCTTCGGTTTTGTTGAACCAGTTCGGCAAGCGGCCATTGCTGACCCACGTGGCCTTGAGATTGCCTGCTGACGCCTTTTCGGCCATTGCGCTGCCTTCGCGTGAACCAAAATACCACAGCGCTGCAACGTCATCATGTTCGGCAAGTGTCTTCGTCAGAAGATCGCGTTCACCGGTGACGATATTGACCACGCCGCCCGGCACGTCGGATGTGTCGAGCACCTGATAGAAATCACTTGCGATCAGCGGGTGACGGCTTGAAGGCACCACCACCGTGCGGTTGCCCATGGCGACTGCAGGCAAGACCAGAGACACAAGCGAAAGAAGCGGCGTTTCATCAGGGCAGACGATGCCCATCACGCCCCACGGTTCATTCATCGCCAGTGTCACATGACGCGACTTGGTGGAATGAACCGCCCCGTCAAACTTGTCGGCCTGTGCGGCATAATAGAAAATGCGGCGCAGTGAGGTTTCAAATTCCTCTTCAGCCTTTTTCTCGCTGACGCCCGTGCTTTCGATCAGCCGTGCCACGAAATCCGTGCGGCGTGCATCGAGGTTTTCGCCAAGATAATAGAGCACCTGAGCCCGGTTATGCGCCGTGGCTGCGCCCCAGCTTCCGGCCTTGCTTGCAGCTTCCACGGCATTACGGATGTCCTTCCGGTTGCCGATGCCAGCCTGGCCAATGACCGCACCGCCCTTGCCAGTGATCGAATAGCTGTAGCCGCCATCCGGGCGGGACTGCTTGCCGCCAATATAGTTCTTCATCGTGCGGTCGATGCCGTCGATGGTGATCTTGTCATCGTCAGAAGGCGAAGCCGATGGCACGAAGGCATCCGCAACTCTGGTCGGGGGGAGTGCTTTCTCCCAATCGGAGACGAGATATTCGTACATGCCTTCGCGCGCGCCCTCGCGACCGAACCCGCTTTCGCGATAGCCGCCAAAACCTGCGCCCGCATCCAGCATGTTGGTGCAGTTGATCCAGACGACACCGGCCTTCACCCGCGCGGCGAGATCAAGCGCGATATTGATGTTTTCAGACCAGATCGACGCGGCGAGCCCGTAGCGCGTATTGTTGGCGAGCGAGACGGCTTCATCCGGCGTGCGGAAGGTTGTTGCTGCCGCAATCGGCCCAAAAATTTCCACCTGACAAACGGTTGAAGCCTGATCCACATCGGTGAAGAAGCCGGGGGCGATATAATTGCCTTTTGCGGGCAGCGGGTTCGGTGTCTGCCAAAGCTCGCCGCCTTCCTCGATGCCTTTCCGGATGAGATCGGAAATGCGTTTCACCTGACCGGGTGAAACAATGGCGCCGACATCGGTGGATTTGTCGAGCGGATCGCCGACGCGCAAGTTTTCAAGGCGCTTTCTGAGCTTGGCATAGAAGCGGTCGGCAATGCCTTCCTGCACGAGCAGGCGCGACCCGGCGCAACAGACTTCGCCCTGATTGAACCAGATGGCATCGACCACGCCTTCGACTGCGGCATCGAGATCGGCATCTTCAAAGACGATGAACGGCGATTTTCCGCCTAGTTCCAGTGACAGCTTCTTGCCCGATCCGGCCATCTGCTCGCGGATGATGCGGCCAACCTGTGTCGAACCGGTGAAGGCCACCTTGTCCACGCCGTCATGACCGCAGATTTCCGCGCCAGTGGTGCCATCGCCCTGCACGATGTTGACGACACCGGCGGGCAGGCCGACTTCATGGCAGATTTCGGCAAAGGCAATGGCCGAAAGCGGCGTCAGATCGGCAGGCTTCAGAACAACTGTATTACCGGCGGCCAAAGCTGGCGCGATCTTCCAGGCAAGCATGAGAAGCGGGAAATTCCACGGAATGACCTGACCGCAGACGCCAACGGGCGAAAAGCCCTTAAATTCATCTTCCACCATCTCGGCCCAGCCTGCATGGTGATAGAAGTGACGGGCGGCGAGCGGAATGTCGATGTCACGGGTTTCGCGGATCGGCTTGCCGTTATCCATGCTTTCCAACACGGCCAGAAAACGCTCGCGCTTCTGAATATGGCGCGCGATGGCATAGAGATATTTGGCGCGCTCATAGCCCGAAAGTTTGGACCATTTGCCGAAAGCGGTGCGGGCGGCTTTCACCGCCTGATCGACATCTTCCGCATTGCCGCAGATGATTTCAGCAAGCTTGTCACCATTGGCCGGATTGGCAACCGCAATTGCCTTGCGGCCTTCCAGTTTGACAAAGGTCCCGTTGATATAGTGGCCGAAAGAACGGCCATGCTGTTCCAGCCACAGGTTCACATCGCCGTTTGCTTCGGGGGAAGGTCCATATTCCATGGTCTTCAGGATGTCCTTGATGGGTCGCATTTCAATTTTCCTTACGCAGCAGCGTGACGGTTGGCGGCGGAGTAGCGCCCGGTCACGAAGTGCTCCAATTGCCGTTCGATATCGCCAAGCATCGACGATGCGCCGATGCGGAACAGATCGGGCTCCAGCCAGCGATTGCCGAGTTCTTCCTTCATCAGTGTGAGCCAGGCGAGCGCATCCTTGGCGGTCTTGAGGCCGCCTGCAGGTTTGAAGCCGACACTTCGGCCGGAAAGCTCCCCATAATCGCGTAGTGCCCGCACCATGGTCAGGCTCACCGGCAGGGTCGCGTTCACATCTTCCTTGCCGGTTGAGGTTTTGATGAAATCGGAGCCTGCCTGCATCGCCACCATCGAGGCGCGATAAACATTGGTCAGCGTATTGAGATCCCCGGTGGCAAGGATTGCCTTCATATGTGCATCCCCGCAGACTTCGCGCATGGCAGCAATCTCATCGTAGAGGGCCGACCAGTTCTGTGTCAGCACATGCTCGCGCGTAATCACGATGTCGATTTCATGCGCGCCCTGTTCGACGGCATAGGTGATCTCAGCAAGACGGAGCGGCAGCGGCGTCAGCCCGGCGGGAAAGCCCGTCGCCACCGAGGCAACCGGAATGCCGGAACCTTCAAGCGCCTTCACGGCATGGGGCACCATGGTGGGATAAACGCAGACCGCGCCTGTGGTGATGCCCGCATCTGCAAGGCCGAGCGCTTCCAGAATATCCTCGCGCACCGGGCGGCGCGCCTTGGCGCAGAGCCTGCGCACGCGGCCCGCCGTGTCGTCGCCTGCAAGCGTCGTCAGGTCTATGCACTGGATGGCGCGGATGAGCCACGCCGCCTGATATTCCTTTTTCACCGAACGGCGGGCGCTAATCGTAGCGGCACGGCGCTCGGAAGCGCTGCGATTGACGGATACATCCTCAAACCATTCCGGCTTGAGCGGTGTCCCGTTATTGCGGGGGAGGGCTTCGGTCATTTCATTGTCCGTTCGTGGGTTCAATTACGTTCAAGTGCGATCAGGCGCGTTCGGTCAATGGGGCGTGATCGCGGCAGAACGTTTCGAATTCTTCCTGGCTGGCATAGGCTTTCTGCGTGCCCGGCCGGGTGATGGAATGGGCCGCATAAAGAGCGGCCTTGCGAAGCGAGGCTTCCACATCGCCGGTCCCGGCGTAGAAGCGGGCAAAGGAACCGATAAAGGCATCGCCTGCGCCGGTGGTATCTTTTGGCGTGACCTTGACTGGTGGAATATTGACGATTTCGCTCGCGGTAATCATGCGCGCGCCGCGTCCGCCGAGCGTGACGATGACGGTGCGGATGCCGCGCACGATGAGCGAACGCGCTGCGGTGACGATTTCATCGTCCGTGCTGGTCGGCAGGCCGGAGAGGATCGCAAGCTCGCTCTCGTTCGGCACGAGAAAAGTCACCTGCCGGATCAGTTCGGGATCAAGGTCGGCGGCGGCAGGCGCAGGGTTCAAAATGGTTTCGATGCCGTTTTCCGTGGCGAAAGCGATGGTGTGGTAGACGGTCTCGACCGGAACTTCCATCTGCATCAGGATGAGGCTGCACGTTTTCAGATCGTCTGCAGCCTTGTCGACTTCGGCAGGCAGAAGGTCGGCATTGGCGCCCTTGACGATCAGGATCGAGTTTTCACCCGATGGCTCGACGAAGATGGGTGCTACGCCGCTCGACTTGCCGGGAACCTTGCGCACATGGCGCGTATCGACGCCGAACTCGTTCAGGTTGCGGATGGTATTGTCGGCAAAAATATCGTCGCCTACACGGGTGACCATCATTACATCTGCGCCAAGGCGCGCAGCAGCGACGGCCTGATTGGCACCTTTGCCACCACAGCCGATTTCAAATGTCGGGGCTTCCAGCGTTTCGCCAGGGCCGGGCATACGGTTCACATAGGTGATGAGATCCACCATGTTGGAGCCGACCACTCCGATCTTTCTGGTCATGAGATGTTCCTTTGAAATTTCAGAGTGCCTTGATCGTGACTTCAAACTGTTCGGCGGCGGCTGTATCGAGATAGCCGACACGCACGGGGAAAACGGCGCGCTCACCCGATGCCAGCACCTGCACATTGTTCTTGGCTTTTTCCGCCAGATAACCTTCCGGCTCGCAGGTCGAGGGCAGGGCAAAGGCTGCAACCTGTGCATCCCCGTTCACGAGAATCCAGCGCACGGTCTTGGGGAAGATTTCGGTCGGGTAGGAAATGCCAACCCCGTCGCCCTCGGGAAGTTGCATCATCAGATGCGTGTTGCCTTCGGCATCTTTCGGTAGTCCACGAATATAGAAGACCTGCTCGGGATCGTAGCGCTCCGGTTCGTCCAGCACTTCCATCGCGGCTGGATCGGTGGACAGTTCGTCGATCAGCGACAGGTAGTCATCATTGGGTGTAACGTGGCCGGGAACGGCTGTTCGCACCTGCACGTGATCCGGCGTATAGGGCACCGGCTGGACGATCCGCGCGCCTTCTGCATAAGCGAAATTGACGTGGCACATATACATTAGCTCCATTGGAGCGGATGAAAGGTTCTCGACATCCATGGTGATGTCGAAAAGTGTTTCATCGGCATGAAGCCGCACGCTTGGCCGTGCCAGATAATGCGCGCCGAAGCCCATCACATATTCATATTCACCGGTGATTTCGACAAAGGCGCCGCGCTCGTCATGGCCGAAGAGAAGACCGGCCTTGTCCATCTTCGCGCAGGCCATTTCGCCATGCAGAAGATGATTGTCCTGAGGCGAAGGACAGCCATTGCGCAGGATGCCGCTATGGAACGCAAAGCAGCCATAGGTCTCGACGATGGTGGTTGCCGGACGCGGCATGGAGAAGCTGTTGCCCATGGTCAGATCAACGCCGTCAAACTCCGCGCCCCAGATCATCTGCCCCATGAACGGGAGAACAATGATGTTGCCGCGTTCGTTCTCGACCAGCAGCGCCTCGATGCCACTTGGATAGCGAAAGGCGGTGACGCTGAGGCCATAGGTATTGGCGATGACATGCGGCTGTTGGACAAAGTCCTGACGGCGAAGATGAAATTCGATGTCCTGCATATGGGATCACCTGCCCTGATTGCGCGACGCGTTGATCGCGATGACGAGAATAAGGAAAGCGCCCCAGATGAAATCGATGAGGTGGTTGGAGAACCGCATCATCTGGAAGCCGGAGGAAAGCAGCATCAGAGCAATCAGCGCGATGGCGACGCCCAGAACACGCCCCTTTCCACCCGCCGGATTGGTGCCGCCGAGAACGGCGATCAGTACCGCCTGCAGCAGATAGGATGCGCCATAGTCCGACTTGGCGGCATTGGTGCGGCCCGAAAGGATGATCCCGGCTATGGAAGCAAGTACGCCGGTGAGCATGTAGGAATAGAGGACCATGCGATCCTTGCGGATACCGGCAAAGACCGCAGCACGCGGATTGGTGCCGATCAGCATGAGATTGATACCGAGCGTCGTGCGTGTCAGGAGAATTGCCACGACAATGCACACCGCGATGAAGAGCAGGAAAGGCGTGGCGACGCCGAACAGCTTGCCGTTGCCGACCCAGTTCCATGCGTCGGGAAAACCGACGATGGCCGGGCCGCCTGTCAGAACCAGAGCAAGCCCCATCAACACCTGTCCGGTGCCGAGTGTTGCCAGGATTGGCGTGATGCGGAGCTTGGCTATCAGCAGGCCGTTGACCAGTCCCGATACCAGCCCGATCAGCACTGCCAGCAATATGCCAATGATGGTGTAGAACAGTATGCCGGAACCGGACGTCTGCGCTGCCTGCACCATGGAAGAATGGAAATAGACGCCAGCGATGATGCCCGCCAGGTTGGCGATACCAACAACCGAAAGGTCAATGCCTCCCGTCAGCATGGCAATCATCATAGCTACGGAGAGGATGCCCAGCTCCGGCATGATGTAGCTGATGGATTCAAAGTTGTAATAGCGCAGGAACTTGTCCGGATTCATCCAGGTCATCAACGCGAAAACAAGCACCGTGATCACAATGAGCTGGATGATGTTGTTGTCTCCGCCAAGGATGCGGCGCATGTCAAAGGACTGTTTCATGTCGCGTTCTCCCCTCAGGCGATGCTTTTGCGGTCACGCCATGCGGTGATGGCTGTGGCGATGATGATGATGAGGCCGACAACGACGCGCTGCCATGTGGTGTCCACCTTCATGATGATGAGCGAGTTCTTGACCATGACGAGCATGAAGACGCCCATCAGCGTTCCAAGAACCGTGCCGCGTCCGCCGAAGATCGACGCGCCACCCAGAACCACGGCTGCGATCACGTCCAGTTCAAGCCCGACGAAATCGCGTGGATTGGCAAGCCAGATCATCGAAGAATGCAGAAGGCCCGCGAAACCTGCGAGCGCTCCGGCCACGCAATAGACGAAGAAGATCGTGCGGCGTGTGTTGAAGCCGACGCGCTTTGCCGCTTCCGGCGAGCCGCCATAGGCGTAAACACTGCGCCCGATCATCGTATAATTGAGGATCAGGTGGATCAGCAGCGCCAGCGCCAGATAGACGAGGAACATCGCGGTCAGGCTAAAGGCGGTTCCGGCGGCATTGGTCAGCGAAACAACATCTGTCTTGCCAAACTCGATCAGTTCCTTCGGCATCTTGTTGATGTTGACGGTGCTTGTACCCACCAGACCAAGCACCAGCCCGCGTACGATGGAACCGGTGCCGAGCGTCACGATCAGCGGGATCATCTTGAAGCGATGGATGATGAAGCCATTGAACGCGCCGAGCAGCAGGCCGATCAGTGTCGCCGCCACGAACGGAATGAACACGCCGTCATAGCCGAGATAGACCATGGCGCGAACGGTCAGATACATGGCCGCGATGGCGAAAGCAGTAAACGATACGTCGATGCCGCCGGAAATCATCACCAGCAGAACGCCAAGCGCCATGATGCCGATGACGACATTGGAGCGCAGAAGGCCGAAGATATTGTCCAGCGACCAGAAAGCCGGATTGATGAGGCCGATAATGACCATCGCCGCGAATAACACGCAGGCAATGATGAATTCGGTACTGCGAAAAAACTTCATGTGCCGGTTCCTCAATTCAGCGTCTTGAGCCGGTCATTGACGGCATCTTCGGTCATGCTTTCACCGGAAAGTTCGTCGACGAAACGTCCGCGATGCATCACCAGCACACGATTGCAGTTCTGCACCAGCTCGGGCACATCGTCGGAAATCATCAGGACGGCGAGACCTTCATCACGGGCAAGCTTGCGGATGATATTGTGGATCTGCGCCTTGGAGCCGACATCGACACCGACAGTCGGCCCGTTGAGGATCAGCACTTTCGCGCCTGTCAAAAGCCAGCGTGCCAGCACCACACGCTGGGCATTGCCGCCTGACAGGTGATTGACCGGCGTATGCGGACCGGGGGCAACGATATGCATCGCCGAAAACATGTCGCGTGTCGTGGTGTCAGCTTTCTTGCGGTCGATGAAGAGGCCACGCACGAATTTCTCAATCGATGTGACGATGATGTTGCGCTCGATCGATTGCGTCAGGAACAGGCCTTCCGTCAGGCGGTCTTCCGGCACATAGGCGACGCCGCAGGCAATCCCTTCCTGAACTGTTTTCGGATGGACGTGCTTGCCATCGATACGAACAGTGCCGGTGAAATCCGGCTTCATGCCGAAGAGTGCCAGTGCCAGTTCCGTACGGCCTGAGCCGATCAGCCCGGATATGCCGACGATCTCGCCCGCATTGAGAATGAGGCTGGCATTTTCCACCGAGCCTGGAACAGATAGATTCGTGATTTCGAGGGTCGGATTGGCCGAAGCGCCTTCACGCGGGGTCCAGTGATAATGGCCCGATGTGAGTTCCTGACCGGTCATCGCCCGGGTGATCGACGGTTCATCGAAATCGGAAATCGGGCCTTCGGCAACCTTCTTGCCATTGCGGAAGACGGTCAGCCTTTCGCTGATTTCCAGCATCTCGCGCATCTTGTGGCTGACGAAGAGTACTGCGATGCCCTGTGCCTGAATATCGCGCACGATCTTGAACAGCGCGTCGACTTCATGCCGCGTCAGCGCGGTGGTTGGCTCGTCCATGATAATGAGGCGGGCGTCAGCCATGACGGCGCGCGCAATCGCCACGATCTGCTTGCCTGATGTCGGCAGGCTGTCCACATCCGCATCGAGGTCGATGCTTACGTCGAGCCGCGCCAGCGCCTTCTGTGCCAGGTCACGCACGCGCTTCCAGTCGACGCCCTTGCGGCCTTCGATGAGAAAAGTATTGATTACCAGATTTTCAGCAACCGTCAGGTTCCCGAACAACGAGAAGTCCTGATAGATAACCTGAATACCGTGATGAACCGACTTGACGGGGTCGAGCTTGCCGACTGATTTGCCGTCGATCAGTATCTCGCCGTCTTCCGGCGTGTAGACACCTGACATGACCTTGATGATGGTGGATTTGCCGGAGCCGTTTTCACCTGCGAGGCAGTGGATTTCGCCGGGCTTTATGGCAAAGGAAACGTCATCCAGTGCCCTGACACCACCGAAGCGTTTTCCGATATGGCGCAGTTCAATCAGGTTTTCACTCATGAGGGGCCTCGTGCAAGGCTGGAATGCAATTTGCCGGATGGGAGGGGCGTGAAGCTCCTCCCATCGAACATCCATGGATATTAGAAGTCGTACTTATCCATGTTTTCCTTGGTCACACCGACCCAGCCTGCACCATAGAGCAGGTTTGGCTTGGCAGCGTCCGGTGCCAACAGGCTTTCATAGCCCGGCAGACCGAGATTGAGACCGGCCTTGATCTGGTCGTTCTTCTTCTCAAGCGCTGCGACGGCCAGCATGTTCATGGCATAGCCTGCAACGGCTGGGTCCCAGAACTGGATGTACTGGACGTCGTCGTTCTTCAGATATTCACCAGCCACCGAAACGAGACCCGTACCTGCGAAGAAGACCTTGCCCTTGAGGCCGCCTTCGGCGATCAGGCGTCCGGCACCGGCAGAGGTCGGCATTGGCGCACCAAGAATGCCCTTGATGTCCGGATAGGCGGTCATCGCCTCCTTGAGCTTGTTATAGTCGGTGTTGGCATCGTCATAGGTTTCGAGACGGCCAGTTGCTTCTGACATTTCCGGGAAGTTGGCCTTCTGGTATTCAACGGCACCGTCGATCCATTCCATCTGCGACTTCGAGGTCAGGCTGCCGACGGTCGTGACATACTTCCCCTTGCCGCCCATCGACTTGCCGAGTTCCTTCATGAGGTTGGCGCCATAGGCCTTGTTGTCGAAGGCTTCAATGTCGTAATCGACGTTCTGGATGTTGGATGCTTCGTGGCTGATGACCACGATGCCACGTTCACGTGCCTTCTTCAGAACCGGTTCAACGGCTTCGACCGAGAACGGCACGATGGCGATGGCGTCAACGCCCTGCGCGATCAGGTTCTCGACGATCTGGACCTGTGCCGCGGCATCCGCCTGGCTTGGACCGACCATCCAGACGTCATTGCCGGTATCTGCCTTGAACTGGTCGACGCCGTCACGCATACGGTCGAACCAGGCAATGCCATCGACCTTCACGACGGTCGCAATGGTGTACTTCTTGTCATTGGCAGTGGTGATCAGTTCCTTGTTGATCTTCGACGTATCAACGACGCCTTCTGCAAAAGCGTGCGGAATGGCCACGGACATGGCAATCGCCACGGATGCTAGAAATTTTTTCACCGGTGTTTCCTCCCTGGGAATTCTTTGGTCGCCTGCCCTTGATGGTTCAGACAACACAATTGTTGCTACGCTGACGCATCTCAGGAACGGTGAGTGCGTCGGCGTTTTCCTCCATGCCCGGCTTCCCGGCCGGGCGAAAATTCAATCTGGTTTCCCGCCTGTCTGACGTCCTCGAAGAATGGAATTCTGTTCGAGGCGTGCAATACCCTGTTGTCATATCCTCCCAACAATGCGAATTATAATGTTACAATCCAATCATTATGTTTGGATCGTTTCACATTTATGTTCAGCCTGTCAAGATCGGATGATCGCGTTGCGTGAAATGTGACGGACGTATAAACGGGGTGATCGGACCGGAAAAATGGGGACAGCGTGAGCAGAATCAGCCGTAAAGAAGAGCGGATTGCCGAGCTGGCGGCGTTGGTCGATGAAGCTGGTGTGCTTCGCCTGCGCGATGCGGCAGCGCGTCTTGGCGTTTCTGAAATGACGATCCGCCGAGATATCGGCAGTGACGGCGGGATGCTGAATTGTTTGGGTGGTTACATTATTCCCACACAGGACGGTATGAATGGCGATTATGTCTTTGATTTTGAAAAAGACAGCCACGCCAATGCCAAAGCACAGGCTTGTGCCGCAGCCGCAGCGTTGATCGAACCCTATGATACGGTTTTCATCGATTGCGGCACGACGATGCCACACCTTGCTCACCGCATCCCGCAGAACCAGCACATTACGGTTGTCTGCTACGCTCTCAATATAGCGGAAATCCTGTCGCAGCGCAGCGATGTGCGGCTTATCGTTCTCGGTGGGCTCTATCACCCGGAAGCGGCGTCATTTTCAGGAGATGAGGGGATCGACGTCCTGAAGCGCGTCAACATCAACAAGGCATTTCTGTCGGCTGGCGGTGTCGATGAGCAGCACGGTATCACCTGCTCGCACTTTCATGAAGTGCCAATCAAGCAGATGGCCATGCAGCGCGCTGTTGAAAAACATCTGGTCGTCGACAAGAGTAAATATGGCAAGGTCCGTGCCGCGCGCTTCGCGGGCATGTCCGACTTTACGTCGATTGTGTCGGGCTGAGACCAGCCCGCTGAACCAGAGTGCAAACGTAATGAAAGGGCGGCATATGCCGCCCTTTCATCTTCACGACCTCTGGACCAGATCGCATAGCCCCCGCGCAACTTGATATTGGGCAATATCAGCCGAACGCGCCGCGCCGACCGGAAGAGATGGATGGCAAAAAATAGCGGTTGGGGCCTACGGCCAGACGCATGGAACCTGCATGATCCTGCGAGGCTGCCGGTTGGCTTTCGGTTTTGCTGGTGGTCGGCGTCGCAGCAAAAGCTCCTGTTACGAGCATTGCAAACGCTGCCGCAGAAATCAAAGTCGTCTTCATATCGTCCTCCAAATGCGTGGGCTGGTATGCGCCCACATGGTCACCACGAACGATAGTTGGAGGACTGCCGCACAAACAATACGGCACATGTCGTATTTCGAAAGGTGCTATTCCACCGGCAGGCCGAGGCGAACCGCATAGGCGGTCAGTTCGGCACTGTTGTGCTTCCCAAGCTTGCGCATCAGGTTCTCACGGTGTTTTCTCGCAGTGGGAACGCTGATGCCCAGCCGCTCCGCAATCTCCCTTGTCGTGCTGCCACGTGGAATCAGCGCCAGAAACTGCATTTCTCTGCGGGTCAGGGCGACAGACATCGGCAGTTCGACGGCGGGAAGCGGATTACCTGCAGGGTGTTTCTCTGGGTGATGGGAAATCGTGGCTGGGACACCGTCCAGTTTTGCATTGCGTAACGAGCGGACTGCAGCTACCAGTTCGTCGGGATTGCCGTTCTTGGTGAGGTACAGATCCGCTCCGGCTTCGAGTGCCTTTTCGATGGACTGCCGGTCGGAACTGGCTGACAATATGATGATGTTTAATCGGCGGTAAGCCGTTCGGATTTCTTCGATGAATGCATAGCCCAGAAATCCTGGCATTCCGAGGTCCAGAACAAGTAGATCGCAAGGGCATCGCTTCAGCTCAAGTAACAGTGTGCCGTAATCCCTTGCTTCTCCCACGATTGAAGTGTCTTCTATCGTTGATAAAAGCATCTTCAGACCTTCCCGGACAACACTATGGTCATCGGCAAGTACGACTCTGTAAGTTCCGGACATGAACTTCCCCCGCGGCAACAATCCGGCTTCAATATCACATGACGATCCATCCCGCACAAATAAATAGCTCCGTCGATACGCCGCGGAAACTCGATGAAACCAGAATCCGTGAGGAACTGACCGGCATGCTCTACAAGCATTCAGCGGGTGTCCTCCTGACAAACCTGTTGGTGCCGGTGCCCGCATTCATCGTTTTCTGGGGCAAAGTTCCAGACTGGTGGCTTTGGACCTGGGCAGCTTCGGTCTACCTTCTGTCCATTATCCGGGTATTCGTGACGCGGGCCTTCTTTCGTCGGAAACAACCGATCCTCAATTCCGACCGATGGGCCTGGCTGGCTGCAGGTTTTTCCTGGTTGTCCGGGCTGAACTGGGGCATGCTCGGCTGGATCGGCTTCATGTCCGGCGAACCACATCTCCTCGCTTTCTCGATCATTGTCATGACCGGGCTTGCCTGTGGCTCGGTTCCTACGGGCTCGGCTTTCCCGCCCTCCGTGATTGGCTCACTGTTCACCACAGTGCTGCCGGTAACGATCTTCTGCCTGCAGGCGGGTGGTGGTGTTTATAATGCCTATCTCTTTCTCATCGTGTGTCTGGTGGCGATCAATCTCCAGCACTGTCGGGTGACCTATCGCGATCTCTGGGAAACCATTCGTCTGCGTTTCGAAAACTCGGCGCTTGTGGACGAACTGAGAAGCGAAAGAGACAGGGCTTCGGCGGCCGATCAGGCGAAGACGCGATTTCTCGCTGCGGCAAGCCATGATTTGCGCCAGCCGGTCCATGCGCTGGGGCTGTTTAACTCCACACTTGCCGCACTTGCGTCCAGGGAGACGGTTGCCGCAACTGCAGCGCGACAGATTTCGGATAATATCAAGCGCGTCGTGGGCAGCCTGAGCGATCTCCTCAATGCGCTGCTCGATGTTTCACGACTGGATGCACAGCTCGTCGTGCCCAACAGGCAGGCGGTTTCGATCAACCGGATTTTTGAAGAAGTGCAGCATGAATTCGCAAGTGAAGCGGCTGAAAAGAAGCTCCACCTTCGTATCGTGCCGACTTCGCTTTCCTGTGACAGCGATCCCACGCTTTTGAAGCAGATTCTCGCCAATCTCCTTTCCAACGCAATCAAATATACCGATCAGGGGCGCATCCTGGTCGGCTGTCGGCACCGGGGCCGTGAAATCGAAATTCAGGTGCTCGACACAGGCATCGGAATTCCACAAGAAAAGCATGGTCTCATTTTCGAGGAATTCGTGCAGCTCGATAATTTCGAGCGCAATCGCGACAAGGGACTAGGGCTTGGACTGTCCATCATCAAACGAACGGCGGCACTTTTGCGCCATCCAATCCGGCTTGTCTCAGGGTTCGGGAAGGGATCGTTGTTTTCTGTAACGGTGCCCCGCGCCGAAAAGGTGGGAGAGCGGACAACATCGTCAACTGCGCAGGGAGGTATCCGCAATATCATAGTCATCGATGACGAGCCTGCCGTTCTGGATGCGCTTTGCGGGTTGCTTTCGGTGCTTGGACATAGGGTTCATGCCGGGCCGACTGCGGCGGCGGCCTATCGATCCTATCAGACATCTGAAGTGGCTGGGGAGCCAGATCTGTTGATCGTGGATTATCGGTTGCAAGGCCAGACGACCGGAACAGAAGCTGCGGGCGAAATATTCGCTCTGCTGAAGCGGGCCTTGCCGGTGATCATCCTGACAGGCGATACCTCGCCGGAAAGACTTCGCGAGGCATCTGCCAGCGGCTATCTGCTGCTGCACAAGCCGATTGACCCCGAAAGACTGGTTGCAGCTATTCGCGAAAGGGTCAGGGACTGACTTTCACTTTTCCTGCCGGATCAGCAGACCTTCCAGAAACGTCCGGAACGCCTTGACCGCCCTCTTCGATGTGGTTTCCGGATCGTCTGAATTGGCAATCCATTGTGCCGCAGCACTGCTCGCCGCATTGATCAGCCGCGCGGCGGCTTCCGGGTCAATATCAACAATGACACCATCTTTTCGTAGGGCGTCGAGACCTGTGGTGATCGTGCGGATACAGCCGTTGGCACTCGGCCAACTGGACGGATCGCCGAAAACCGCCGGCCCGTCGCGAAACATGATCCGCTGGATTTCCGGTTCGAGCGCCATCTCGATATAAGCCGTATTCTCTTCGACAAACCCCTGCCAGTGGTCGGGCGCTTTGGCAGAAATCATGCACAATCTCGCGGCCATCTCGCAATCAATTTCGTTGATCACGGCCTGCAGAAGGCCCTTCTTGTCACCGAAATGATGATAGAGCGCGCCGCGTGTCAATCCGGCGGAGGCGGTAAAATCATCCATCGAAGCTTCGGCATAACCAACGTTTCCAAAAGCCTTGCGGCCCGCAGCCAACAGCTTCGTCCTCGTTTCAGCAATCATTTCGCTTCGCGGTTTACGCATCATGATTCCTTTTATTTGCATACGCTGCGTATATTAGTTGACATACGCCGCGTATCAATTATTTAATTAACATACGGACCGTATGCAAGTGTTGTAATTTCCCCTTTCAAGGACCCACTCCGATGTCCAATCCATATAGAGAAATTTTCAGCGCCCCAGGCGCTATCGGCTTTTCGGCGGCGGCCTTTTTCGCCCGTCTTCCCATCGCGATGGCCCCTGTCGGCATCGTGGCCATGCTTGCGCAAACGCACGGCGAATATTGGCTGGCGGGCGCGGTGTCTGCCACTTTCGCGCTCACGAATGCATTCATAGCGCCGCAGATTTCACGCCTTGTCGACCGTTACGGACAAAGCCGCATCGTCATGCCTGCCACGGTCGTTTCGGTGATAGCCTTCGCCTTTCTGCTCGTAGCGACAAATCAGGGCTGGGCAAACTGGACATTGTTCGTCTCGGCATTTTTTGCCGGTGCCATGCCCAGCATCCCGGCCATGGTAAGGGCAAGATGGACGGAAATTTTCCGCAACCGCCCCGAACTGAACACCGCTTTCGCGTTCGAGTCGGCGGCGGATGAACTGGTCTATATTTCAGGCGCGTCCCTTTCCGTGGCGCTTGCGGTGTCCCTGTTCCCCGAAGCGGGGATGCTGATCAGCACGGCTTTTCTGGCCGTGGGCACGATCGCCTTCCTCCTGCAGCGTTCCAGTGAACCGCCGGTTCGTGCGCTCGATCAGGATAGCCCGCAACGTTCCGCTATCTGGTCGCGTCCCGTTCAGATCATCACGCTGGCACTTATCTTCGTCGGCTCGACCTTTGCGACAGCCGAAGTCAGTGCTGTAGCGATCACGAGCGAGCTTGGTCAGCCCGGTGCGGCCAGCCTTGTGATCGGTGTCTATGCCATCGGTTCGTTTCTTGTGGGGATAACACTCGGTGCATTGTCGCTTCGTATGCCCCTGCAGCGCCAGTTGATGATTGCCGTCAGCGTGCTGGCACTGACTGCCTTGCCATTACCCTTCGCGGGCACATCGACCACGCTTCTTGCCGTGGCGGTGTTCGTCAGCGGCGTTGCGATTTCTCCGACATTCATCACGGCCTTCGGCCTTATCGAACGCCGCGTGCCTGAGACGATGCTGACGGAAGGCATTACCTGGGTCATGACCGGCATCGGCATCGGAATGGCGTTTGGTGCGTTCGTTTCCGGTTGGGTGGTCGACAATTTCGGTGCAGCAAACGGCTTCTGGGTTTCTGTTGTCGCCAGCCTGAGCGCGGTTGCAACCGTCGCGCTTGGTCAAGTCAGCCTGTCCGGCATGCGGGAAGCAGCCGAATGCGACGCGCTGTGTGCAGCAGAAGCGGCAGAGTAGCTAGATAGGGACGAGCGGGTAAGGCCCGCTCGTCAATCTCCGTAAATACGGTTTTCCAGCGGTGTGGAAGCGATCAATCCCTTCAATCCGGCCAGCATGGCTTTCTCGGCCTTGTTGAGATTGGTTTCCGGATTGTGGATCAGGAAAACATCGATAGCGGGCGGGTTATCGTAAGGCGGCAAACGCCAGAGAAGGCCGTCATCAATCTCGCGTCGCGCCACGTGCAGCGGAAGCGGACCGATGCCAAGGCCGGTAATGATCATCCGGCGCACTTCTTCAAGGCTCGACGAGGTGCCGACGACATCCGGTGAAAGCCGCGCCTCACTGCGCAGCAGAGCTACCGGGCGCAGCGCGTCAGCAATGTGGTCGGTCTGGAATGAAACCGACGGTTCTCCCTTCAGATCGGCAAGCGTCAGTCCGGACTGGCCGAACATCCGGTGTCGGGGACCGCAGAAAAAACCGAAGAATTCACGATAGACCATGGTGTAGTCGAGCGCCGGATCACGATTGCTCACCAGCCCAAGACCGAAAGAAGCGCGCTTCTCTCGAACCAGTCGAGCAACTTCGGTGCTGGCGGATACATTGATTGTTAGCGTCGCTCGCGGATGCTGTTCATGAAAAAGCCCAAGTGCTCGGTCGAAGATCGGCGAAACAATGTGACTGGCCACCGATATGGTGACATGGCCGGTGACATCGTCACCGACCCCACGCACAAGTTGCGGCAGTTGCGAAATAGCGCCGAAGACTTCGATGCTCTGTTCATAGAGCAGTTTGCCGACTTCGGTCAGCTCAAAATGGGTGGCGTCACGCTCCACCAGTCGCTGGCCGATGCGGTCTTCCAGCCGGCGCAGCGCATTGCTCACACTTGGTTGCTTGAGATTGAGCCGTTCCGCAGCGCGGGTGATGCTTTTCACTTCAGCAATCACCACGAAACTGCGCAGAAGGTTCCAGTCCAGATCCCAGACAAGGCGCTCGGGGCGGTGCAGCGACATGGCTTTATCCATTCATGAAATCTATGCAATCCATTCCCATTATCTATTTGCGAAATGTATCCATAAAAGCAATCATGAAAATTGGGAGGCATCAAATAGCCTCAAGAAAAACAAACAAGAGGAAGTCGGGAACAGCATGTTTAACAAATTCACGGGTTTCATTGCCGCTGCTACGATTGCCGCCAACGCAGTTTTTGCGGTTGCACCCGCACTGGCGGATGATCTTGAAAAGATCAAGGCATCGGGCGAACTGAAGATCGCCATGAGCGGCCAGTACCCGCCGTTCAATTTCGTCAATGAGAAGAACGAAGTCGTGGGTTTCGATGCCTCCATCGGTTCGGCGATTGCCGAGCGCATGCAGCTGAAGCCGCAGCTCATCACCACGGCCTGGGACGGTATCGTTGCCGGTCTACGGGCGGGCAAGTTCGATACGGTGGTCGGCTCCATGACGATCACGCCGGAACGCGAGAAGGCAGTGGACTTCGTGGGACCATATTATCACGCGGGCCGCGCGGTTTTCGTGAAGGAAGATTCCGCTGTTCAGAAGCTCGACGATCTCAAGGGCAAGACACTGGGCGTGACGCTTGGTGAAACCCATGAGAAGTGGGCGCGTGAACAGGGTGGCTGGACCATTCGCACCTATAAGGGTCTGCCGGAACTGATGCTTGAACTGAATTCGGGTCGTGTCGACGCCATTGTCGTCGACAACATCCCGGTCATGGTGGCGATCAAGGAAACCGGACAGAAAGTCCGCAAGCTCGATACGCCGGACATTGAAGGCGGCAGCGTTGCAATCGGTATCGCCATTCGCAAGAACAATCCCGAGCTGAAGGCAGCGATGCAGAAAGCTCTCGACGAGATCATGGCCGATGGCACCTACGAGAAGATCTCGATGCAATGGGTCGGCAGCGACATTCGCTGATATGTCGTCATCCCGGCCCGGCACATGTCCGGGCCGGTTGAGAACCGATTGACCGGAGTTTTCCGATGGATTTTGCGTTGATGCAGCGCGTCCTCCCGTTCTTTCTGGAGGCGGCATGGGTAACTGTGCAAATTTCCGCGCTGGCCCTGATCCTGGGCCTTGCGGTGGCTGCAATACTCGTGGCGGGCCGCCTGTCCCGCTCCCCTATTTTGCGGGGACTTGCAGCTGCCTATGTCAGTGTCTTTCGCGGCACGCCTTGCCTTGTGCAGCTCTTCATTCTCTATTTCGGCGGTCCGCAGATCGGCATCAATCTGGAACCGTTTGCTGCTGGCGTTATCGGACTTGGGCTGAACATCGGCGCCTATATGTCGGAATCGATCCGTGGAGCGATCCAGAGCGTCGATCGCGGCCAGAGCGAAGCCGCGCGCTCCATCGGCTTCGGGCGTGGCCAGACCATGCGGTTCGTCGTGCTGCCGCAGGCCGCTCGCCTCATGATCCGTCCACTGGGCGTCAACGCTATTGCCCTTTTGAAGGGTTCGGCGCTGGTCTCGACCATTTCGGTGGTTGAGCTGACTTATACGGCGCAGCGTTTCATCGGTTCGACCTACAAACCGTTCGAGATTTTCGGCGTTGCAGCCGTTCTCTACATGATCATCATCTATATCGTGGCGCGCGGGGTCGATCTCCTCGACAAGCGCTTCGCGGCGCAGTGAGGGAGGACTGGATGCAAGCTCTCGATTTCAGCATCGTCACTCCCTATACGGATCTGCTTCTGACCGGCCTTTGGTGGACGCTGGTTCTGACCGTCGCCTCCGCATCCTTAAGCTTCGTGCTCGGGATCGCATTTGCGCTGGTGGTGCTTTATGCGCCTGCCATTCTTGCATGGCCGGTACGGTTCTTCATGTGGCTGTTCATGGGAACGCCGCTTCTGCTGCAACTGTTCCTGATCTATTTCGGACTGGTTCAGATCGGCATCAATATTCCCGCCCTCGGCGCCGGCATTATCGGCCTTAGCCTGCATTTCGCGGTCTATAATGCCGACATCATCCGGGCAGGCATTGTGGCTGTCGATCCCGGCCAGATGGAAGGCGCCCGTTCCATCGGTTTCAGCCACGGTCAGGCTTTGCGTTATGTTGTCATTCCGCAGGCGATCCGCAACACGATCCCGCCCATTGGCAACAACATGATCGTTCTTCTGAAGGACACGTCGCTGGTTTCGATCATCGGCATTGCTGAACTGGTGCACAGCGCCCAGCTTGCCATCAGCGAAACCTTCAGCCCGTTTGAATTCTATATCACCGTCGCGGCCATCTATTATGTGGTCAATCTCGTCCTCGAGGCAGGCCTGCGGCGCATTGAAAGAAAAGTGGAGGGCACGCGATGAGCAGCTCCAAATCTGCAAAACCGATGGTCGAAGTAAAGGATGCCCGCAAGGCTTACGGCGCGCTGGAAGTCCTGAAAGGCATCGACCTTTCAGTGGCGCGCGGCCAGATCGTGGCGATCATCGGTCCCAGCGGTTCCGGCAAAAGCACGCTTCTGCGTTCGATCAACCACCTGGAAACACTGAATGGCGGTGAAGTCTGGCTCGACGGCGTGCAGGTCAACCAGCCACTGGCAGGACAGGCATTTGAAAAGCACATCAATGCGGTGCGTCAGCAGATGGGCATGGTGTTTCAGCACTTCAATCTGTTCCCGCATCTGACGGTGCTGGAAAACATCACGCTCGGTCCGATCAAGCTGAAAGGCATGGGCAAGGACGCGGCCCGCACACTGGCGCTGGAGCTTTTGTCGAAGGTGGGGCTTGCCGACAAGATCGACGTCTACCCTTCGCGCCTGTCGGGCGGTCAGAAGCAGCGCGTGGCCATTGCGCGAGCGCTCGCCATGCAGCCGAAGGTGATGCTGTTCGACGAGGCTACTTCGGCGCTCGATCCCGAGCTGGTGGACGAAGTCAATGCCGTCATGAAGCAGCTTGCCGCCGAACATATGACGATGCTGATCGTCACGCACGAGATGCGCTTTGCGGGTGAGGTTGCCGACCGCATTCTGTTCATGGATGGCGGCGTGGTGGTGGAAGAGGGACCGCCGGATCAGATTTTGAGCAATCCGGTGCAGGAGCGTACCCGCTCCTTCCTCAAGAAATATCTGGCTGCCTGAGGTATCAGAATGAGCGAGAGACACCTCAACGAATTTCCCGATTTCGGGCTGACCCCGGCCCAGCGGCGTGAAGCCGTGCTTGGCCATTATTACGAATATCCTGGCATGGACGGGCCTCGCGGCGAAATCTGGTGCTATACCGATGCCTATTCCTATCTTCCGGGTGCGACGGTTCATCTACAGGTGAGCGCAACCGCCTCGCGTTTCGATATCGAGATTGTGCGGGATGGGGCGGTGGAAACGCCGGTCTTCTCCAAACGCGGGATCGACTGCACATGGCAGGAAACACCAGCGCAATGTTCGGTTGTCGGTTGCGGATGGGAGACGACATTTGCCTTCCAGACGGATGAGAACTGGCCTTCCGGCGCTTATCGCATCACGTTGAAGGCGCATGGCAATGACGGTCAGCCGATCCATTGCCATCACCTGTTCATTCTACGACCCGCAGCGGGCCGTAAGTCGGGTCGTATCCTGCAGGTGGCTGCAACCGGCACATGGACGGCCTATAATACCTGGGGCGGTTCCAACCATTATCAGGGCATCACCGGACCGAATGGCGATCAATATGCGACAACGGTGAGCATCGAGCGCCCGTTCTGCCGTGGCTTTGTTGTCCTGCCGTCCGATGCGCCTCGTGTTCCGCTGGAAATTGTGACGCCGCCTGCCGCGCCGCCGCGCTATCCGCATATGGAATGGGCCTATGCCAACGGTTATTCCAAGAAATATACCTCTTCCGGCTGGGCAAGTTATGACAGCCTGTTCTTCCGCTGGGCCGAGCGGGAAGGCTATGCGGTCGATCTTGCCAGCCAGCATGAGCTGCATTTCTCGCCGGAAATCCTCGAGGGTTATGACTGCGTTGCCTTTGTCGGTCACGACGAATACTGGACGTGGGAAATGCGTGATGCCGTCGATAATTATGTCGATGGCGGTGGTCGTGCGGCCCGTTTTGCGGGCAATTTCATGTGGCAGACACGGCTTGAGGACAATGGCAAGCGCCAGACCTGCTATAAATATCGCGCCCGCGCCGAAGACCCGGTCTATCGCTCCGCTGATCCGCGTCGCACCAGCGGGTGCTGGGAAGCGACTGAAACCGGACGGCCTGCTGCCGAAACTTTCGGCCTTAATGCGTTGCGCGGGCTTTATGTCGGCTGGGGTGGTTGCGCCCCGCGCGGCGTGCGCGGTTTCCCGGTCTATCGCCCCGAGCATTGGGCCTTTGCAGGAACCGGCATCTATTACGGTGATCTTCTGGGCGCGGAAGGCCATGCCTTCGGCTATGAGGTTGACGGGCTCGACTATGTGATCCGGGGAGGATTGCCGGAGCCGGAGGAGGGCAGTGGCGCTCCCGATGGATTGCAGATTCTGGCGCTCGGCATGTCGTCTCTCAAGGAGGAGAGTGCGGATATTCCAGCCGACGACCAGTTCCTCTCCGATGCCGATGCCAAATTCGTTGCCGATACGCTGATCGGCGACAATGGTGATACAGCCGTCGAACGCATTAAGCGCGGCTGCGGCATGATCGTCAATTTCCCACGCGGCAAGGGCGAGGTCTTCCACGCCGGAAGCTGCGAGTGGGTAGCGGCTCTCAAACGCGGCGACCGCATGGTCGAGCGTGTGACCGCCAATGTTCTCAACCAATATCTCAAGCGCTGACAGAGTAACGCCATGCTCAACACAAAAACACAGAACGAACGCCCGGCATCGCATCTTTTTTACCAGTCACGCCTGCGCAGGCCGCTGGTGGATCGTGCCGAAGGCATCTATATCTGGGATCAGGACGGACGCCGTGCCATCGACGGGTCGAGCGGCGCGATGGTGGTCAATATCGGCCATGGCAATCGCAGCGTGCTCGATGCCATGAAAGAGCAGATGGACCGCGTGACCTTCGCCTATCGCCTGCACTTTGAAAACGAACCGGCGGAAGATCTGGCACGCATGGCCGCCGAGCGTATGCCGGAGGGGCTGGACAAGATTTTCTTCGTTTCCGGCGGTTCGGAAGCCGTCGAATCCTGCATCAAGCTCGCCCGCCAATGGGCGGTCGCAACCGGGCAGGGCGAGCGCTGGAAAGTGATTTCGCGCTTTCCATCCTACCACGGCGGCACGCTTGGCGCGCTGGCTGTCACGGGCTATGCGGCACTGAGCGAACCTTTCGCACCCATCATGCGCGAAATGCCGAAAGTCCTGGCACCGACCGCCTATCTCGACCGTGATAATCTCACGATGGAACAACGCGGCCAGAAATATGCCGACATGCTGGAGGAGAAGATTCAGGAAGAAGGCCCCGAAAGCGTGCTTGCCTTCATCATGGAGCCGATCGGTGGCGCATCCACCGGCGCGCTGGTCGCGCCCGACAGCTATTATCCGCGCATCCGCGAAATCTGCGACCGTTATGGCATCCTTCTGATCCACGACGAGGTGATGAGCGGTGCCGGGCGCACCGGCAAGTTTCTCGGCGGCGATCACTGGAACTGCAAACCCGACCTTATAGCGCTTTCCAAGGGCTTTGCCTCCGGCTATTGCCCGCTTGGCGCCATGGCGGCGCCGGCCCGCATCGTCCAGCCGGTTCTGGATGCAGGTGGCTTCCTGCACGGCTTCACCTATGCCGGCAATCCATTGGCCTGTGCGGCGGGCAAGGCCGTATTGCAGGAGATTGATCGTCTCGATCTGGTTGGCAACGCCGCTCGCATGGGTGATGCACTGAAGGGCGAACTGGAGGGGCTTGCGAAACGCTTCCCCTTCATCGGCGACGTGCGCGGCAAAGGCCTGCTGCTGGCTGCAGAATTCGTTTCTGACCCCGAAACCATGAAGCCGCTGCCGAAGGAACTGAACGCCCATCAGCGCATGGTCGATCTCGCCTATGAACGCGGGCTCATCATCTATTCGCGTCGCACGCGCGGCGGTGTCGAGGGCGACCATTTCCTCGTTTGCCCGCCGATGATTGTGAGCCGCGAACAGGTCGGCGAGATCACCGCCATTCTCGGTGACACGCTGGAGGTTCTGGCGCGTGAACTCAAACTGCCTGTGAATGCGTAAGGAAACCGGATCATGACCGACAAGAAGAAGACGCGTCGCAAGGTGATCATCACCTGCGCGGTGACAGGCTCCGTCCATACGCCCTCCATGTCGCCGCATCTGCCGGTGACGCCCGACGAGATTGCGAGCGAAGCCATTGCGGCGGCGGAAGCGGGCGCATCCATCCTGCATCTTCACGCCCGCGATCCACGCGACGGCAGGCCGTCCGCCAACCCGGACCTGTTCATGCAGTTCCTGCCGCGCATCAAGCAATCGACCGCGGCGGTGGTGAATATTTCTACCGGCGGCTCGTCGCTGATGACACTGGAAGACCGGCTGGCGGCGCCGCTTAAGGCGCAACCGGAAATGTGCTCGCTCAACATGGGCTCAATGAATTTCGCGCTGTTTCCGGCGCTCGACAAGCCGCGCGAGTGGAAACATGCGTGGGAACCGGAACTGCTTGAAGCCACGCGTCATTCGATCTTCAAGAACACATTTGCGGATATGGAAGGCATTCTGACCAGTCTTGGGCAGGGCTGCGGCACGCGCTTCGAGTTTGAATGCTATGATGTCGGCCATCTCTATTCGCTGGCGCATTTCCGCGACCGGGGGCTGGTGTCCGGCCATCTGTTCATCCAGTTTGTCTTCGGGGTTCTGGGTGGTATCGGGGCCGATCCGGACAATCTCATGCATATGAAACGGATCGCCGACAAGCTGTTCGGGGACGACTATTCCTTCTCCGTGCTGGCGGCAGGACGGCACCAGATTCCGATGATTACTATGGCGGCGGCGATGGGCGGCAATGTCCGCGTCGGGCTGGAAGACAGCCTTTATGACGGGCGCGGCCAACTGGCCAAGAGCAATGCCGATCAGGTTCGTCGCATCCGCAGCATCCTTGACGGCCTGTCGCTGGACGTTGCAACGCCTGACGAGGCGCGTGAATATCTGGGTCTCAAAGGTGGAGACAGGGTGGCGTTCTAGAGCATGTCTCCCGAAAGTGGGAACCGGTTTCGGGATAAAGACATGCGTAAAAACAAAAGGATCGAGAGTTTCCACTGATTCAATCAAAACAGGAAATGCTCTGATGCCGAAGATCGTGTTGGACAGTAAAACCGGCGTCGTGGTTCGGCTTGGCGAACTTGCCGATGCCGAACAGATTCACGCAGCAATCTGCACGATGGGCGCAGGACTTGGCGCTGCGGGAAAAATCTCCAGCACGGTTGAGGATTTCCGTCGTTACGGCTTCGGTCCCTATGCTGCTTTCACCAGCCTGATTGCCGAGGTGGACGATAGGTTTGCCGGTCTTGCCCTGTTCTTCCCGATCTTCTCGACATGGTTGGGCAAACCCGGCGTCTACGTGCAGGACCTCTATGTCGACGAAACCTTTCGCGGCAAGGGGATCGGCGAGATGCTTTTGCGTCATGTCGCCTCCTGGTCGATGGCGCGCGGCGGTGTCTATCTGCGGCTGGCCGTGGACCGGGACAATGTCGCAGCGCAAAGATTTTATGACCGGCTGGATATCGGCTGGATTGAAGCCGACCGCGATCACGGTGCCTATGGCGATGATTTCGCCCGTCTGGCGCGCATCAATCAAATCAGGGAGTAATCATGAAAGCCTTTTACGCCGTTGAGCAGAAGCGTCACGACCCGAAAGCCTTTCTTTCCAGCGGTGCGCCGCAGCCTAACCCCGAACAGCCGGAGCGTGTTGAGCGCCTGCTCGCCGGTGCGAAGGCCGCAGGCTACGAAATCATCCGTCCGCAAAATCATGGTCTGGGCCCGATTGCAGCCGTGCATACGCCGGAATATCTTGAATTCCTGCAGCACATTTATGCCCGTTGGCGGCGCATCGAGGAGGCTTCGGAAGAGGTGATCCCGAACATCCACCCGCTGGCGCGTGACGGTCGCTATCCGGCGTCTGCCGTGGGGCAGGTCGGCTATCACATGGCTGATACGGCGTGCCCGATTGCTGAACATACTTGGGAAAGCGTGTGCTGGAGCGCATGGGGCGCGGTCGATGCCGCCGATGCGGTGCTTGCAGGCGAGGTCGCGGCCTATGCGCTTTGCCGTCCGCCGGGGCATCATGCCTTCGCCGATGTGGCAGGCGGTTTCTGCTTCGTCAACAATTCAGCGGTCGCAGCCCAGCGCCTGCGCTCGAAAGCGGAGCGCGTGGCAATCCTCGACGTCGATCTGCATCATGGCAACGGGACGCAGGGGATATTCTATGCCCGTCCCGACGTACTGACCGTCTCGATCCATGCCGATCCGGTGCGCTTCTATCCATTTTTCTGGGGCCATGCTGATGAGCGCGGCGAGGGTGCGGGGCTTGGTTACAATCTCAACCTGCCACTACCGCGCAAATCCGGCGATGCCGAATTCCTTGCGTCACTCGACACGGCCTTCCGCCGTATCGAAGCCTTTGCGCCGGATGCGCTGGTGGTGGCGCTTGGCCTTGATCCGTTTGAAGGCGACCCGTTCGGCGGATTGTCGGTCACCACTGGCGGTTTTGGCCGGATTGCCGAAGCAATCGCGAAGCTTCGGCTGCCAACCGTTATCGTGCAGGAAGGTGGCTATCTTTGCGATGCGCTGGGCGATAACCTCACGGCTTTCCTCGGTGGCTATCAATCGGTGGCGCGATGAGTGGTCTTGTTACCTTTGTTGGCGTCGCGCATCCGTGGATGTGCGATGTCATGGGACACATGAATGTCCGGCATTATGCCGGGATGTTCGATGATGCGAGCTTTCAGCTTTTGGGCCATATCGCCGGGAAAATTCCCGATGACAGCTTCGGCTGGGCAGATGTGCGCGCGACAACCGAATACAAGCAGGAAGTGCCAGCCGGAGACCTTTTGACGATCCGTTCGCATGTGCTGAAAGTCGGGCGCTCATCGATCATCTTTCGCCAGATGATGGTGGGTTCGCTGGACGGCGAACTGCGCGCGGTCAACGAGACGACTACGGTTTGTTTCGACAAGATTGCGCGACGTTCGACCGAGCTCGGACCGGACATGCGTGTCAGGGCCGAAAAGCTGCTTGCGGATTATCCCGCTGGCTGACACGAAAAACGCAGCACGCTTTTCGTGCAATCGCATTCAAGGTCGCGCAACAGGCCATCTTTGAGGCCGTAAATCCAGCCATGCACGACGATATCCTTGTTCTGTTTCCAGGCCGATTGCAGAACCGGCGTGCGCGACAGGCTTTCCACCTGCGAGGCCACGGTCAACTCGCAAAGCCGGTTCAGACGTTCTTCGGGATCAGCAAAACCGTCCAGCTCCTGCTCGTTTGCCTGCGCAATATCGCGAACCGGCTGGAGCCAGTTGTCGATGATGCCGTGGCCATATCCGGCCATGGCAGCACGCACGCCACCGCATCCGTAATGGCCGCAGACGATGATGTGTTTAATCTCCAACACCTCGACGGCAAACTCAAGCACCGACAGAAGGTTCAGATCGGCGCGATGGACGAGGTTGGCGACGTTGCGGTGCACGAAGACTTCGCCCGGCTGCAATCCGGTGACAACATTGGCCGGAACACGGCTGTCCGAACATCCGATCCAGAGATATTCCGGACGCTGCATCGATGACAGCCGGCTGAAATATTCAGGGTCTTCCTGGCGCTTTTCTGCTGCCCATTGCCGGTTGTGTTCGAAAAGGTCTGATAACATGAGCCCGTCTCATCCGGATGATCTTCGTTCACAGACATAGACGAATATAAAAATACAGTAATTGATGTCGATCAAGTATGAGCTGTTTCAGCATGGAAGGAGCGGGACAAGTGCCCGCTCCCCTTTGTCTTATGCGGCAGGCTTCTCGCTGCGAGCAATGCCGAGCAGTTGGTAGAAGACCAAGGCTGCAAGCGTTGAGGTGGCAATACCGCCAAGAGCGAAATCGCCGATCTTCAGCGTGAAGTCGCCAGCGCCGAAAATCAGTGCCACGCCAGCGGTGAAGAGGTTGCGGGAATCCGCGAAGTCCACCTTGTTGACGATCCAGATGCGGGCCATTGCCGAGGCGATCAGGCCGAACACTGAAACGGCAAGACCCGCCAGAACCGGGGCAGGGATGGTCTGCAGGATCGCGCCGAATTTCGGCGACATGCCGAGGATCAGTGCCATGACGGCCGCAATGACGAAGATCAGTGTCGAATAAACTTTGGTCATCGCCATGACGCCGATATTTTCGGCATAGGTGGTGACGCCGGTGCCGCCGCCTGAGCCGGAAATCATGGTCGCGATGCCATCACCGAGGAAGCCGCGACCGATGTAGCGATCCATGTTCTGGCCGGTGATGGAGCCGAGTGCTTTGATATGACCGAGATTTTCAGCCACCAGAACGACGGCGACCGGCGCGATGAGGGTGATCGCCTGCCAGTTGAATTCCGGCGTGGTGAAATGCGGCAGGCCGAACCAGGCTGCATTGTTGACGGCGGTGAAATCGATGCCGGGCACGATGCCGAGACCGTTGCCGAGGATCAGGACCAGAAGATAGCCGAACAGCAGTGCGAAGAGCACCGACAGGCGCTTGGTTCCACGCGGTCCATAGGCTGCGATCATCGCCATGCAGAGAACAGTGAGCAGCGCGATGGTTATATGCGTGCCGCTTCCTTTCAACTGGCCGACGGCGACCGGCGCAAGGTTGAGGCCGATGGAAACGCCGATGGCGCCGGTGACGACTGGAGGCATCAGTCGTTCGACCCAGCCTGTGCCGATGGCCATGACTACAAGGCCGATAAGGGCATAGAGCGCGCCGCAGGCAATGATGCCGCCGAGCGCGATGGCGATATTGGGATTGGGGCCGGAACCGCTATAGCCGGTTGCGGCGATCACGACCGCGATGAATGCGAAGGACGAGCCGAGATAGCTTGGCACACGACCTGCCGTCAGCACGAAGAACAGAAGCGTGCCGATACCGGAGAAGAAAACGGCCACATTGGGATCGAAACCCATCAGCAGCGGAGCGACGATGGTCGAGCCCGACATTGCGAGAAGATGCTGCACGCCCATCGGTATGGCGGCGGCGGCTGGCAGGCGCTCGTCAGGAAGCACGACGGCGTTTGATGTCAAACGCCAACTTGGAAAATAGCCCATGATGTCCCTCTGGAAAATATTATCCTGTTGCCTTTATCGCCTCATGGCGGCGATTTCCAGAGAAGAAAGGCCCAAACGGCAAGCGAGCTGTTGATGAGCCGACTCAACAATTCCTATCCTGTCACCGTCACGCGGCCTGCATCGTCTGTCACCTTTCCGACGATGCGGGCAGATGGATAACCGGCGCCGCGGATGCTGTTCAAAAGCCTTTCGGCTTCCTCCGGTGCGCAGGATATCAGAAGCCCGCCGGAGGTCTGCGGGTCGGTCAGCAATTGCTGTTTCCAGAGCGGATAATCGTCTGGCAACTGCACATCATGTCCATAGCTTGCCCAGTTGCGGGTGGAGGCTCCGGTCACGAAACCGCCTTGCGTCAACTTTTCGGCGTGCTTGAGCAACGGCAGCGCAGCATAGTCGAGGCTGATACCTGCATTCGAACCGCGCGCCATTTCGAGTGCATGTCCGAGAATGCCAAAGCCGGTGACGTCGGTGACTGCGTGGACGGCGTCATCCTTGCCTAGCTCGGCGCCAACCCGGTTCAGCAAGGTGACGGACGCCATCATTTCATCGTAACCGGCGCTGTCGAGTTCCTGCTTCTTGAAGGCAGCGGAATAAATACCGACGCCGATTGCCTTGGTCAGGATCAACGTGTCTCCGGGACGTGCGCCGCTGTTCTTGCGCAGGCTGGAAAGCTTGCAGGTGCCGATGACGGCCAATCCGTAGATCGGCTCCGGCGCGTCGATGGAATGTCCGCCCGCGACCGGAATGCCAGCTTCAGCGCAGATGCTGGAGCCGCCTTTCAGGATTTCGCGGATCATTTCGGCGGGCATCTTGTTCACCGGCATGCCGAGGATCGCCAGCGCCATGATCGGTGTTCCGCCCATGGCATAAACGTCGGATATCGCGTTGGTGGCTGCGATGCATCCGAAATCGAACGGATCGTCCACCATCGGCATGAAGAAGTCGGTGGTGGCGATCACGCAGTTTTCGTCATCGAGCTGCCAGACGGCGGCATCGTCGCCGGTTTCCGTTCCGACGAGAAGCTGGCTGAAAGGCTGCATGGTCGGTTGGTCGGCCAGCAGATCCTGCAGGACGGCGGGAGCAAGCTTGCAGCCACAGCCGCCGCCATGGGCAAGCGTGCTGAGACGAATAGGCGATGCGATATCCATGCTATTTCCTCAAGCTAAATTGTTATTTCGCGCGCGGTCATCGTGTAGCGGAAAGCATCCGCATCGAGACAATCCAGACGGGCGCTGGCAACTTCGGCCTGCGGATACATCAGGAAACCGAGTTCCGGGCCATGAGCAGAAGGCAAGGCGATATCGCTGCCATCATTGAAGGCGATCCAGTTGCCTTCCCATGAACCGAAAAGCTTTTGCCGCACGGCTGCGACACGTGGATCGTCGGCGGTCAGGCCATCCTTTTCCTCTTCCAGCATCACCTTGCGCACATCCGCCGGATCGGTTGCGACCCAGCCAATGCCGTCAAGATAGATTTCGGCGCGGCAGTGCTGGGCCTTGGTGATGACTTCGTTCTTCGCGCCAAGGCTCTTGTAGCCGAAGGCGGAAGGCGCAACGCGCACGCCATAAAGGTCGCGGGCCGGAATTCCCGCCGCCCTGATCAGAGCGACGAACAGCGGATTGAGGTCGGCGCATTTGCCGCCGAGATCGCCGCTGTCGAGCATGGCGACGATATTGCCGTCGCCACAGCCTCGTGTCGAGGCGCGCCGGTAGGTGTTGGCGACGACCCAGTCATAGATGAGGCGCGCCTTTTCCTGATCGGTGGCGGCACCCGCAATGATCTTGTCGGAGGTCTGTTTGACGATACCATCAACGGGTGCAAGGCGTGTCCCGGCCAGATAGCGTTCGCGTTCGGCACGGGTCAGCGGCACGGCCTTTGCTGACGCATCGAGATTGCTTGCACGGTCTCGGGTGGAGATGAGGCTGATGACCTCGGCTTGCGGTTTCGCTTCGTTTGCGTCCCATTCGAGGTAAAGCAAGCCGGTGCCGCTGGCCGGATCGCGATCGAGCCGCGCGACCTTGGCGTTTGTCGTCCAGCGATTGCCTTCGGGACGGTTCCAGTCATTGCCATTGAACCCGGCCATCGGAACCCAGACACGAATGACTTCCCCCGAAGCGGCGGGCGTGATGCTGGTGGTAATCTCGAAGCTGCGCCAGCCCGACGGTTGCGGTGCGAATGTGTTACCGGCTGCAGATGCAAAATTCGGCAGCATGCTGAAAGCGGCGCAGGCCGCACCGGATTTAAGAACTTCCCGACGGTTCATGACGATCCCCTTTTTGCTTTGAATTGTTGTTGTTGCGATTGCGCGAGAAACATCGTTCCGCCGCCTTCAGTTCGGAAAGCGGCAGGTATGCAGCGATTGCAGGAAATCTGGATGCAGCTTTGCTCGATTGAAGAGAGCCTGAGCTGAGGGCCGCACAACACCGTCGCACCGGGTCAAAGAAGCCGACGCGAGGCAAGAGCCACTCAAAATTCAGGCCCCGAAACTCGGGAGCAACAAAAGAAGCCACGACATCAGTCTGGCGTTTTTACACAGGAACGTCAATCAGCCAGCGCGTTTTCAAGTCATTCTCGTAATGAAGTCCATGTATTAATACCTGACAATTAAAGTCATGTTATTGATAAATGCACCTTATTGTTAATTTTTTTAGCCTGCTGTTCGGTTGACAACTTGGTTTTATTGCGGTGAACTGATGTCAGGCAAGTCCAATTTAAAGAAGAATATGCTTCGGCGTTTTTCTTCTGACGATCAGGGAGGTGCAGCGCAATGAATGTGGAGCTCTCACGCCGCCAGTTTCTGGGCGGAACGGGGGCGGTAGTGGCGGCTTCGGCGCTTGGGTCCTTCGGTTTTGGTGCAGTGGAAAGCGCCTATGCCGAATCCATTCGCCCATTCAAGTTGACCAACACGGCCGAAACCCGAAATACCTGCCCTTACTGCTCGGTCGCCTGCGGTATTATTCTTTATTCCAAGGGTGATGTCAGGAAAGGCGAAAAGGCCGAGCTGATCCACGTTGAAGGTGACACGGATCACCCGACCAATCGCGGCACGCTTTGCCCCAAGGGCGCGGCACTGAAGGATTTCGTCAAGGCGAAGACCCGTCTGCAATATCCGCAGGTACGCGAACCGGGTTCGTCCGAGTTCAAACAGATTGCCTGGGAAGATGCGCTTGACCGCATCGCGCGGCATCTGAAAGACGACCGCGACGCCAACTTCATCGCGAAGAACGCGGCAGGCACAACGGTCAACCGCTGGACCTCGACAGGCTTCCTTGCGGCTTCGGCGACCACCAATGAAACGGCGTTTCTCACCTACAAGGTGGTGCGCAGCACAGGCATAGTTGCATTCGATAACCAGGCACGCGTCTGACACGGCCCGACGGTGGCGAGTCTCGCCCCAACATTTGGCCGCGGAGCAATGACCAACTCCTGGACCGATATCAAGAACACCGATCTCGTCGTCGTCATGGGCGGCAATGCGGCGGAAGCGCATCCTTGCGGCTTCAAATGGGTGACGGAGGCCAAGGCCAACCGCGGTGCCCGGCTGATCGTCGTCGATCCGCGATTCACGCGCACGGCTTCCGTGGCGGATTTCTACGCGCCTATCCGGCAGGGCTCGGATATCGCCTTCCTGCTCGGCGTCATCAATTACTGCATCCAGAATGACAAGGTGCAGTGGGATTATGTGAAGCATTTCACCAATGCCAGCTACATCATCAAGGATGGCTTCGAATATAAGGACGGGCTGTTTACCGGCTATGACGAGGAAAAGCGGGATTATGACCGCTCGAGCTGGGACTATGTGATCGGCGATGACGGCTATGCGGTCGTCGACGATACGCTGCAGAACCCCCGTTGTGTGTGGAATCTGCTGAAGCAGCATGTTTCGATCTTCACGCCGGAAATGGTGGAACGCATCTGCGGCACGCCGAAGGAGAAATTCCTGAAAGTGGCCGAGATGATGTCCGAATGCTCGGCGCCCGACAAGACGATGACGTCGATGTATGCGCTCGGCTGGACGCAGCATTCCAAGGGGTCGCAGAATATTCGCTGCATGGCGATGCTGCAGCTGATCCTCGGCAATATCGGCGTGCGTGGCGGCGGCATGAATGCGCTGCGCGGTCACTCCAACATTCAGGGGCTGACCGATATCGGTCTGATGTCCAATCTTCTGCCGGGCTATATGAATATCCCGGTTGAAAAGGAAACCGATCTCGAAATCTATATGTCGACACGCGGTTTCAAGCCGCTGCGCCCGAACCAGACGAGCTACTGGCAGAACTATCGCAAGTTCTTCGTCAGTTTCCAGAAGGCGATGTGGGGCAGTGCCGCAACTGTCGAAAACGACTTCGTCTATGACTGGCTGCCGAAGCTGGACGTGCCGAATTACGACATGCTTCGTATCTTCGACATGATGTATGAAGGCAAGGTCAACGGCTATGTCTGTCAGGGCTTCAATCCGCTGATGGCGGTGCCGAACCGCAAGAAGCTGACCGATGCTTTGTCGAAGCTGAAATTCCTCGTGACGATGGACCCGCTGGAAACGGAAACCTCTCGTTTCTGGGAAAACCACGGTGAATTCAACGATGTGGATTCGGCTTCCATCCAGACGGAAGTGTTCCAGCTGCCCTCCACCTGCTTTGCAGAGGATGAGGGTTCGCTCACCAATTCCGGACGCTGGCTGCAATGGCACTGGCCTGGTGCTACACCGCCCGGCGACGCGAAGACCGATAACTGGATCATGGCGCAGATATATCTGCGGCTGAAGGAGCTTTATCGTAAGGAAGGCGGTGCTTTCCCCGATCCGATCCTCAATCTCGTGTGGGATTACAAGGATGAGGGCGAACCGACGGCTGAAGAACTGGCCAAGGAACTGAACGGTCGTGCGATTGGCACGGTGACCGATCCAACCGATCCGACCAAGGTGGTTGCCGAGGCTGGCAAACTTCTGTCCGGCTTTGCGGCATTGCGCGACGACGGTTCGACCGCATCGGGATGCTGGATTTATTCCGGTTGCTTCACCGAGGCTGGCAATAATATGGCTCGCCGCGACAACCATGATCCGGACGAGACAGGCGCCTATCTCAACTGGTCTTGGTCGTGGCCTGCAAACCGTCGCATTCTCTATAACCGCGCCTCCGCCGACCTCAACGGCAAGCCGTGGGACCCGAGCCGCAAGCTCATCGAATGGGACGGTTCGAAATGGACGGGCTATGACGTGCCGGACATCGCGCCGACCGCCAAGCCGAACGAGGTCGGTCCGTTCATCATGAATGCGGAAGGCTCTTCGCGCCTGTTCAGCCGCGGCATGATGCGTGACGGTCCGTTCCCGGCCCATTACGAGCCGTTTGAATCGCCTGTCGCCAATGTGATCGCGCCGAAGGTTCGGGGCAATCCGGTGGCACGCGTCTTCAACGACGACTTCAAGCAGTTCGCGGAAACGGCCTCGGAGGAATTCCCCTATGCGGCGACTTCCTACCGCCTGACCGAGCATTTCCACTACTGGACGAAGCACGTCACAGTGAATGCCGTTCTGCAGCCGGAATTCTTCGTGGAAATCTCGGAAGAGCTGGCGAAGGAAAAGGGCATTGCCAAGGGCGACTGGGTGCGGGTGTGGTCGAAGCGCGGCTCGGTCAAGGCCAAGGCCGTGGTGACCAAGCGCATCAAGCCGCTCATCTGCGACGGCAAGACGGTGCATGTGGTCGGCATCCCGCTCCATTGGGGCTTCATGGGGGCCGCCCGCAAGGGCTTCGGTCCGAACTCGCTGACACCTTTCGTCGGCGACGCGAACATTGAAACGCCGGAGTTCAAGGCGTTTCTGGTCAATATCGAGCGCTCAAGCGCGCCTGTAGCTTAGGAGGGACTAGAGATGTTTCCACCCGTTCCCAATCCTAGCGTCCAGCCGCAACAGCCGCGTTTCGGTGACAAGGACCTGATCAGGCGGTCGGCGTCGAATGTGACGCCGCCTGCCGAGCGCCAGACCGAGGTGGCGAAGCTCATCGACGTGTCGAAATGCATCGGCTGCAAGGCCTGCCAGTCGGCCTGCGCCGAATGGAACGACACGCATGAGGAGGTTGGCATCAATGTGGGTGTCTATGACAATCCGCACGATCTGACGCCGAACACCTTCACCTTGATGCGCTTTACCGAGTGGGACAATCCCGACACCGGCAATCTGGAGTGGCTGATCCGCAAGGACGGCTGCATGCATTGCGAAGACCCCGGCTGCCTCAAGGCATGTCCGGCGCCAGGCGCAATCGTGCAATATTCCAACGGTATCGTCGATTTCATCCACGATAACTGTATCGGCTGCGGCTATTGCATCAAGGGGTGCCCGTTCAACATTCCGCGTGTTTCGGAAGTAACCCACAAGGCTTATAAGTGCACGCTCTGCTCCGACCGCATTGCGGTGGGACAGGGACCGGCCTGTGCCAAGGCCTGCCCGACACAGGCCATCGTCTATGGTACCAAGGACGAGATGAAGGAATGGGCCGATGGCCGCATCAAGGATCTGAAATCGCGCGGCTTCGAAAATGCCGGGCTCTACGATCCGCCGGGCGTTGGCGGCACGCATGTCATGTATGTGCTGCAACACGCCGATAAGCCGGAAATCTACGCCAACCTGCCGAACAATCCGCGCATCAGCCCGGTTGTCGAAGCGTGGAAGGGTGTGTCCAAATATGCAGGCATGGCCGCAATGGGGCTGGCTGCGGCAGCAGGTCTGCTGCATTATATCTTCAAGGGTCCGAACGTCGTGACAGAGCATGACGAGGAACAGGCCGAAAAGCTCACGGGAGAGAAAAGCTCATGAGCAAGACCGACTTTGACGATGTTGAACGCGGTGACGGGATAGAACTCGGTAAGCCCGTCAAGGTGCATCGCTATTCCGGTGGCGCACGCATCAATCACTGGATCACCGCCATCAGTCTCGTGCTGCTGGCCCTGTCCGGCCTTGCGATGTTCCACCCATCGCTGTTTTTTCTGTCGGGCCTGTTCGGCGGCGGACAATGGACACGCGCCATCCATCCATGGATTGGCGTGGTGCTGTTCTTCAGCTTTCTGGGGCTTTTCGTACGTTTCTGGAGCGCCAATCTGTGGAAGCGCGAAGACAGCCAATGGCTCGCACATGCCAATGACGTGATTTCCGGCAATGAGGAAAAGCTGCCTGAAGTAGGCAAATATAATGCCGGTCAGAAGCTCGTTTTCTGGTCCATGTCCTTGCTGATCATCATCCTGATTGTTTCCGGCGTGATGATATGGAACGAATATTTTGGCTCCTATACCAGCATCAATCAGCAGCGTTGGGCCCTGCTTGTCCATTCTATGGCGGCGGTGGCGGCGATCTGTGTCTGGATCGTGCACGTCTATGCCGCGATCTGGGTCAAGGGCACGATCAATGCGATGACACGCGGCACGGTTACCGGTGGCTGGGCTTGGCGACATCACCGCAAGTGGTTGCGCGAACTGACATCGAAGCAGAAAGTGAAGCAAGGCGGCAGCAAGCCTGCCGCCTGAACTTACTCGGTGTCCTAGAGGGTAATAATATTCCGTGGTTTACGTGACCCGTTGGGTTCGTGAGGAGTGACATGGCAGGCAAGAAAGATCTGGTGCCGGACCCGACGGTCATCGGCGAAATATCGGCCCCACCCTTCGTGCAATTGCCGGACCCCGGCGCGCTTTTTGCCAGAAGAGCAGAGCGTCTGCGTTTTCTGGGTTCGGTCAGCCCGCTGAAACCTTATCTGGAGTTCATTGCCGACCTGAGCGAGGCACAGTCTGAAATAGCGGCTGGTCTCGGTCCTGTCGCCGCGCGACACGGCGACGACCGGGGACGGGAATTCGGCATGCCAGCGATCGATCGTGCGGATGCCATATCGGAATCAGCACTCGGGACTGTCTTCGACCGGCTGTTCGAGCACGCCCGCACGATCGCCAAACCGCAAGATGCCGCCGATGCGCTGGAACGTGTGGCGAACAGCGATGCGGGTGCGCGTTGCCGAATGATCGAGGCAGTTTTCGCCGGTATTCTGCCGCCGGAAGCAATTGCTGAACATATCTATGTCTGGGCAGGCTTGCAGCTCCATTTCACGCGGCTTGCAGCGGCGCTTGACCCGAAGTCGCTGAAACCCGTTGCCGATGGCGTCTGCCCGACTTGCGGCAGCATTCTGTCAAGCTCGATGGTCGTGGGCTGGCACGGTGCGCATGGCGCGCGTTTCTGCTCCTGTTCCGTCTGCAACACGCTCTGGCACTATGTCCGGGTCAAATGTGTGTGCTGCGGCTCGACAAAGGGTATCGGCTACAAGGAAGTCGAGGAAGGTGGCGGCATTATCAAGGCTGAAACCTGCGACGAATGCCAGCGCTGGGTCAAGATCATCTTTCAGCAGCTATCGGCGGATGCCGATCCTATGACCGACGATGTTGCGAGCCTCGGCCTTGATATATTGATGCGTGAGACGCCTTACAGACGAGGCGGCTTCTCGCCGCTTCTTGCCGGACTGTGAGGAAGCATGGACCAGATCAAGTCTTCGCTGCGCCACCTGCCGTCCGTGGATGCCATCCTGCAAATGGCGGAGCTTTCCGGGGCATTGGAGAGTCTTGGCCGTGCGTCGGTGACTGAGGCTATTCGCAAGGTTTTGAGCGACGAGCGCGAGGCGGTGAAATCCGGCGCCTCGCTCTCCAGTAACACGCATTTGGCTGAGCGGGTTCTCCATTTGCTTGAAGCGTCAGGGCGATCGAGCCTGCGTCCGCTGTTCAATCTGACCGGAACTGTCCTGCACACCAATCTGGGGCGAGCCATTCTTGCCGAAGCCGCCTTCGAGGCTGCCACACAAGCCATGCGGCAGGCGGTTTCGCTCGAATTTGACCTGTCATCGGGTGGGCGTGGCGAGCGCGATGATCATCTGCGGGCGCTTGTCTGTGAGCTGACGGGAGCGGAAGATGCCACCGTCGTCAACAACAATGCTGCTGCTGTACTTCTGGTGCTGAATAGCCTTGCTGCAGGTAGGGAGGCCATTGTATCGCGCGGCGAACTGATCGAGATCGGCGGCGCATTCCGCATGCCGGATATCATGACCCGCGCCGGTACGCGACTTGTCGAAGTGGGCACCACCAACCGCACCCATCCGCGTGACTACGAGAATGCAATCAACCCCGATACAGGGTTGGTACTGAAGGTCCACACGTCAAACTATCGGATTGAAGGCTTTACGCGGGAAGTCTCAGCGGCGGAACTGGCCGCTATTGCGCAGGCCAAAGGCGTGCCGCTGGTCAATGACCTTGGCTCCGGCACACTTGCCGATCTGACTTCCTTCGGTCTCGCACACGAGCCGACAGTGCGCGAAGCGGTCGCCGAAGGTGCAGATATCGTCACCTTTTCCGGCGATAAGCTTCTCGGTGGACCACAGGCGGGCTTCATTGTCGGGCGACGCGATCTGATTGCCCGTATTAACAAGAACCCGATGAAGCGTGCTTTGCGGGTGGACAAAATCAGGCTCGCAGCACTTGAAGCGACGTTGAAACTTTATCGTAATCCGGAACGACTTTCTGAAAAGCTGCCGACTATTCGCTATCTGGCGCGTCCGCAGACCGAAATTGCCGCGCAGGCGGCACGGCTCAAGCCGGGGCTGGAGAGAATACTCGGCCCGGCTTTCATTGTGGCGGTGACAGATTGCGCCAGCCAGATCGGTTCTGGCGCATTGCCGCTCTCGACCGTTCCAAGCGCGGGATTGTCGATTGTGCCTAAAGACGGTAGCGGCTCCGTGCTGACAGCGCTCGGCGGTTCATTGCGTGCGCTGCCTTTGCCGGTCATCGGGCGGATCGAAAAGGGTGCACTCGTGCTCGATCTGCGCTGCCTTGATGACGAGACCAGTTTTGTTCGGAACCTGTCATCCTATGCGGCTCGCTGATCTTTTCACCCGCAAGCCCAAGCCGGATACGACAGCTCAAGCGCTGGAAAAGGCGCTTGTCGCTGCAAAGGCGGGTGATTACGCAGCGGCGCTTTCCATCTGGGAGCCGCTGGCGCGTGCAGGCAATGCCCGCGCGCAGAACAATATCGGCGCCTGCTTTGCGGGCGGCATGGGCGTTGAGAAAGATGTCGTCCTTGCGCAACGCTGGCTGGTCCTTTCAGCCGCGGCCGGCGATGCTTCCGGCCAACGCAATCTGGCTTCGCTGCTGTTCAAGGGCGAAGATATCGAAGCCGACTATCCGGAAGCTGCAAGGCTGTACCGGCTTGCCGCAGAACAAGGGGACCCGCAGGCACAGGACATGCTGAGCTGGATGCTCATGGAAGGGGAGGTAATGACCGCCGACCCGGTTGAGGCGCGTGAATGGGCGTTGAAGGCGGCGGAAGGCGGCATAGCCGCAGCCATGACGCGGCTTGGCATGATTTATCATAATGCTCTCGGGGTGCCGCGCGATCCCTCTCAGGCCGTTTACTGGTGGCGGAATGCGTCCGCTGCGGGCGATCCGGATGGCGAAGCCATGCTCGGCGCGGCGCTGCATCTTGGCATGGGTGTGGAACGCGATCCTTCATCGGCTTACGAACATCTGCTGCGCGCTGAGGCGGGCGGCAGCACGCTTGCCGCTCCTTTCATCGAGGCAGCGCGCAATGCGCTGAACGAAAAGCCATGATCGTCGGAACGGCGGGGCATATCGATCATGGAAAGACCTCGCTGGTGCGCGCCCTTACACAGGTCGACACGGACCGGCTGAAGGAGGAAAAGGCGCGGGGCATTTCCATCGATCTCGGCTTTGCCTATCTGCCCTTGTCCGGCGACGAAAAGGACATACTCGGCTTTGTTGACGTGCCGGGGCATGAAAAATTCGTGCATACGATGCTTGCCGGTGCGGCGAGCATCGATTTCGTCATGCTGGTTGTCGCTGCCGATGACGGGATCATGCCGCAAACGCGCGAACATCTGGCAATCGTCAACCTGCTCGGTATCCGGCGTGGCATCGCCGTCATCACCAAATCCGATCTTGTCGAACCTGACCGTCTTGTTGAAGTTGAAACCGCTATCAGCAATGAACTGGCGCTGACGGGACTTGCCGACATTCCCGTGCTGGCGGTCTCCACCGTGTCGGGTGCCGGGATCGACGATCTGAAGGCGCTGCTGGAAGTGCAAGCGCATGCATTCGGTGAGCGGCGGACAAACGGACGCTTTCGTCTTGCGGTGGACCGCTCCTTCACGCTCAAGGGCGCTGGCACAGTGGTCACGGGCACGGTGCTGTCCGGCAAGGCCGCCATTGGCGATCATCTGGTCATCAGCCCGTCTGGCAAGGAGGCGCGTATCCGCACCATTCGTGCGCAGAACCAGCCAAGCGAAATAGCGCAGGCGGGTGATCGCTGCGCGCTCAATCTGGCAGGTGACGGCATATCGAAAGAGGCGATACATCGCGGCGATATGCTGGTGCTGCCAAGCCTTCATCGTCCGACGGACCGCATCGATGCATTATTGCAAATCCTCTCCTCGGAAAAAAAGCCGATCGGTCAGTGGTTCCCGGTTCGCTTGCATCATGCCTCGACGGAAGTCGGTGCCCGCATCCTGCTTTTGCGGGATGAAGAGCTCCAGCCGGGCACCGAAGATCGGGTGCAACTGGTGCTGGATCGTCCTGTCTCGGCTGCAGCCGGAGACCGCTTCGTCATCCGCGATGTGTCCGCACAACGCACCATTGGCGGCGGACGTTTTCTCGATCTGCGCCCGCCGCAACGCAAGCGCCGCAGTCCGGAGCGCATGGCACAGCTTGACGCCCATTCCATTGACGACCCGGTAGAATCGGCACGCGCACTGCTGACTGCTGAACCTTACTATCTTGATGCGACGGCATTCCTGCGCGACCGCGCGCTGGCGGACAACCCGCAAGGTTTGGCGCACGCGCTCGATGCCGTAATGCTCCCGCAGGCAAATTCCGTGTTGTTGTTATTGCCGGAACGATGGGACGCTCTGCGTGACGATATTCTGGCGCTACTGGCCACCTTCCATGACGAAAATCCAGACCTGATCGGCATGGGTGTCGAACGGCTGCGGTTGTTGTTGAAACCGCGCCTGCCAGCGCCCGCCTTTCGCGCTGCCATTGCTGCGCTGGTCGAGGCGGACCTGCTGAGACTGGACGGCGCCTGGCTTCGCCTGCGCGACCATGAAGTCACGATGAGCGATGCCGACGAGGCGCTCTGGCAGCGTATAGCACCGTTGCTTGGCGGTGAGGCTCGTTTTCGTCCGCCGCGCGTGCGCGATATTACAGGTCTGCTTGATGAACGGGAGGAAGATATTCGCCGCCTGCTCAAGCTTTCCGGGCGTATGGGCCGGGTGCATGAAGTGGCGCAAGACCATTTTTTCCTGCGGGGAACGATTGCTGAAATGATCGGCATCCTGTCGGATATGGATGCGGCATTTGATAGTGGCTGGTTCATCGCGGCGCGATTTCGCGACCGGGTGGATAGTGGTCGCAAGGTGGCGATCCAGATACTGGAATTCTTCGATCGCAACAGTGTCACGATAAGACGCGGAGACATACGTCGCCTGAACCGCCGCAAGCTGGACTTGTTCGGCGATCTCGCGCAAGGGGAAGCACCACAGACCGGAGGAACAAAATGAAATCTCTGTCGACTACAATCTGCTTGTTGCTCGTTCTAGCCGCCGTTGGTGGCTGCGCCAACCGGCAGTGCAGCGACTGGCCGGGAACCTGCATCATCCAGTGACGGGCAAGATTAATAGAGAACAAAGCTCGTTACTATCAAAACGCTTCTCTCAGCGAACTATCCGCTTGTTTGGCGCATCAGAAATTCCAGCGACCCCACGGTGTCCGCTCCATTCTCGCAGCTAACACTAACGGCTTGGCGCACGACGGTTCCTGCATTCTTGCTGAGTACGATCTGTTTGCATCACGCGGAACAAAATTTTGGCTAGCGCCATCTCGCATGCTGCATTGATATCACTTCGCGCCAGACACATCGACAGCCGCGCGCAGCCTTGCAGGCTTGACTTGCCGATCTGGAAGCTTGCCCAGTACGTATGCCAAGCGCCGCGCTGATATTTGCTAGGTGCGTCAGGCCATTGTTTGTTGGGATTACCCACGGACAGGGGATCATGAAAAGCTCAGAAGTTGAGAATGCCATTCGGCATCTCAAATTGCGCGAGCCGTTCAATGGTGAAAACACTTCAACGCGCTTTGCAGAATTTGGATGTCACAAAATCGCTGTTCGACTTCAAAAGCACACAGTTAAGTTCAACAGGGCTTACAAACCCACCTACATCCAAGTCATGAGAAGCTTCTACGGGTTGAATGAACGTTGAACGTTAGGTCTTTACAAGCTCGAACTTCTTGAGGTGCCGATGACATATGACTTCCGACCCCGTGCGATCACGCTGAGGGGCTCTTTTTTAACAACTCACCAAGGAATACCGTCGAGATTTCCAACATGCAAAGTTAACAGACCAGCCCTAGACTGCTTCTCGCATCAAGGGGGATTGAGGGGGCGAGCGATGAATAGAATAATGAAACGTTGGGATGACGTAGAGAAATACGTTTCTGAAGATCATGTAATTGCATTTCAAGATACTCTCAGATCAGCTCTCGAGGAGCGAGGCATGTCACATTCAGATCTTGCAAATATGCTCGGTGTGTCGCGATCACGCGTAAGTCAGCTTTTTATGGAAGGCGTAAACCCTTCCCTTCGATATTGCGCTCTGGTTCTCTATCGTCTTGGCTACACTATTGAATTCAAGAAAGTTGAACCTAGCGGACTACCCAACGAATGACTGCTATATTTTCTTGTCCTGCGCCCGCACAGCCAATACGCGATCAAGCCACTTGTCGCTTCTTTCAGGCCCTCGTGCTCCCATCTATATTAGATAGCCATGCAGAGGGCATACAGGCCAATGCTGCTGCACTGATTGACGGCATGATCAGTAATGCGCTAGCAAAGATGAAAAATGGAAATGGTAGAAATTGGGCGGCTAAACGCCACTCAAAGCCGTTGCCGTGAAAGAAACTATATAATGAACTCAATATTTGGAAGGGATGCATGCCCGGTGGCATGTCCGGACTTCAAATTCTAGCGGTGGCATCTGGAAACGTATTGTTCATTCGCAAAATGTCCCGGTTTGTCGGGCTTCCTGATGCCACCGATCCTTTATCGTCCTAGGCTATTTTTGATCGTGCTACCGAGTTGGGTAGCAAAATGGTAGCAACTCGTTCCCGCACTGTTCACGGTGGAACCTTTCGCCCAAATCTGGACGCACCACTTGACCGCCCGCCGCGCCTCTGCCTTTTTCTGAATTGCGGATGCGTGTGAATGCCTGGGGCACGGGTCTACAGATTGCCAATCCCCCGAGTTTCAGGCCCCGCCCCGTGCTATCCGCATAGCCTTCTGTGCAGCCTTAGTGGACAGTCCTGCCTTATCGCGCAGCCAAGGGCCAAATTCGCCCCGTGGGAGCGATTGCTTATTCTGGATGAGAAATCGCCCTATCTCGGACCATTCCGCGTCTGTGCGATGAATACGGGGCTGGAAGATCGGTCTATCAACCTTTGGGCGCTCGACTGGTTTGATGTTCTCCGAACTGCATAGGTGATGAAATGCCTGCATCACTTCCCGCTGTAACTCGACCGGAAGCGCCTTGAAGCGCCTCAGCGACATGCCACACGAAAACGCATAGGGCATAATATCCCTGTTTGGCCCACGTGCTGCATGACGAATACGATTGTGATCTTCGTTGGTGAGGTGCCGGACTGTGCCGACACCTTCAATATGGATTTCGTTGATACGGTTCATGACCTACCTTCCAACTCGGTATTTAGTACGGGCGATGCTGGCTTGCTGTCCGATCCACCGTGTTGTTGATGTCTGCTCCTGCCAGGTCGCCAGACCTCGCGAGACACCTTCCTGCACCATGGCCGCGATCTCAGCATTACCGTTCGCACCGGACACATTCACGTTGATGTTCGGTGAATTGTTCTGGGTGTTGTTGTTGGTCTGCGACATTCCCGCCAGCGACGGAATGCGGGGCGCGCTTAATGATGCTACGCTAGGTACTCCTACCGCGCCGCCTCCAGCGAGCGCGAGACCCTTCCCGCTATTGATTGCATCCAGAAGCGGGCCGAATTTCTTCGTAGCCGCCGCGTTGATAACGTACTCTCCATTGGAGAGCATCGCCGGGATACTGTCGGACGTTGCGGAACCGCGACCGCGCACGTGGCCGCCGCCTGCCAGCCTCAAACCGGACCATGGGTCGGAACTGCCTCCACCGAATATGCCGCTGAAAAGACCTCCGATCCCGCCACCGCCGCCGCCAAACAGTGCATCCAGACCCGAATTCAGGAAGCGGTCAGCCAGTCGGCCCAGAGCATCGGACAGAACATCGGAAGCTTTTGCGCCACTTAGCAGGCCAGAAACCAGGGTGCCGGCGAACTCACGGCCAGCATCGTTAACTTCCTGAATAGCCGCCTGCTGCTTGTCGTACGCCTCGGTAGCCTTGTAGTTTGCCTCCACAAGCTGTTCTATCTGGGCCTTTTCCGCAGCCGTCGCCGCCGCCCCTGCATGGCGGAGAGCGGTCATCTTTTCCTTTTCCAGCGCCGATTTGCCTACCAGAGAGGCTTCGAACTCAAGGTCTTTGATCAGATCGGTGACGGCCTTGCGTTCTCGCTCTGCTGCCTTAGCTGCCCTGTCACGCGCCTTTTCATCGCTGCTCTTGCCTGTTTTTGACGGCGGCGGCGGCGTGTAAGGCTTTTCCGGCGGATCGATTACAATGGTTTCGAGTTTGACGGCGGTAAGCTCGTCCTTGCGAGCCTGCAAACGTGCCATCTGCTCGTTGACGGCCTGCAATTCGGTAGCAGCGTCCTTGCCGATCCAGCCCAGAACGGCATCCTCTGTGGTCCCTGCCTGCGCTTCAAGCTGAGCCTTGCGCTTGGTGAGAGTGTCCAGTTCGGCATTGATGCCAGACAGGGTTTTGTCTTCGAGGTTCTGCCACGACGACAGGAAGCCTTGCAGCGCGGTTGCTGCTTCCACGATAGCGCCTTTGACAGCCGTCCCCATCGTGGTCGCCAGACGGTTGAAAGCCTTGTCGATCTCATCAGCCTTCTTGATGAATTCAGCATCGAAGACAGCGCCCATCTTCTCGGCTTCATTGAGCGTTTTGGTTATGCCATCGCGGCCTTGTTCAATGAGCCTGACGAACTGTTCGCCACCCTGACCGCCTAGAAGCTCATCGAAGATGCGAACGCCTGCCGCTGTGTCCTTCAGACGGCGTGTTCGGTCGATCAGTTCCAGCATGAACTTCGACGGGTCTTTGATGCGCTCCTTCACCTCTGCCGGTGACATACCCAGACGCTGAAAGCTTTCTGCTGCCGATCCCTTGCCGGTCTGGATATACTCATCAGCCCGGAGGTTAAGCTCCTTGAAGCCGTCAATCAGGGCATCAACGCCGATCCTATTCTGGTCGGCCACATAACGCCATTTCTGGAAATCCTTGACGTTGATACCGGCTGTCTGCGCCTCGCGGCCAAGGTCAGCAAAAGACTTGGTGACTGCTTGGACGCTCGCGGCGATACCGGCAACGCCACCGGCAGCAATTCCAGCAAACAAGCCCTTGCCGAATTCGGACACGATGCCCTGCATCTTGGAAAAGCCACGACTTAGCGAGCTTTCCATGTTCTTGGCGGCTTTATTGGTGCGGCGCTCCATACCGCCCATCTGGCCGTCAAGCTGCTTGGCAAACTTCGCCATCTGCTTTTCAGCCTGGGCGACACGCATTTCCATGCGCGCATACAGTGCGGGTTCATTTGCCATCGTTGAAATCCTTGATTGCCTTGTTCATGGCACGGGAACGCCGCCTGCCGAACTTGTCGCGAAACAACCGATAAGCGGTCCAGAAAAAGGGCTGAGCAGGCATTTTGACCGTGCCGAACTCAACGGCGGTGGCGTAATCGAATGTGGCGTTCTGGCCGTTCTTAACTGGCCGTGTCGTCGCTTCGCCGCCAGCCCGCACAACCTGACCGCCTGTCTCGGTCTCGTAATGGCGGATGCTCGGTCTCAGATGAATGCCGTCTTCTGGATCGACGGGCGCAAGCTTGCGCGACCACTTCACCCATTCATCGGCGTTCTGCTCAATGGCCTTATTGGTTTCTTTCTGCACCTTCTGCGGCAGCCGAGACAGCCGCCGCTTGAACTCATTGCTGACGTACCAACCTTTAGCCATTTGCAGTCTCCGGTTCGTCGTCTGCGCCGAAAAGGAATGCCTCTGCTGCTGCGAGCGCGACAGGTAGGCTTTCCGATAGCGGTCTGCTCTCGACGTACTGCTTAACCAACCGGAACGCATCTGCCGGAGCCATACCGCCACCTATGAGGCTGATACGGATGATTTCCTTCACATCGGATACGAAACCGGCCTTAGTCGCCACCATGGCGTCAAACGTCTGGTAAAGGCTGCGGCCTGTCTTTTCTTCCCATTCTTGTGCACCGGCCCAAGTGAGGGCGAATGTGTATTCGTTGTCACCGAACACCTGTGTAGTCTTGGAAAAAATCTTGTTTTCCATGTTAACTCTCCGAATAAAAATGGGCGCGAGCTGCCATCGTGGCGCGGTCAGAAGCCCGGATTTTCAGGATCAAGCGAGCGGAAGGTTTTTCGGTCATTTTTCCGTTTCGCTTAACAATTCGATCTGGGGGAAAAAAATATGCCCGTGGGGGGGATGCGGGTCTAGCCCAGACACGGGATTTCAAGTTTTGATGCCACCCGCCCGCTTTTTTTGAATTGCAGACGTTTGTAATCGCTTGGCGCACGGGTCTGCTGATACAGTTGCGCCAGACATTTACCCACGCCCCGATAGGAAAAGGGCGACGACAGCCCATGAAACAATCGTCGCCCTTCACGCCCATGCTGGATTGCTCCAGTTGCCTCATGGGTTATCCGCCTGTCGGGAATGCACCATAGGTCAGAGCCTTGGCGCGCTTCACTGCCAAGCCGATACGCTCTTCACAGAGGATAGCGACAAGGTTGCGGGTGAAGAAGTCGGCATGTTCGGTCGATACCTCGATACGGGCTTCCCAACGGTCATACAGCGTCGCCGCGGTCTGGAACTGACCTACAAGGAAGTTACCTTGAGACATAGCCGGAGTATCAACCACGGGCAGTCCGAACAGCACACGCGCCGGGCTGGTCGCTGGATTGCCCAAGATGTATTCGCCATCAGCATTCTTGATAAGGCGCATCTTCATCCAGTCAGCCGAATGAACCACGATGCCGTCAGCAGGCAGATCCGCGAGAGAGTTTTGCAAGATAGCCAGGCCGAGAGTGTCAATGGCGTTAGGCGTACCTTCCACCACACCCGGAGTTGCAGCATATGCCGTGGCATTCGGGATCAGCCCGGAAAGGTTCTGACCTGTGCCGTCGCCGTTCAACAGTTGGTTTTCTTCCAGAAGCTTCAGGCCATAGAGCAATTCACTGTCGATGATGCCCTGAAGCTGTGGAATATCACTGAGAACCTGACGAGAAGCAGCCACCCAATGCGCGAGCGTGCGGATTGGTGTGTTCTTCATCTCGAAGGTGTAATCACTCTCCGGCTTCGCTGCGCCTTCGGCCACCGGTGCGGCGTTATTCACGCGGGTGGCCTGATTTGGATATTCCACCGAGTTATCAGTGACGCGGATCACCGGCAGCAAATCGCGGACAGTGAGACGGCGTGTCGGCATAATCACGGTGGCGTCACGTGCGGTCGTACCAAGCGCCCCGGCGGACGTGGTGGCGTTCGTGATGGTCGCCTTCATGTTCATGCTGAAACGAGACGGGCGGGCCTGATATTCCGAGAAGCTTTTCACCTCCGGGTTTTCGGCAAACTGCTTGCCAAGCGTATCAGGCTGATGATCGGCTGCCGGTCCCTGACGCGCCGCCTTCTGTTCAAATTCATCGAGACGGGCCTTGAGTTCTGCAAGCTGCTCGTTCGATGCACCAAGCTTGGTCATCACTTCGGCAGTATGGTCGCCAAACTTCTTGGCAATCAGCGCAAGCGGGTCGCCGCCGTCCTTGGTGTGCAGTGGGGCCGCCGATGCTACCAGATGTGCAATTGCTGCCGTGGTGGCGTGGTTCTTGATAAGGTTCATGTTAGATGGTCCTCAACTTCTGTGTGGCGCGATCAATCATGTCGGCCAGTTCAAATGCTTTCTCGTGATCGGCACCGGCGAGCGCTTCCCATCCACCGGCTGCAATTCGTGCAGCTGCGGCGCGAGGCAGGCCATTGTCGCGAAGCATGTCGATCAGTTCGGATTTGGATTGCAGTGTCTTCACGCCCGATACGCGGGCGCGTCTGTTAGCTGGGAACACGACTGCGCTGACTTCGACCAGATCGACATCAGTCAGGATCGTGGTGCCGTTGCTGCCGCTTTTTTTGCCCTGGGGACTGACATAGAAACCGATAGAGAAGCCCGTTGCATCGCCGTGAACGACATGCGCGTGAGCGTCCTTACCGTGGCTCGTGTCGAGATTGAGCCTTCCCTTAACAAACAGGCCGAAGTCATCTTCGTACATGTCTGTCCATTTGCCGATAGGCTTTGTCTGGTCGTGGCTCCAGAGCATGGCAGGCATAGTGCCTTCTGCCCTGTGTTCGCTCAGGGTGCGCAGGAAAGCGCCTTTCTGGACTATATCGCCGTAGCTGTCAGGATTGCCGCCGAATGCGCTGGCATAGCCCTCAATGGTTCCTGCTTCGGAACCCGCCGAGAACTTTACTTCGAGCGTGGGCGACAGCCGCAAGGACTGTGCAGAGCTTTTGATGTGTAGGAGGTTCTTCATCTGTCACCTACGGTTACGTCAAAACACCGGGCATATCGCCCGTTCTGTGCTTCGCGCTCGGTTTGATAGCCGATACTGCCGAAGGTGACTTGTCGTTGTGATCCCGGCCAGCCGGTGATGGAACGATCAATTCGAGTGATAATGTAGCATCATCGATCAACGATTTCAATGCTTCGCACTCCCTTCGTCTAGTTTGAGGAAGTCGAGTGCACCCTTGTCGATATTGCTGGCCATCTCGCGCAGAATAGCGGCGGCACCTTCCTTTCCCTGAATGATGTACGCCTGAGCGGTGGCGAACGTGAATACGCGGTCGAGCATCATCGGTATGGATGCACCCACCTCATCAACCATCATTGACGCAGCACGGTGAATGATCTCGTCACAGACGGCCTTACGCTGCTCTTCCTGTTCGCCTTCGATAGTGGTCTTTACCGGCTTCATCAGTTCGCCCTCGCTTTGATTAGTACGCTTTCAGCGGCTGCTTCCGTCGCCTCAAGCATGGTCAGACTGAAGCGCTGTCGAAGCGCTGGAATGATCGGATATGGCCGGTCACGGTCTGGGGTCTTTGCCAGCCAAGTAGCAGCCTCGATAACTCGCGGGTTCTTCTGATCGGTCATGCCCGTTTCCTTTCTTCAAGGCGGGCGACTTTGCCGTCACCCTGCTTGTTAGGAATGCTGTAGATCACTTCCATTGCCGCCTTTCGGATCAGGTGCGGCATCGCATCGATGACGTTAGACGGCTTGGTGTCGGCCCAGGCGAAAAGATCAAGCTGGCTCATGCTGCCCTCGCTTCGCGTTTCCAGTTGTCGACAATTCGCGGGAATAGTGTTCCCGCCATCACGCGCTCAATTGCGGTCGTGACGTGTCGTGGTGGCAAATCCAGTTTCCTGACAAATGCCTTGGCGTCTTCTGGATTTTCTAGCTTAGGAAAAGGCTCTGACGATCCACTCGCGTGCGCATACGTAGACGCCTCTTTCTTATCCTCCAAAGCCCCATGATTTGACTTTGGCTGTGACGGTGGCTGTGTTTGTAAATCTGAATGTGATTGTGGTTGTGAATGTGATTGTGATTGCTTTTCATCGGCTTTATGCCGATTGAAAGCCGAATTTAAGCCGGGCTTTTCATCGGCTTTTTCTTCCTTCCTTGGGCGGCCACCTTTTTTCCCGTTTTCAGATAGGTTTTTGTGCTTGGTTTCCGATGCGGCGCGGATATCGGCGGTGCGTTTGTGAACCCAAAGATAATCATACAGCGGGGCAAGAACGTCCTTTACCGCGTCCCATCGTTCTGCATCCACGTGAGCTATGCGGCACAGACGATTGTCGTCTGTCGGAAGCTCGCCATGTCGCCACTGGTGAAGGCGCAAGAACATATGCGCCCCATATTCTTCAGCAGTGAGAGCCGCAGCTTCTGCGAACTCATCACCGATATAAATCTGCATCCACGGTAAGTTTGTCATAGATCACCTCGTAGGCCATCAACCATCCGGGTGAGTATCTCCCGTTCGCTATTCTCGGCGGCTAGGAGCACTTTCAACTCATCCTGTGGCAAATGAATATTGATCGCTTGTTCTACGATCTGTCGAAGTCGGGCTGGCTCGATTGCATCTAGTTCAACGGACACATCGCTCTCGAAATTCTTCGCACGACTATCCGTCTTTTTTGTTGGCCTAGATGGGAGGCTCCAAGCGTCTATCTGATGCGGAAGGACTGCGAGCCGTTCAAAATGTATCTCCGCATTCGGTGCCATCTCTCGTAATGTTTGTTCGATCTTTTCACCGGCGTTGACGCCAGACGGATCATAATCACCAAGGTGATAAATGTACGTGGGTACCTCCAGATCATCGATAAAGTCAGCCGCGCTATGTAAAAACGATAGGCTTGCGTAGCCACGTGCTACCATCAGCGGAACGTCATAGAGGCCTGTTACCGGCATGATGACGCCTGACAGTGCATCCTTCTCCAGCCACACCTCAACATACGCGTCAGCATCGCTCCATAGGCTCTTTCTGTAAAAGCGAGCTGTCTCCTCCAGTGCTGCATCGATGCTGTTGAATGTCTGCGGCTTACGCTGCCAACGGGTATTATCTGCCAGCCATCCGTAGGGCATCATTCCCGTGCGGCGCATGATGGTCAGATCGGTCTGGACCTTGGCATAACCGGCCTCTGTCTTTTCGATCAGCCCGTGCACCGTAGCTTGATAGAATACCTGCCGAACGGTCATAGGCTTTCCATAGAAAACGATCTCCCGAAGTTCCTTTCTGCGTGCCTCAATCTCTGATTTCGTCGCTCTGGCGCGTTTTATCTGGCTAGGTTGATAAGTCATTCACGATCCCCTTTTTCAGTGATTTCCGGGGCAATGAACTCGGCAAACCAACGGGAAGCCTTGAGAGCAAACCGTGCTGCGCTGATACGAATGCGGAAAGTGCTCATCGGTCGTACCTCCGCAGGAAGTCCTCATATGAACGGTCAGCCTGCCTACAGGCCCAGAGCGCCAGCCACTGCCAGCAGCGGTTACGGAATGAATGGAGGAGCATCATTGTCCGCTCCTCCGCCGTTCCTTCCGCAATGTGACGACTGCTTGAAGCAGTTCGGCAAATTCGCCTTCGAGGCAAATCTGAATGGGATAATCTGCCGCAGCGGATGGATAGATGATGATGACCTGATAATCATCGACATCGTTCAGTGTCGCTGAAATCTCCTTGGCGAGCCGCCGAATGCGTTGCTCCGGGTGCTCGCTTGCAGCCTGAAGAGCTTCTGTGCTATTCGTATCCATGTTCTTAAGTCCTGTTGAACGGATTGAACCATGGCTCGGAACCGTTGGCGCGGTTGCCGGGCCTTTTGTTTGCTGGGTCATTGTGATGCGCCTCCGATATTGGCGCGAAGTCCGAGGCTTGCAGCCAGCGGCGCAACCGGCACCACGATCCGGCCTCCAACTCTGATTGTCTGGAAATCACCACGCTTGGCAGCATCGTAAGCTGAATTTCTCCCTAGGCCGAAAAATAGCTTTCCCGCATCAATTACCGAGATGGTCGGCTTTGTGAGTGCTTCTTCGAGGGTCAACATCTTTCCTTTCTATGAACATATGAACCTACGTAGGAACTGATAACACAAATTAACGGTCTTGCAACCTGTTTCTGCGTAGGTTACGTAATTTGTGAACAGGAAGGACAATCCGATGTCGGATAAGCCGAAGCAGGAAGAGCAGAAGACTGAGCGTTTCAATATGTTTATGTCGCCGTCTGAGATGAAGGCGATTGATGATTGGGCTTGGGAAAATAAAATTCGGTCGAAATCGGAGGCCGTGAGAAGGTTATGTCAAATCGGAATAGCTGCCGATGAACATTTCATCCCCATGGCCAACGGGTATGTCGATGTTTTTAATGCTGCCCTTGAGGTAGCCGAGCAGACTGATAATGAAGCCGATGCGATCAAGATATTTGATAGCGTATCAAAGATAGCCGAGGCATTCACTCGTATGCGTGGCGCTATTTTGTCGATGAAAGGCAACGAAGAAATTGAAAAGTCGTTGATAGAAATCGAGGAATATAGAAACGCTTGCGACACGCAAAATTTAAGCCCAACTCAAGCAATGCTATCCCTCTGGAAGTCGAATAAAAGAAAAAGCGAAAAGTGAGACTAAGCGAAATCACATATGCAATGATTGCATATGCCGTTCGATCTTATCGGCAATCGTGTCCGCTTTCTACATGTTCGACAACATGAAGCCGCCTGCTGAGAAATGGAAGGATGAAGAATGAAAGGCCACATCCGCGAACGCTCGCCCGGTAAGTGGGCAATTGTGCTTGACGTTCCCGATCCTGAAACTGGTCAGCGCCGTCGCAAGTGGCATACCTTCCACGGCAACAAGCGCGAGGCTCAGGTAGAGTGTGCGAGGTTGATCTCGGAAATTAAGGGCGGTGTCTATATCAATCCAGACAAAACGACAGTCGCAGAATACCTCAAGCGGTGGCTTGATCATGTGAAGCCCAGCGTGTCGAACAAAACGCATGAGCGATACGCTGAGCTTTGCGACCAGAAGCTGATACCTGCACTCGGAAACACTATTCTGAATAAGCTCGAAACTGAGCGCATCGACAGCGCGCTTTCGAAGGCGATGGTATCTGGTCGCCATGATGGGAAGGGTGGTCTATCTCCCACAACCGTGAGACATATGCGTCGCGTTCTGGTCATGGCTCTCAAACAGGCCATTGTGTGGAAGTTGCTTTCGAGTAATCCCGCTGAAATGTCCAAGGCTCCAAAGATCAATCGAAAGCCAATGGCCGCGTATGACGCCAACCAGACAGCGATTTTGCTTGAAGCGGTCGAGGGTAAGCGGTTGCACATTCCGGTGTTGCTGGCGGTGATGTGCGGCTTGAGGCGAGGGGAGATTGCCGCACTCAGATGGAAGCACGTGGATTTCGTTGGATCGCGTCTGATGGTCATCGAAAGCGCAGAGCAGACGAATAAGGAAACCCACTACAAAGAGCCAAAATCGGGCAAGGGACGCGTTGTCGATCTTCCTGCCTCGGTCGCAGCCACATTGCAGTCACATCGCGCCAAGCAGGCAGAGAACTTATTGCTGCTTGGAATACGCCTGACCGACGATAACTTCATTGTTGCCGACCATGAGGGTAAACCGCTCCAGCCCAGAGCGCTGACTGACGCATGGCAGGACTTGATAAAGGGTCTCGACCTTCCCCGCATTCGTTTCCACGACCTCCGGCATACCCACGCCACGCAATTGCTTGCCGCTGGCGTCCATCCGAAGATTGCCAGCGAACGGCTCGGCCATTCAACAATCGGGATCACGCTTGACCTGTATTCGCATGTCATGCCGGGGATGCAGGCCAATGCCGCCGCCCAGATTGACGCCATGATCAGTAATGCGGTAGCAAAGAAGGGAAAATAGAAATGGTAGCAAATGGGTAGCAAAACGAAGCTTCCGGCTACTGCCAAAACGGAAATTATGTAATAAAAACAATATCTGGAAGGGATGCATGCCCGGTGGCATGTCCGGACTTCAAATCCGGGAGGGGCCGATAGACGGTCTTTGGTGGGTTCGACTCCCATTCTCTTCCGCCAAACGGCTTTTGAAGTCATCTTGATCGTACGATGCTCAGCACATTGCGAACCACCTCGTCTTGAAGCGGGCGCTGCTTTTCGATGTTGAAATGGCCGATATCCTTCATGCCTGAGAAGTCGCGATTGTTGAGGTTGCCCTTGAAACGGGGACCGGCGGCGAGCGGCAGACCCCAGCCATGCTGCTTGAAATAGAAGTTCACGACACGCTTTATATTACCGGGCAGCGGGGCAGGCGCGGTGGCCGCAAAGGTGGCCATATAAGTGACCTGAATGCCCTTCTTTTCAAGCGCGGTTGCAATGTCGATGACGGCATTGGCACCGAGCGAATGGCCGATCAGTACCACGGGTGCGCGTGGGTTCTTTCGCTGATCGGCGAGTATCCGGTTCAGCACGAAACGCCAGGCCTGATGCCCCTCGACATGCGCATCCACTCCGTTGGCCTGCAACTGCTTGCCGATCTCATCGATGCCAGTGGAGAAGACGTCCCCGAAACCGCGCAGAAGATAGACATCGGCTTCCGGCGAGATTCTGGAAGACGTTTTCGGCGCTGCCTGTGCCGGGCTGCCGTAGAGCGCAAATGCAGCCCCCGCAAACAGCAGGCCGCGACGGGTCAAGGATTTCGGACGGAAATTGTTCGGCTTTGAAGTCATCTTCGATTACTCGTTGGAGCACGTTCGAGAACGATGAAACGACTTTGAACGCGATATACTGGAACAGGTATCTAGAGCGCCGATCCGTTTCAGCCAAATCACTAGAACTTGATTTTTGGAAAGACACGGCCTGTTCGGCTTGCATATTCGTCATAGGATGTGCCGAATGTCGCACGCATCATCGCCTCCTCGTGATCGACCCGATAGAAATAGAGGATAGCGACGCCGACAAGGCCAGCCAGACCGGCAAACCAGTTCGGTAGCAGGCAGAATTGGGCAATCGCCCACAGCCAGAATGACAGATACATCGGATGACGGACATATTTGTAAAGCCCGTCCGTCACCAGCTTGTGCTCGCGGCGGATTTCAAGCGAGACGGACCAGTTCTTGCCCAACTGGCGATGGCTTGCATAGAAAAGCCAGAGGAATGCGATCTCGACAATCAGACCGATCCAAGCCAGCCATGGCTGGAAAGCATAGTCAGCAAAGGCGGGAAAGCCGGTTGCGACATAGACAATAGGGATCAGCGACAGGCCGACGCTCGCCGCACCCAGCGCCAGCCGATCGGCCAGCGTTTTTGCATTGTTCGCAACCTTGATCTTTCGCGCGCGCCTCTGATGCGGAATGCGGATAACGACCCAGGCAACAAGCCCTATAGCCCAGACGATTGCGGCCAGTGTCGGTGTCATTCGGCAATAGTTTCCTTCTTTGGCAGGGCACCGATTATTCGGTCATCTGTTCGAGCCCGGAGCGAGATCGGCCCACAGCAAATCTGAAAGAAATCATACCAATAGGGCATCGTATTTCCGAATACATATTGATAGTGCACGCGAAAAAGGTTCCGTTTTACACGCTTGTAGATTTCCGGCTGCAGCATTTCCTTCATCCGCACAGTCTTTGTGACAGGAAAGGGCCGCTGCGGCTCCCGCTTCAGGCCCATTTCGGCTACCGGATCGGTCTTGTAGAAATTGATCGCATCGGTCAGGCACTGGATTTCCACCCAGTCGATCTTGCCGTCGTCCACGAGCCGTTGCACGCCTTCGCGAAAGTGTCCGCCTGCAGGGTGATAGCCTGCCTTGAGCGCGGTTGAACCAAGCGTGAGGACCGTCACTTTGGGCGCGCGGCTGCTGAACTCCGGATCGATGGCAAGGCAGCGCGCGGCAACGTCCAGCATCAGCATGCCGCCGGTGCTGTGGCCTATCAGAATGACTTCGTCGTAATGTTTTGCCGTGATGCGCTCGACGATACCGGCTGCAAAGCGCTGCATCAGCGATTCGGCATCCTGCCGCCGCCCCCGAATGAAATTGAGCGAAAACGACCATAGGTCCATCAGATGGTTGGTTGACCACCGCTTGCCGAGAACGGTGAGCGCTGCGGAAAAAACCACCAGACCGAGGAGCCAGCTGACGGCGCCCAGCCATTGCACAGTCCATCGCGCCACGGCATAGCCTGCTACTGCAAACAAAGCGAGCACAAGAAACGGGTAGAGGAAATAGAGCCCGAAGCGCCAGGCCTTGGTAAAGAAGCGAAAGGCTGTGCCGGTTACGACGAAATCGCCGAAAGCGACAAGATATTTGGCCAGCCTGACAGGCAGGGGGCGGTCGAAATCCGCCAGCACTATTCTGTCCAGAACGAGAAAATTAAAGTCGGTTTCGGTGTCCCAATCGTCGTCAGCAGGAACCGTTTTGATCGACACGGAGCCGATTTCGCAATCAGGCGAGATGCTGACATCCGAAACATCGGAACGAACGCCCCAGAGTGCCTCGAACCTTTTGATTTCTCTATTCAATCGTCCGAAAAACGCCTTGGGCGTTTTAGGGTCATAGCCGCCAATGAAGAAGACAGCGCGTCGTCGAACCGGTTGCTTCATGCGCAAACCGTAGTTTGGGGGTTTCTGATTGTCGAGATCATTGCCGGTCCTCCCCAAACAAATATGTTTGAACTTGCTCGCTTATCTCATGTCGACGAGACCGCGCCTTATTGCTTCACGGGTTGCCTCGGCGCGAGAAGAGACGCTCAGCTTTTGATAGATGGCCTTCACATAGTCGCTGACTGTATGTTCCGATAGTCCAAGTTTGCGGGCGATTTCACCATTTTTGTGCCCGTCCCCGATCTCCTTCAGCACTTCGGTTTCCCGGCGCGAAAGATGGATGAACTCGCCTTCCAGTTCCATTGCCGCCGGATGGGCGGATATGGCTTTCACCCGAGCGACCAGATTGAGCCTGGCGCGGATCGTGAGGATAAGAACGTCGAAATCGATTGGCTTGGTCAGATAATCGTCAGCGCCTGCTTCTCTGCCGGTCAGCTCGTGGCTGCGGTCGGCAAGAGCAGTCAGGAACAGAAATGGTGTTCCGGCTAGGTCGGAGCGGGCGCCGCGAATCTGTTCCAGAAACTGCAGGCCGTTGGTGCCGGGCATCAATATATCGCAGATGATGATGTCAGGCGTCGTCGTGTCCAGTACGCGCATCGCCTCGATCGCGTTTGCCGCGCCGACAGCGTTGAAACCCGAAGTGCTCAGTTCATCGATCAGTTCTTCCAGAATATGGGCTTCATCCTCGATGCAGAGGACGGTCGGCATGGGGAGGGTTTCAGGTAGTCGCATGCGGGGCCACCTTTGGTAGGGTCAGAATGAACACCGTACCTTGTCCTTCAACCGAAGTGAAGACAAGCGTTCCGCCGTGTAATTCGGCCAAAGCGCGCGACAGGCTGAGACCAAGGCCGGTGCCTGCCATGTGCGATGCATTGCTGGCGCGGAAAAAGCGCGTGAATATGCGGTAGGTATCCTCTGCCGGTATGCCGATACCGTAATCGCGGACGATGCATCTGAACCCGTTTTCGTCTTCTTCGGTGGTCACCTCGATGGGCTTGTCGGCAGGGGAGTATTTGGTGGCATTGCCAAGCAGGTTGACCAGAATCTGCTCGACCAGAATGCCGTCGCAATAACAGAAGGTCTCGCTGTCCTGAATGTTTGTGACCAGCTCCAGCTCCGGATGCAACTCCTGATGATAGGCGCAGGTATTGCGGACCAGTTCCGAGAAATCGACTGGTTGCCGGTTGATCTGAAATCCGTTCTCATCAAGACGTTCCGCATTGGCGGTACTCTCCAGAAGCAGGATCAGGCGGCGGCTGGCGTTCCGCATCCGCTTTGCCTTGTCGACGATGATTTCGGGCGTGAACTCGTCGGCGCGACGGATGAAACGCTGGGCGATGATGTCGATGATCGATACGGGTGTGCGGAACTGGTGAGACACCGTGGTGATGAAACTCTTGTAGAGTTCTTTGGCCTTGCGTTCACTCTCCAGTGCCTCGCGCAGGGCGGCGGTGCGGTCAGCGACGGTGTGTTCCAGTTGCTGCTTGTATTCCTGCAACGCCTTGTGGGCGCGTTCGGCCTTGCGCATGTTGGAAAATACCTGCCATGACAGAATGGCGCCAGTGGCCATGATGCCCAGTACCGCGAACATGATCAGATAGATCGACTGCAATTGCTGGTCGCGCTGCGCGCCGCCGCGGTCACGCTCCAGTATCATCGCATCATTGGCAACTTTGGTCAGTTCCTCGCGCATGGGAACCAGCGCTTCATAGATGGCAATCGGATCGAATTTGTCAGGCTCCGCATCGATCATCGCCTCGATCTCGGGAAGCCGGTCCGCATTGCGCTGGATGGTTTGGGCGCCGCCCGGAATGCGGGCGAAATATTTCTTCTGCGGGGCATCGGCCAGCAGCGCAAAACGGCTGTAGAGAACGTCGAGACGGAGTGAGAGATCGGCGGTGTTGGTGTTGCCGCTTGGCAGGGTCAGCGCGGTTTCGCCGAGACGCCCGGCGTCACGCTCGGTCTGGGTGATGGCCCAGACCATGTTTTCGCCGACATAGGTAGCGAGCGATTTCTGGATGACGAGAAGCTGAATGAAAGCATAAGCGAGCAGGGCCGCAAACCCCACCATGACTAGGCCGGAAAGAATGTAGCCCCGCTTTAATCTCATTTCACCTCGATCTGCTTCAGCTGCCATGCCCAGCGGTGATCATAGCGCGAATCGTTCAGTTCCTCATGCTGGTCGCGCGGGTAGACGATCCAGTATGGCCCCTTGTCTCGCCGGTTCAACTCCTTGCCGTTCATCTTGTGCGCGACAAGGACGTCGTATTTATAGGCGTCTTCCAGCGGAATGCTGATGCTGTAATCGTTGAGCGCAAGCACCGTAATCGAGTGGCTGCCTGCCTCTGTTCCGTCGACACCCACCGTCGCCAGCACATCGCGCAGCAATACGCCGTCGAAGTTCTGCGGCCCTTCGGTCCATGCGGTGTTGGTTTGCAAGCTGTTCTGCGGCAGTTTCGTGAAATCATCGCTGCTCAGCACGCGCGTCGTTCCATTCGGAGCGACAATAGTCAGCGTGATGGTTGCCGCAGCGGGTGGTGCGGCATCAGCCGGGCCAGTGAAATGGATGACTTGGCAGATGGCGAAAAGCGCGATCAGTGCTCTGAACGCCAGAAGACGCTGGAAAGCGAACATCCAGTTTGCACATGACACGTGAGGCATCTCCAGAAGCGAAAAATTGCGAATGTATCCAAGCTTAAACGGGAGGACGCGCGCAATTTCAAGATTCTCTTGAGTTTGCCGAGCGAAATTCCCCTTCAAAAGCGATAATTCACACATAACACTAAAAAATTTTGGTCCAATTCCAAATAAATATCAAACTGATTCACGAAATTTTTTAATCTCTACCGGCGGTTACACGTCAGTTTTGGATAAAATGGTTGGTTTTTCTTTGTGAACTATCCCCCTGAATAGGGGAATTGTTTTTCGCTACTAGAGCGTTCACTAAATAATCGCCGGCCTGTTGGGGCTTAGGAGGCTGGCGCAAAAATTGGGCGGGGGCTGCTTATCGACCGCGGGGAGTCGGGGTCGATAGGCAGCCAACCAGTCCGGATAGCGCGGAAGCGGCGATAACGGTTACTCTCGGAGCGATGCGTTTCGAGCTACGAATAAAAACCGATCCTGCAATCATTGTTGCTTTCCGGGAAGAATGGCCGACTGGCATCTGGTCGAGCCTTGTGAACCTGCCGTTCGGGTTCCTCGATCAGAGCGAGCTTGCACCTCTTTCGCGTCCTTCATCTGGAGGGCGCGCTTTTTTTTGGCGTTTCGCTGAAGCGCAAAATGTTTTTTTTGGTCATGCTTCGCGAATTCTCGGTTGTGCGCTGCTGCATCTATTGGTTGCAAGTACATCGGGGCGCGCTATCGAATAAACCCAATATTACTCGCAGAAAATTGTAGTTTCATCTTTTGTTTCTGCAATTCGCAATGTAAAAGCGAAAATGCGCGTTCGCGTCGTTCAGTAAAATCTATGCACTGCTGGCGGATATCCGGGGGGATTCACATGAAAGGCGTATTGCGTCACAAATCCATACTGTTGATGACGACGGCAGTGGCCAGTTTGTGCGCGGCATCTTCCGCGCACGCGGCATGCTCAGCCAACGGGACGGTAGTGACCTGTTCAGGTGCTGCAAATCCATTGGCACCCAACTACTTGAACGCTGATGACAATCTGAATGTCACTGTATTATCCGGTGCCAGCGTAGGTGTGCTTCTGGGTCTTGGTGGCGACACGATGAGGCTTACAGGCGGCAACCTCACTGTCACGAATAACGGTACAATCGATCCCGCTCTTCTGGGGCAATTGAGTATTGTGTCTTCTGGACTTGTGGTCGGTAATTTCGATTCCAGTGTTAACAAGATCACCAATAACGGTTCGCTGTATGGTGTTAGGAGCACGTCATCTGATCCCACCCAAGGTCTGGCGCTTATGGTGAAGAGCGGCAGCGGCGGCGGCGTCAACATTACCAATAATCATACGATTGGAGCCAAGCCTGTTTCGGGGACAACAATAAATCCGGCTGACGCAGGTGTAGTTGCGGTCTATGGCGGCGGGCAGGTCAATTTCGAGAATTTCGGAACCATCACTGGGCGCATCGGGTTTGGCGCTTCGGCATCAGGTAACACATTTACAAACTCCGGAACAATTGATGGCAGCGTGTCGCTGGGAGTTGGGGGCGCCAATCATTTCATCGCCAACACGGGTTCATCGGTCAATTCAGCGGGCGGCACTGAGGGGGCTGTAGCCGTTAGCGTGCCCGAAGGCAATTTCGGTTACGCCCGAACGGGATATGTCGATGGCGGAGCCGGTGGGAACAATACGCTAACCCTTCAGCAAGCCGGATCATCAGCTGGCACAATCGACGTCAGCCGGTACATCAATTTCAACCTGCTCAATGCTCGAAGCGGGTCCTGGCTGATATCAGGGGCATCGAGTGCCTCCAGTGCCAGCATTGGCGCCAGCGCTATTGTAACTATCGATAGTGCTGTATCTCTGGGTATTGGCCAGATTACATTTTCTGGCGGGCATATAATGTCGGCGGTCCCGGCATTGATGCTTCCCAATGATATTGTCGCCGGAGCTGGGGGGATGAACGTCGGCGGCGTGAATGACCTCATTTTGAGTGGCGTCATTTCTGGTGGCGGCTCGCTTAAGAAGAACGGCAACAGCACGCTCACTCTCAACGGCTCCAATACTTTCAGCGGTGGCACAGATCTTGTTGCAGGCAAAATAGTGGCCAGCAACAACCTCGCATTTGGAAGCGGCAGCATTACCGTCAGCGGGAATGCCAGACTTGACGGCAGTGTATCTCTTGATATCTCAAACCGTATAAATCTGATTAGTGGTGCAACGCTTGCAGTTAATGGCTCCAACGCCATGACCTTGAGCGGCGTGGTTTCAGGTAGCGGTGGACTGACGAAGAACGGCGCCGCCTCACTGAGGCTGAATGGTCCCAACACCTATAGTGGCGACACGACGATCAATGCAGGTACACTGGTGCTGGGCGCCGGTGGATCGCTTGCAAGCAGCGGCGCGATGAACCTCGCAGGCGCAGGTGCAAGTTTGGATATCAGTCAGGCCAGTTCGTCCGGATCGATTGGAGTGCTTGCCGGAACGGCAGGAACCCAGATCAGCCTGGGAGCGAACTCCCTGACATTAGGTGGTGCCGCAAACGCCACATTCGGCGGAACGATCGGCGGCATGGGCGGAATCACGAAAACGGGGTGGGGCACGCAGACACTCACCGGCCACAACTCTTATACTGGCGGCACGACGATCTATGCAGGCACACTGGCACTTGGAGGTGGTGGATCGCTTGTGGCAGGCGGCTCTGTAAATCTCGGCTCAGCAGGCGCCGGTTTCGATATTAGTGCAGCAGGCAGCCAAACCATCGGCGCATTGAGCGGTGTGGCTGGATCGACCATAGCGCTCGGTGGCAACACACTGACATTCGGCGATGCGACCAATCAGACCTTTGCTGGGGCGATCAGCGGTACGGGCAGCATTGTCAAGCAAGGCAGCGGACAGCAGGTTTTCAACGGCGTCAGCACCTATGCCGGATTTACCAGTGTCATGGCTGGCAGTCTCATCATCGGAGATACAAGAGGCACGAGTGCATCGATTGCGGGCAATGTTACGGTTGGTGCAGGCGCAACAATTGGCGGGCATGGTCGCATTGGTGGTGATTTGACCCTCGCCTCGGGTAGTCATTTAAGCCCTGGCGCCAGCATCGGAACACTGACAGTCGACGGCAATCTCACCGTGGGGCAGGGCAGCCAGCTTGATTTCGAGTTTGGAGCGCCGGGTATAAATTTCGCGACTTTCGGTCAGGGCGACAGTGTCAGGGTCCGAGGCGATCTGACCGTAAACGCTTCTGTCCTCAATGTCATCAACGGCGGTGGCATGGGGCCGGGTCTATACAATCTGTTCAGCTATGGTGGGGCTCTCAGTTTCAATGGCGGTGGGTTCTTTCCGCCTGCGGGAAGTGCTATCCAAATTCTCACCGGTACCAAGCAGATCAATCTGGTCAACATGACCCCCGGGGTCGAACTCAATTTCTGGAATGCAAACGGCCTGGCGGGTCCCTCCCAGATGGGCGGCGGCTCTGGTACGTGGTCCGTTGCCAACGCGAATTGGACGGATAGTCAGGGCAGTTTTACGGGGCCTATGACTCCGCAACCGGGTTTTGCAATATTCGGTGGAGCGTCGGGCACCGTCACGGTTGATGACAACGCCGGGACGGTTGGCGCGCTTGGAATGCAGTTTGCCAGCGACGGCTATCGGCTAGACGGCGATATTCTGATCCTTCAGAGCCAGAGCGCGACAATGCCTGAAATTCGCGTGGGTGACGGTTCGGCCGCAAGCGCAAACTGGACTGCAACCATCGACACCGTTATCGCTGGTATAGACGGTATCACCAAGACCGGCGCGGGGACACTCGTTCTCAATGCCAGCAATCTCTATAGCGGCGGCACACGGATCAGCGCCGGCACACTTTCTGTATCGAACGACAGCAATATGAGCTTTGTCAGCGATGGCCTCATCCTTGATGGCGGAACGCTGCGGATTACGGGAACAGGGTTCTCGCAAACAGCCCGCAGCGTGACCATGACTGGCAATGGCGGTGGCTTTGACATTGCCGACGCTGCGGCACGCTTTACGGTGTCGCAGGCTCTTTCGGGCAGCGGCGCTCTGGTCAAATCCGGCGACGGAACCTTGGTGCTGTCAGGCGCAAACAGCTATAGCGGCGGCACGCTTGTCAACGGCGGCACCTTGCTGGGTAACACGGAAAGCCTGCAGGGCAATATCATCAACAATGCGCGACTCGTCTTCGACCAGCAGAGCGACGGCGCATTTGCAGGCGATCTGTCCGGCACTGGCACATTTGTCAAATCGGGCGGTGGCAAATTGGTCCTTTCGGGTGCCAACAGCTACAGCGGCGGCACGCTTGTCAGCGGCGGCACCTTGCTGGGCGATACGGCAAGCCTGCAGGGCAATATCACCAACAATGCGCAGCTTGTCTTCGATCAGCAGAGCAATGGCATTTTCACAGGTAGCCTTTCCGGTAGCGGAAGCCTTGTGAAGCAGGGTTCGGGCATGCTGGTTTTCAACGGCAACGGTGCAGGTTTTGCCGGTTCCACAGTCGTCGAAAACGGTATGCTCAAGGTCGGCGATGCCGACCCTTCCGCTGCGGTTCTGGGTGGCGATGTCACCATCGGGACAGGCGGCACCTTGCGCGGTCACGGCGTCATTCTCGGGTCGGTAACCAATCAGGGCATCTTGCGTCCGGGCGGTTCCGTCGGAGCGCTGACCATCAATGGCAATCTGGTGCAGACGGTAAACAGCGTCCTGCAGATCGACACCACACCTGCGGGAGAGGCCAGCAAGCTCGTGGTCGGCGGTTCTGCGCAGCTTGCGGGTGGTCTTTCGATCATTGGCGAAAATGGCAGTTGGTCACCGCAGACCAACTATACGATCCTGACTTCAGCGGGTGGCATCAGCGGGACCTTTGCGACCATCGACAGCAATCTGGCATTCCTGACGCCGAGCCTGACTTATGGCGCGACAACACTCGATCTCCGTCTTGACCGCAACGACACCAGCTTTGCCAGCGTCGGCGAGACGCGCAACCAGAAAGCGGTGGCGGGCGCTGCCGACAGGCTGGGCCGTGGCGAGGTTTACAATGCGCTCGTCAGCTTGAGTGCTGCCGAAGCGCGGGCAGGTTTCGACGCCTTGTCGGGCGAAATCCATGCCAGCGTCAAAGGCGCTCTGATTGATGAAAGCCGGTTTGCACGTCACGCCATCGGCGACCGTTTGCGCGCTTCGTTCGATGCAAATTGCAAGGCGGGCAATCCGGTGTGGACCGGCAAAGGCAGCGCCGGAGCCTACGGTCAGGCCTGTGCCAATACCGCCGATGCGGCCTTCTGGCTGCAAGGTTATGGCGCTTGGGGCTCCAACGATGGCGACGGCAATGCTGCCAAACTTTCCGGTTCTGCAGGCGGTGTTTTCATCGGTACCGACATTCCGGTCGGCAGCTGGCGTACCGGTCTGATGGCGGGCTATGGCAATTCTTCCTTCGATGCGGATGACCGCTTTTCAAGCGCCGATGTAGACTCCTATACGCTGGGTGCCTACGCCGGAACTGTGATCGAAAAGGTTGGTGCAGGCGATATCGGGCTTCGTTTCGGAGCAACCCATAGCTGGTACAATATCGACACCGGGCGTTCGATTTCCTTTGCCGGCTTCAAAGCGGTGGAAGAAACTTCGTATGATGCACAGGCGCTGCAATTGTTCGGCGAGGCCGGATACAAGATGAAGGCCGGTCGCGCGAGCTTCGAGCCTTTTGCCAATCTGGCCTATGTGCGGCTTCATACTGACGGTTATGATGGGGATGGCGTCGCTGGCCTTCACAGTGACAGCGACAATAGCGATGTCACCTATACGACGCTGGGTCTCAGAGCCGCGACGGATCTGACACTTGGCGGTATCGCCTCGACATTGCACGCAACGCTTGGCTGGCAACACGCGGCGGGTGACATCACACCCGTTGCCCGTCATGCCTTCGCCGGTTCGGAACCCTTCAGCGTGGCAGGTGTGCCGATTGCCGAAGACGCAGCCCTGATCGAGGCAGGGTTGAACTTCCAGTTCAGTGAAAATGCTTCACTCGCTGCTGGTTACAAGGGGCAATTCGGTGATGGAGCGGTGCGGAATGGCTTCAACGCTTCGTTCAACGTGAAGTTCTAAAGCGGTTCCAATTAAACTGAATCATGGAACCGCTCTATCTATTTATTTTTACGCATTATCCTGCGCAAAACCGCTTCGCACTTTTGCTGGAAATGCTCCTATAAAAATTTGTGACGATGGTTGCTTATGGCAACCATCGTCACAAATGAAGATATGGCAGTTCAGCTTCAAACATTCCGGCAGCTATTTCTGTTCCGGTGCCGTTGTCTGAATGCTTGCAGTTGTCTGAGGCTTCTCCATCTTCGTGGAGGATTGAGCATTATGATAAGTGCAGTCTGCCATCGCAGCTGTAACCGACAGAGCGAGGACAGCTGTAGTCACGAATACGACTTTCATGTCTGTCTCCCTTCAGTTTGGGTGTGGCATTGCAACGGCAAGTTTAGCAGAGCGGGATCGCCCTGTCGCATCACATTGTCCCGGAATATCTTCTGCCATATTTTGGCCATGATTTAGTCGGGCGTTCGCCGTAATTTCCGTCGGGAAAACGCAACGCTTCTGCTCGTAAAAACGCATCTGGCGCGAAAATCGCGCCAAATCATGGTTATGCCTTAATGTGTTTTTGGGGGCGGTCAGGAGGTGCAGCGGCTCACCACTGCCCGCTTGCCACCCATGGACAGGAACGAGATATGCAGCGACTGGCCGACAGGTGAAATAGTGATGTTTTCGTTCGACTGTTGACCGTTAGCGGTGCAGGACATGGCGACGGTAAACGTGCCTTCGTAATTGTTGATCCGTGTTACGGAGCACTGGCTGTCGCGGCTGTCAAAACGCTCGCCGGAAATGGAGAACCGCTGGCCATCGGAGCTGCACCAGTTGCCGGTGATGGGTGCCGGATCGACAGGCCGTTTTGCAGGAGCGGCACTTGCCGACGGGCCGGGCGTTGTTTCGGAACACGCTGTTAGCGCAGTGACAACAAGGGCGAGGGCAAGCAAACCGGACTTTTGCAACAATCTTCTCCTTCATGCATCGAACAAGCTCCCTGTTAAGAAACAGATTCGGGCGATATCGCGACGCGAAGAAAATAAATCCGCTGATTACATGAAAAGAGCCGGATTGCTCCGGCCCTTCTGGTCAGGTCTTGAGGTGATGCCGGGGTCATTCTCCCGGCGCCAGATGCGGGGCTTCGATCTTTGCGCCTGCATGTTTCAACGGACGTTCACCTGAGAGCTTGCGGATCAGCACATAGAACACCGGCGTCATGAAGATGCCGAAGGCCGTCACGCCGATCATGCCTGCAAAGACTGCGACACCCATGGCTGAGCGCATTTCCGCGCCAGCACCTGTCGACATTACCAGAGGCACCACGCCCATGATGAAGGCCATCGAGGTCATCAGGATCGGGCGCAGACGCAACCGGCTTGCCTCGACCGCCGCCTGCACGACACTTCGTCCGGACAGCTCCAGCTCGCGGGCGAATTCCACGATCAGGATCGCGTTCTTTGCCGACAGCCCTACAAGGACTATCAAGCCGATCTGGGTGAAGACGTTGTTGTCACCTCCTGTCAACCAGACGCCGGTGAGTGCGGCCATGATCCCCATTGGTACGATCATGATGATCGACAGCGGCAGGGCAAGGCTTTCATATTGCGCGGCCAGAACCAGATAGACGAGCAGCAACGCCAGCGGGAAGACGAGGAAACCTGAATTACCGGCGAGAATCTGCTGGTAGGTCAGATCGGTCCACTCGTAAGCGATGCCCGGAGGCAGGGTTTCTTCCGCGATCCGTTCGATGGCAGCCTGTGCCTGCCCGGACGAGAAGCCGGGAGCCGGGTTGCCGTTGATATCTGCGGAAAGGAAGCCGTTATAACGGATGGCGCGTTCCGCACCTACGGTCTGCTCGACTTTCAGAAGAGCCGACAGCGGGATCATCTCGCCCGACTGCGAACGAACCTTCAGCTTGCCGATATCTTCGGCATGGCTTCTGTAATTCGCGTCGGCCTGAATGCGCACGCTATAGGTACGTCCAAAGGCATTGAAGTCGTTGACATAGAGCGAACCCAGATAAATCTGCAGGGTTTCGAACACATCGGTCACCGCCACGCCCAGCTGCCGTGCCTTCGTGCGATCAAGATCGGCATAAAGCTGCGGCACATTGATCTGGTAGCTCGAATAGAGACCAGCCAGCTCGGGTGTCTGATAGGCCTTGGCGAGAAACGCTTTGGTCGCATCGTCCAGCGCCTTGAAGCCAAGCCCGTTGCGATCCTCAAGCTGGAGCTTGAAGCCGCCTGTCGTGCCGAGACCCTGAACGGGCGGTGGCGGGAACATGGCGATGAAAGCATCCTGAATGGCGCCGAACTGCTGGTTCAGTTCTCCGGTGATGGCATTGGCCGAAAGTTCCGGGGTTTTACGCTCCTCGAACGGCTTCAGCGTCACGAAAACGATGCCGGAGTTCGACGAGTTGGTGAAACCATTGATCGACAGACCGGGGAAGGCAATGGCATTGGCCACGCCCGGATGCTTGAGGGCAATGTCGCTCATGCGGCGGATCACATCTTCCGAACGGTCGAGCGTTGCCGCATCCGGCAATTGCGCGAAGCCGATCAAATATTGCTTGTCCTGCGCCGGAACGAAGCCGCCGGGCACTGCACGGAACAGCACGAAGGTGACGCCGAGCAGCACGACATAGAGGCCCATCACCAGCGACTTGCGCGAGAGAATGCTGCCAACGCCGCGGCCATAGGCGTTTGAACTTGCACCAAAGAAACGGTTGAAGCCACGGAAGAACCAGCCGAACAGCCTGTCCATGATCCGGGTCAGCCGATCCTTCGGCGCATCGTGACCGCGCAGCAGCAGAGCTGCCAGAGCAGGCGAAAGCGTCAGCGAGTTGAAGGCGGAGATCACCGTCGAGATCGCGATGGTGAGAGCGAACTGGCGGTAGAACTGACCGGTCAGACCGGTGATGAAGGCAAGCGGCACGAAGACCGCAACCAGCACCAGTGCGATGGCGATGATCGGCCCGGACACTTCCTGCATGGCGCGATAGGTTGCCTCGACCGGCGACAGGCCCTGCTCGATGTTACGCTCGACATTTTCCACTACCACGATGGCGTCATCGACCACGATGCCGATGGCAAGCACGAGGCCGAAGAGGCTGAGCGCATTGATGGAGAAGCCGAACACATACATCACCGCAAACGTGCCGACGATGGAGACGGGAACGGCAACCAGTGGGATGATGGAGGCGCGCCATGTCTGCAGGAACATGATAACGACGATCACCACCAGCACGATGGCTTCAAGCAGGGTATGAATGACCGATTCAATCGAGGCTTTCACAAACGCCGTCGTGTCATAGACGATGTCGAAATCCACGCCTTCCGGCATAGTTTTCTTCAGGTCGGCCATGGCGGCATGGACGTTTTCGGAAATTTCAAGCGCATTGGAGCCGGGTGCCTGAAACACGCCCATGCCAACCGCTGACTTGTTGTCGAGGAGCGAGCGCAGGGAATAATCAGCGGCGCCCATTTCGACACGCGCAACATCGCCCAGCCGGGTGATTTCACCTTCGCTGCCCGATTTCACGACGATGTTCGCGAACTCTTCCGGTGATTGGAGACGGCCTTGCGCATTGACGGATAGCTGAAGGTCGAGGCCCGAAACGGACGGCGATGCGCCGATGACACCGGCAGCAGCCTGAACGTTCTGCTGGCGGATGGCAGTGGCGATATCGCTTGCAGAAAGTCCGCGTTCGGCTGCCTTCTGCGGGTCAATCCAGACGCGCATCGAATAATCACCGCCGCCGAATATCTGCACCTGACCGACGCCCGGAATACGGGCGATACGATCCTTGACGTTCAAAACGGCATAGTTGCGCAGATAGTTCACGTCATACCGGCCATCGGGCGAGATGAGGTGAACCACCAGCGTCAGGTCGGGCGAGCTTTTGGCAGTTGTGACGCCAAGGGTGCGCACTTCTTCCGGCAGGCGCGGTTCGGCCTGCGAAATACGGTTCTGCACCAGCTGCTGGGCCTGATCGGGATCGGTGCCGAGCGCAAATGTGACGGTCAGCGTCATGACGCCGTCGGCGGTCGCCTGGCTCTGCATATAAAGCATGCCTTCGACGCCGTTGATCTGTTCTTCAAGCGGCGTGGCGACGGTTTCGGAAATAACGGCTGGGTTGGCGCCCGGATATTGCGCGCGAACTACGATTTGTGGCGGCACGACTTCCGGATATTCCGAGATCGGAAGACCTGTCATGCCGATCAGACCGGCAACGAAGATCAGGACCGACAGAACGCCAGCGAAGACCGGGCGGTCGACGAAAAAGCGTGAAAAGTTCATCTGTTTATCCCCCTTAAGCGGGAAGGCAAAGACTCTCCCGGCCCGCGGGAACAAGTGTTCTCGCGGGTTGTTTAGGCTGAGTGTTTGCGTTTATGCGCGCTTCAGGCGCGCACTGTTTCAATGAGCATTTCCAGCAAAAGTGCGAAGCGGTTTTGCGTGAGGTAAATGCGTACAAGCAAAGAGATAGAGCGGTTCCACGATTCCGTTCAAACTGGAACCGCTCTAGTTCTGGGCAAGTGTTTCGGTTACCGGTTGCGGTGCGACGACCACGCCTGGACGAATGCGCTGCAGGCCGTTCACGACGATATTCTCGCCGGGCTTCAACCCGCTTTCGATAATGCGCAGGCCGTCATAATTGCGACCAAGAACTACCTGCCGGTATTCAACCTTGTTATCCGTGCCGACCACGAAGACGAACTTCTTGTCCTGATCGGAAGAAATCGCCCGGTCGCTCACCACCAGTTTTTCATCCGGTTCGGGCTCACCGAAACGAATGCGGACAAACTGGCCAGGAATGAGCCTTCCGTCCGGATTGTCGATTGCCGCACGAACCCGAATTGTGCCGGTTGTGGCATCGACTTCATTGTTGATGAGCTGAATATGGCCGGAAATCGGGGTGCCTTCATCGGAAGCAGTGCCGATCTGGACAGGAATGCGCTCGATGGCGTTTCCGCCAGGCGAGGCTGCAAGCTTGGCAAGCGCCTTGGTGACGACTTCCTCATTGGCGCTGAAGCTTGCATAGATCGGATCGACCGAAACAAGCGTGGTCAGGACCGGCGAGGCGGAACTTGCCGCAACGAGATTGCCTGCCGTGACTTCCAGCCGCCCGACGCGACCGGAAATCGGTGCGCGCACTTCGGTATATTGAAGATCGAGCTCGGCGGAACGCAGGGCTGCCTTGGCGGAACGTAAGCTTGCCTGCGTCTCATCATAGGCGCTGGAGCGCTGGTCGAGGCCGCTTTGGGCGATCGTACGGGTGGTCACGAGCTGGCGCCCGCGTTCCAGTTCGGTCTTGGCCAGTGCGACGCGGGCTTCTTCAGCGGAAACCTGCGCTTTTGCCTTTTCGACCGCCGCCGCATAGGGCTCGGGATCGATGGTGACGAGCAGGTCACCCTGTTTCACCAGAGCGCCTTCGCGGAAATGGGTTTTCAGGATGGCGCCGCCGACACGCGGCCGAATTTCTACCCGGTCAATCGCTTCCAGACGGCCGGAAAACTCTTCCCAGCTTACGATGCGTCGCGATTCTGCCTTGGCGACCGAAACCGGCACGGCGGGCGGTGGAGCGGAAATATCGGTTGCAGCATCGGCCTTGAGGTGAGGCGCGCCAAAGAGAATGGCGCCGCCGCCGGCTGCAGACAATAGGATACTCAGGCCGGCGCCCCATAGCGCCCGGCGGGCTGTGATCGATGTCATTGTTGTATCTCCTAACCGGTGGGGGCCGGCTTCAATGTGAGCACCAGATCAAAGCTTGGGAGGACTTTAAAACTGATGTTATGCTGCGATTGACTTTGCTCCTGCCTGCCGGAAGAAATCGGAAAACAGGTCGATAAGTTTATGTTCCTGTGGCGACCAGTCGGTGCCCGCCACCTTGTTTTCGGCTATCCAGCCGGCTTTCCCGGGCAGGACATGCGATTGTACCTTCACGCCCGCCTGACGGAGACGCTCGGCATAGGCCTGCGTTTCATCGCGCATCGGGCACTGGGCGCTGGTGACAAGCAAGGTGGGTGCCAGACCAGCAAGACGCGTACACAGGGCAGGCGCGGCGTAGGGGTGGGTGAAACCCGCACACTCGCCCAGATAATGCTGCCAGCCATCCGACATCGTCTGGACGGCGCTTTCCGGGCAATGCTTGCGGAAAGACGCCGTGGCGAGGCAGGGGTCGAGCATGGGCGAAAGCAGTATCTGACCCTTGAGTTCGGTCAGATATTGATCGCGCGCCATGAGGGCTACGCCGGCAGCAATATTGCCGCCCGCCTCTTCACCGGCGACGAACAGCATCGACTTCTTGTGCGCTAATTCAGGGCAACGCGCGCGCATCGAAGACAAAATGGAGTAGGCTATCTCAAGCGCCGCCGGGAACGGGTTGAGGCAGGCCGACGAATATTCTGGCGACACGACCACCGCACCTGCCTCGGCAAGTGTTTCGGCAACACGCTCGCAGTCACCAAGGCAGTTGACCGAGAAAGCACCGCCGTGAAGGTGCAACACCACAGGCGGCGGAGAGAGCAACTTAGCGCCCTTATAAATGCGCGCCGTGCAGTTGGTGTTACCCGCCTGCATTGTCTCAACCGTAAACTTCTCGCACATCTTTCTTGGCCTTCATGTATAGCGGCAAACCGCCATTGTTAGATATTAGCATTGTCTATAGGCTGGAATAGTCCCCTATAATTGGTTACACTGTCCAGAATCTCGAACAATGACGGCTTTTTGATAATGGACCAGCTCTCGGCCATGCGCGCTTTTCTCCGGGTTGTTGAAACCGGGAACTTCACGCGCGCCTCCGCCTCGCTCAATATGCCCAAGGCAACGATCAGCAATCTTATCCAAGGATTGGAAACCCATCTTCGTACAAAACTCCTCAATCGTACGACCCGCCGTGTTCTCGTAACACCGGATGGCGCACTTTACTATGAGCGCGCTGCACGATTGCTGGCCGATCTTGCGGAACTTGACGGCAGCTTGTCGAGCGCCCAGACCTTGCCCAAAGGTCGCCTGCGCGTGGAAATGGCGAGCGCGGTCGCCAATCTCATCATTATTCCGGCGCTGATCGAGTTTCATCAGCGTTATCCCGATATCCAGATCGATCTTGGCGTATCGGACCGGCCTGTCGATTATGTGGCGGAGAACGTCGATTGCGCCATCCGCATTGGCGAGCTGGCCGACCAGTCGCTGATTGCGCGGCGCATCGGCGACATGCATTTCATCGCCTGCGCTTCCGCCGAATATCTCGACCGTTGTTCCACGCCACTGCACCCGTCCGATCTCGGCAGGAACTGCACGGTGGTCGGTTATTTCCGGCCATCGACCGGCCAGCAGATGCCGTTCCGTTTCAAAAAAGGGACGGAGGAAATCGAGGTCAACGGACGCTATGTGGTGGCAGCGAACGAATCGACCACCTATCTCGCAGCCGCGCGCGCAGGGCTCGGTGTGGTGCAGGCACCCTTGTTCATGGTGAAGGATGACATAGAAAACGGCACGTTGCGCCCCGTCCTGCAGGAGTGGGAAATCGAGCCGATGCCGATCTATCTGGTCTATCCACCCAACCGCCACCTCAGCAACCGCCTTCGTGTCTTTGCCGACTGGGTCGTCAAGACCGTTGCAAAGTCACAGCTTAATGGGAGTTAGAACGGTCCTGTTATAGCAGGACTGTTCTAACGAATTGGTTTGCCGCACTATCCTAGGCAAAACCGCTTCGCGCTTTTGCTGGAAATGCTCTAGCGCGCGCACCGCCGCTTGTTGAGCCGGACCTTGATCTTGTCGGGAGAAGTGCTTTTCGCCTTGTGACCCGACGAGATGATATGCGCTCGCACGGTGCAGTCGCCTGCGAGAACCTCGAAATTATTGGAGCGGATATACATCACCGTATTGATCGGCTGGTCGGGCATTTTCTGCGCGACGGCGTTGATGACAGCGGTGACTTCCTTCGCCCTTTGTTTCGAACTGCCATTGCTGGCAGCCAGCGCCGGGCTGAGCGCGGATGAAAATGCGAATATGCCCGCAAACAGAAAAGCAGTCTTAGCTTTCTTCATTGGCATGGCCTCCGATTGAGCTGGAATTGAATGGACCAACATAGGCCCCAATTGCGTCAATACCAGTACCGGAAAGCCGTTTTACCCGCTCTTTGCTTCGTTTATGCCGTTTGTGATGCGCTTGACCGTGGTCGCGACAAGAAGCAGGCATAGGAGCGGCTGCAGCCAGAAAATCCATTGTGGCAGAATGCCATCAATGGAAATCCATGCGCCGAGCACGCCAAAGACCACAGCGCGGTCACTTTTGCCCATCGGGCCGTCATAGCGGCGGCTCGCACCCACGGACGCACCGGCAACGCCTGCAAATTCCGTAAGGGTGGCCAGAAAGATAATCGCGAATAGCCATGGGCCGGTGAACGGCGCGATGATCGCGAAGGGCGCATAAAGGGCAGCATCGGAAACAACGTCTCCAATCTCGTTGAGATAGGCACCCAGTGTCGATTTCTGTCCGTGTTCGCGCGCCAGCATTCCGTCGACGGCGTTCAGCGCCATGCGCAGGAAAAGCCAGATCGGGACGAGTGCAAACCATGCCGCGTTACCGCTCAACGCCAGAAAAGCGCCAAGTATGATCGAGACGAGCGCGGCAGCGACTGTAACCTGATTGGCCGTTACACCGCCTGCAGCAAGTCGCACGACAAGAGGTCTCAGTAAATTCTGGAAACGCGACTTGAGTTGATAAACCGACATCAAGAATCTCTTGGGAAACGAAGAATAAGTATTGAACAGCTATTTGCGGTTCGCTCCAGCTCGTTTATTCAAACATTTTGTTTCACTCAATAGAAATTGCGGGCAATTGTCCCATGAGGAAACAGGTGGAGAGGGGATGGCATGAACGAGCACGCTACAAATCGGCATCGCGCGGCGCAGGAAAGCCAGTTCGTCACCCATGACGGCACGTCGCTGTTCTACCGTTTCTGGCCGGCAATTTCCGGCAGGCCGAAAGGCGTGATTGTCCTCCTGCATCGTGGCCATGAGCACAGCGGACGCGTCGCACACCTCGTTGATGAGCTGGGGCTGGATGACTACGCCTTCTACGCCTGGGATGCACGCGGCCACGGCCAGTCGCCGGGCGTGCGCGGCTTCTCGCCGTCCTTCGGCGCGTCGATCCGTGACCTCGACAGTTTTGTCGCCCATATCTGTCAGGAAACTGGCACCGCCATCGAGGATGTGGCAATTATCGCGCAGAGTGTCGGCGCGGTTCTGGCTGCGGCCTGGGTGCATGACTATGCGCCGAATATTCGGGCGCTGGTGCTGGCTTCGCCCGCTTTCGACATCAAGCTCTATGTGCCATTCGCCAAGGAAGGCATCGGCCTGTGGCAGAAGCTGAAAGGCACCTTCTACGTCAATTCATACGTCAAGCCGCAATTCCTGACCCATGATCCGGAACGCATCGAATCCTATCGTACCGATCCGCTGATTACGCGCCCCATCGCCTCGCACATCCTGCTGCAACTCTATGAGACGGCGAAGCGCGTGGTGGATGATGCGCGGGCGATCACCGTTCCGACGCAACTGCTCATTTCCGGCAGCGATTTTGTCGTGCGTCCTGCGCCGCAACATCGCTTCTTTGAAAATCTCGGCAGCCGCATCAAGGAGCGGCATGTTCTGAAAGGGTTCTATCACGACACGCTCGGCGAACGGGATCGCAAACCCGCAATCGAACTCATCCACGATTTCATCGAGTTCCGTTTTGCCGAAAAGCCGCAGCGCGCCGATCTGACGGATGCGCATATTGCCGGCCACACGCGCGACGAGGCCGACCGGTTGTCCAGCCCGCTGCCGCTTCTGACCGCGCAGGGGCTTTACTGGGCGTCGACACGCGCTTCGATAGCCTTCGGTGCGTTGTTTTCGGAAGGGTTGAAAGTCGGCAAGCGCACGGGGTTCGATTCCGGTTCCACGCTCGATTATGTCTATGAGAATGAAGCACGGGGCCTCGGGCCGGGTGGCAAGCTCATCGACAAGCAGTTTCTGGAAGCGATCGGCTGGCGGGGTATCCGCCAGCGCAAGGTGCATCTGGAAGAACTGATCGGTGCGGCGATCAAACGGCTCAAAAGCGAGGGCCGCTCGACCAATATTCTCGACATTGCCTGCGGCCATGGCCGCTATGTCATCGATGCGATGGTGCGTGCCGACGCCATGCCGGACAGCATTCACCTGCGCGATTATTCGCCGATCAATGTGCTGGCGGGCAACAAGCTCATCCGGGATCGCGGGCTGGAGGCGATTGCCCATATGGAAGAGGGTGACGCATTTAACGAGGAAAGCCTTGCAGCGGTCACGCCGCAGCCGGACCTCGCCATCGTGTCCGGTCTTTACGAGCTTTTCCCGGACAATGCGCTCATTAACCGGTCGCTTTCGGGCCTCGCCCGTGTGCAGAAACCCGGCTCACTGCTCATTTACACCAACCAGCCATGGCATCCGCAGCTTGAAATGATCGCGCGTGCGCTCACGTCACATCGCGGCGGCGAGGCATGGGTGATGCGCCGTCGCACGCAGGGCGAAATGGATCAGCTTGTCGAGAAGGCCGGTTATCGCAAGATCGAACAGCGCGTCGATCAGTGGGGCATTTTCACCGTCTCGATTGCGGAGCGCGTGGGAGACGGCCAAGCGTGACAGTGCATTTGACGCAACTTGACGGATCTTCGCGGCGGCCTGTGATCCGTCGCGCGATCCTTTGGCTTCTGTTTCTAGCGCCCTTTTTCTACCTGACCTACGGTACGGCCAACTGGCTCGCATCGCAGCAAGGTCATGTGCCTAACCTTGCTTTCGGATGGGAAAGCCAAGTTCCGTTTATCGCGTGGAGCATCGTTCCCTATTGGTCGGTCAATCTGTTTTATGCGATTGCGCTGTTCGTCAATGACAGCCCCGAACAGGTCGACCGGCTGGCAAAACGCTATCTGACGGCACAGATCATCGCTGTTCTCTGCTTCGTCGCTTTTCCGTTGACCGCAACTTTTGTAAAACCGGCAACGGCAGGTCTTCCGGGTTTTATGTTCGATGTGCTTGGCGGCTTCGACAAACCTTTTAATCAGGCGCCCTCGCTGCATATCGCGCTCTTGATCATCATCTGGGATCAGATGCGCCGCGTGATGGGCGATACCATACGCATGGTCTGGCATGTCTGGTGTCTGCTGATCGGTCTGTCGGTGCTGACCACCTATCAGCATCACGCGGTCGATATTCCGGCAGGTGCTTTGCTTGGCCTGTTTGCCTTGTGGCTTTTTCCGCGCAGCGGTCCTTCGCCGCTGGCAGAGTTTCGGTTCACATCAGACCCCAAAGCCGGAAGGATCGGGTTTTACTATCTGGCAGGCGCAATCCTGTTTCTGGTGCTCGCCATCCATGGCCTGACCGTCACCGGCTATGCAGTTTTCTGGCTCTGGCCTGCAACGGCACTGGCCATTGTAGCGCTTGGCTATTTCGGTGCAGGTGCTGGCATTTTCCAGAAGCAGACAGATGGATCGGTCAGTCTCGCAAGCCGTTGGCTGCTTTGGCCTTACCGATTTTTTGCCCGGCTGAATGTGCGGTTCTGGACACGCAAGCTGCCGCCGCATGTCGAGTTGGCCGACGGAGTGTTTCTCGGGCATTTTCCAAGAGCCGCAGAACCCTCATCCTTTGCTGCCGTCATTGATCTTGCCGCTGAAATGGTGCCACCGCTGCATGCCACGGAATGGAAAAACTTTGGCACGCTCGATCTGGTCGCGCCGTCATCGGAAAAGGTGCAACTGGCCTCCGATGCCGTTGAAGCCGCACGCCATCACGGCCCGGTTCTTGTCTGTTGCGCGCTTGGTTTTCAGCGCAGCGCAACAGTTGCGGTCGCATGGCTCGTCTCTACCGGGCGTGTCGCCAATGCGCGAGAAGCCGAAGCGCTGATCCGTGCCAGGGGCTGGCCGGTGCATCTGCATTTGGCGGAGGAGCTGACATGAATTCTCCGGCAGCGTCCATAGCAATTGTTCTGCGCCGCAATGCCTTTCTCGGCATCGTTGTCGCCGTGGCTTTGCTTGCGGTCGCGCCCTTCATGCGCCCGGTGCATGATCTGGCCTTCTGGCTGATCTGGCCGCTTTTGTTGGTAAGCGCGTTGATCGTGCTGGGTATCGCTGCGCATCTCCTGTTCGATGCCGCGCTTTTCAAGCTGATCGCCGGTTCCGGTGAAACGGGCTTGGGTGAGGTAGACAGCATTCTTGAGCGCATGGGGTTGCGCTCCAATGACGGCACGGTCCGTCCACTCGCGAAAAGGATAGAAGGCTCGCGACGCATCATGGGGCGTCTGCGGTTCTTCATGGGGCTGGGTATCGTACTTTTCATTCTGCTGGCCACGGTGCCATTGGGTCAGGGGCTGTGACATGCGGGAACTGATCCGCCATCAGGTGCAATCGACGTTCGGTTCGTTTCTCGCAATCCTGTCGCGCGGGATTACCGGCGTGCGTCCGATCTGGAGCGGCACCGGTCCGTCGCGCAATCAGCGTATCTATTTTGCCAACCATACAAGCCATGGCGATTTCATCCTGCTTTCCTCCTGTCTCGATCAGGAAGAGCGCGCGCGCACCCGTGCAGTTGCTGGTGCTGATTACTGGCGGGGCAACCGCGTGCGCCAGTTCATGGCAGAAGTTCTGTTGCGCACCGTGCTTGTCGAGCGCAACTGGGTGGAACGCACGCAAGACCCGATGGAAGTCATGCTGAAAGCGTTGGCCGATGGTCATTCGCTCATCATCTTCCCCGAAGGCACACGCAACATGACCGACGAAGCGCTGCTGCGCTTTCGTTCCGGCATCTATAATCTGGCGCTGGCACGCCCCGATGTCGAGCTGGTGCCGTGCTGGATCGAAAACATGTCGCGTGTGCTGCCCAAGGGCGCCATGCTGCCGGTGCCGCTTCTTTGCCGTGTCATTTTCGGTGCGCCGGTGCAGCTTTGCGAGGGTGAGGACCGCAAGGAATTTCTCGCCCGCGCCCGTCAGAGCCTTCTCGATATTCAGCCCCAGAATGGTAATCACTCATGAGTGAAACGACCCGATTATTCCTTGGCCTCATGGGCGTTCTGATAACGGCAAGCGCCGTCGCCGGTGTTCTTTCATGGCGCGCGCCGAAGCCGCTTTCGTCCACGCTGGTCAATCTCAATGCCCGCATCAAGGCGTGGTGGATCATGGTCGGGGCCATGTGCATCGCCTTCCTGTTCGGCAAGGGCGGCGTGATCGTGCTGTTCGCGCTGATCTCGTTTGCCGCCTTGCGCGAATATGCGACGCTGACGCAGACACGCCGCGCCGACCATCGCGTGCTGCTCGGCATGTTCCTGCTGGTCATTCCGGTGCAATACTATCTGATCTGGATCGACTGGTACGGGCTCTATTCCATCTTCATCCCGGTCTATTGCTTCCTCGCCATGCCGGTTCTGACTGCACTTTCCGGGGACACGTCGCGCTTTCTGGAGCGTATCAGCGAGCAGCAATGGGGCATCATGCTGTCGGTCTATTGCATAAGCCATGTGCCCGCGCTGATGACACTGGATATTCCCGGTTTTGACGGTAAGAAACTGCTTCTGATCGCGTTTCTGGTGGCCACCGTGCAGGGCAGCGATGTGCTGCAGTATATTTTCGGAAAGCTGTTTGGAAAAAATCGCATCGCGCCCAGCATATCGCCGTCCAAAACCTGGGAAGGTTTTGTGGGCGGTGTCGCGAGCGCCTCTCTTCTGGGGGCCGGTCTTGCATGGCTCACACCGTTTTCGCCTGTGCAGGCGGGTGCCCTTGCGGCCACATCATGCATCATGGGTTTCTTCGGCGGGCTTGTTGCTTCCGCTATCAAGCGCGATCGCGGCGTGAAGGACTGGGGCCATATGATCGAAGGACATGGCGGGATGCTCGACCGGGCCGACAGTCTCGTCTTTTCGGCTCCGGTCTTCTTCCATATCGTGCGCTATTTCTGGACCTGAGCTCTGAATATTTGTTTCGTCGCATTATCCTAGGCAAAACCGCTTAGCACTTTTGCTGGAAATGCCCGGGTCGGTCAGGGCAGCTTCAAAGCAATGAACTGTGAAACCTGACCGTGGTTGAAATTGTTATCCGAGGCAAGGATCAGCGTTCTCTTGCCGTCAATCATCGGCCCGAAGGTGATGGCCTCTATATTGTCGATGTCGAGGCCGAAATCACCTTCGTTCAGCTGGAGGAAAAGTTTCTTGCTGAGCGATGTCACAGACTGATTGGCCAGTGAGGGCACATCCTTTACATTGCTGGCACCGTCGAAAGATGCGCGGTAGAGCGTAATACGATTGCCCACACCCATGGCGAAGGAGCGCTCGACGGTGAGGAGATCGTTTCCATCGGAAACGAATTCCGACAGACCGTTATCGTTCCAGAAGGGCGGCAGCGTCGCCTTGGTGAAGATCGGGTCGGTGTCATAGGCATATTCTGCCGTCACATTGCCTGAGGCGAGGTCAAAGGCGATGATGCGTGAACGGCTGCCATGATCGAGTGTCGCCTTGTCTCCATCCTGTGTCAGGGCGTTTTCCGTCCCCGCCAGAAGCGTCTTGCCGTCCGGTGTGATGGTCAGGCTTTCAAAAGACAGATTGTTGCGGACGCCGCGTGTCTTGCCTTCGTCGGGAATGTAGGCTTCCGGCAAAGCAAATTCGCGAATGAAACTGCCATCGGTCTTTGCTTCGCCGATAAAAGGCCTGCCGTTCTTATCGCCTTCGCTTGACCAGTAGATCGTGCCGGTCGCCGTGTTGAAACGGATGCTTTCAGGGTCCACATCCTTCAGCGCAAATGATTTGCCGGCCTTGTCCAGAAGCGTGACTGTTTCCAGAACATCAAGGCTTTGCACGCCGGAACCGTCGATGGCGAGCTTGAGCTTGTAAAAGCGCGCAGGTGCGTTTTCCGAACGATCGTCGGATATGGCGTAATAGATATTTTCACGTGGGTCGTAGTCGAGGCCGGAAATTCCGCCGAATTCAATGCCGCCGATTTTCAGGCCGGTCGGTAGCGTGATAGCGCCGATGAGTTCCGGCTTCTGCATTTCCTGTGCCGCAGCGCTGGTGGCAAGGGCAAGAAACAGTGCAACAAAAGGTGCTTTCATGGCGGATATCCGTTCGATCAGGAAAGTCACCGGATAGTCGTTCTGTTTGACAGGAAGATGAAAGCCGGTCTCAAACCCTGTCGGCCGTGCGCGCCGGTTCTTCCCTGTCGATCAGATGGGAAGGTGCCGCAAACTGCAGCAGCTTGTTCTTGTTCGTGATCTTGATTGCAGAGGCCTGCACACTGACACCGTGGGACCCGAGCGTTGCAAAACTGCGCGACAGGTTCTCCGGCGTCATGCCGAGATAGGCGGCAAGTGTCCGCTTTTCATAAGGAATCATTACGACATCTGCGCCGTTGTTAAAAAGCGATTCCTTGACGATCCAGTTGGCGAGGCGCTGCACACTGCTTCTAAGCTTCTGCGCCTTCAGCTCTTTGACCAGACGACGATAGGCGCGTGCCGTTTCAAAGACGACGGCGCGCATGAAACCGACGTCCTCGCTCATCAAGTCCCGAACCAGACTTGAAGGCACCATCAGCACACGGGTTGGCGTGAGGGTCTGTGCAGTTTGCAGGCACACATCGTCATTGAGCACGGCTGCGAGAATGAAAATATCGGCGGCGCGCAATATTTCCAGCGCGGTTTCGCCGTCGTCCGATTTCGCGGACATCAACACGAGGCCGTCCAGGATTGCGAACAGGAAGTCCGCAGGCTCGTCTTCCTTGATAAGGGTCGTGCGTGGCGGAAACGACTGCACGAAGCTCGGGCGCATGATCCGCTCGAAAGTGGCATCTGCCATATCCATGAAGAGCGGCAAATTCTTCAGCGCGTCGATGTCTTCTTTCCGCATTAAACCTCACTTTTGGGGTCAAGTTTTCATCAGTCTATTATGCTTGATAAATATCAATTACGCAATATGCATAAATCAATACTTTGAACTAACTAGGTCTATTTTGGTCGTTAAGCCACGAATATCTAAAATTCAACTTGAATAGTCTAAAGATATTGATCTTAATCAATGTATTCATCTGAAAGTCGACGCATAAGTGCATACGAAACCTCCAATGGTATTCAATTCGGAGTACGCCTATGCAACATGTCGCAGGGGAAAATCCCAGGGCGCAGACCACGGCGCTAGCGATGAGTACGACCGCTTTCACAGTGTGTTTTGCGGTCTGGACCATCTTTGCAATCATCGGCATTGAAATTCGATCCGAGCTGGGCTTAAGCGAAACCCAGTTCGGCTTGCTCGTCGGTACGCCGATCCTTACGGGATCGCTGATCCGCGTCATTCTGGGCATCTGGGCGGATCGCTATGGCGGTCGGGCCATCTTCACGCTCACAATGCTGGTCTCGGCGGTTGCCACCTATCTTCTGACCTACGCCACCACCTATCCGCAAATGCTGATTGCAGCGCTTGGTGTTGGCGTGGCGGGCGGGTCGTTCTCGGTTGGCGTTGCCTATGTCTCGCGCTGGTATCCGCCGGAAAAGCAGGGCGTTGCGCTTGGCATTTTCGGCGCGGGCAATGTTGGAGCGGCGGTGACGAAGTTCTTCGCGCCGATGGTCATGGTTGCATTCGGCTGGCATACGGTCGCCGAAGTCTGGGCGGCCGCGATGGTCGTCATGGCGCTGATTTTCTATTTCACCACGAGCGATGATCCGGTCCTGGTCGAGCGTCGGTGCAAGGGCGAAAAACCCGCCAGCACCTTGATGGAGCTGGAGCCGCTGAAGAATATTCAGGTCTGGCGTTTCTCGCTTTACTATTTCTTCGTCTTCGGCGCCTTCGTGGCTCTCGCGCTGTGGCTGCCGCAATAACTGATCCATGTCTATGGCGTCGATATTCGCCTCGCAGGTATTATCGCTGCGTTCTTCTCTGTCCCGGCAAGTCTTTTCCGCGCCTATGGCGGACATCTTTCGGATGTCTATGGCGCGCGCCGGGTCATGTACTGGACCTTCGCCGTCTCGCTGGTCGCGACATTCATACTGTCTTATCCGCCGACGGACTATGTCATCCAGAGCGATAATGGTCCGCTGGCCTTCCATGCCGAAATGGGCGTGATCGGCTTCACCATCACCGTCTTCATCCTCGGCTTCTTCATGGCCTTGGGCAAGGCAGCCGTCTTCAAGCACATTCCGGTCTACTATCCGGGCAATGTCGGCTCCGTCGGCGGTCTGGTGGGTATGATCGGCGGTCTCGGCGGCTTCATCCTGCCGATCCTGTTCGGTGTACTTCTGGACCAGACCGGCCTCTGGACGAGCTGCTTCATGCTGCTCTTTGTCATCGTCGCGGTTTCCTTTGCGTGGATGCATGTCTCGATCCGCCAGATGGAGCGCGCAGCCGAAGGCAAGACGACGGAAGAGCTTCCGGCCTTTGCTGAATTGCAGGGCTTGAAGAAAGCCGACGTCAAGCCGGCAAAGGGCGATTCCGTCCTGACCGACTGGCGTCCGGACGATCCGACCTTCTGGGAAGAGAAGGGAAGAAGGATCGCCAAGCGCAACCTGTGGCTTTCGATCCCGGCACTGCTTCTGTCCTTCGCCATCTGGCAGGTCTGGTCCGTGGTGGTGGCAAAGCTGCCACTGGTGGGCTACCAGTTCACGACCGACCAGCTGTTCTGGCTGGCAGCGCTACCCGGCATCTCGGGCGCGACCTTCCGCATCTTCTATTCCTTCATGGTGCCGATCTTCGGCGGCCGCCTGTGGACCACACTGACCACCTGGTCGCTGGTCATTCCGGCCATCGGTATCGGCTATGCCGTGCAGAACCCGAATACGCCTTACTTCATCTTCCTGCTGCTGGCGCTCTGCTGCGGCTTCGGCGGCGGTAACTTCGCCTCCTCCATGTCCAACATCTCCTTCTTCTTCCCGAAGAAAGAGAAGGGCAATGCGGCAGCGCTCAATGCAGGACTCGGCAATCTCGGCGTCAGCGTCGTGCAGTTCGTGGTTCCGCTGGTCATCACCGCCGGTATCTTCGGCAAGCTTGGCGGCGATCCGTCAATGATTGCGACCGAAGCGGGCAGCACGCCGCTCTGGCTGCAGAATGCCGGCTTCTTCTTCGTGCCGTTCATCATCATCACGGCTTTCGCCAACTGGTTCGGCATGAACGATATCGCGTCGGCCAAGGCTTCGTTTGCCGATCAGGCCGTCATTTTCCGCCGCAAGCACAACTGGATCATGTGCTGGCTTTATACCGGCACGTTCGGCTCGTTCATCGGTTATTCGGCTGGCTTCCCGCTTCTGACCAATATCCTGTTCCCTGAGGTTAATACACTTCAGTTCGCCTTCCTCGGACCTCTTGTCGGCGCGCTGTCGCGGTCGGGTTCGGGCTGGCTTGCCGATAAATATGGCGGCGGACGCGTCACCATCTGGGCATTCGTCCTGATGATGATCGGCGTGGCGGGCGTACTGTACTTCGTCGGCATCAAGGATCAGCCGAATGCGTTCTGGGGCTTCTTTGCTTCCTTCATCCTGCTGTTCTTCGCAACGGGCATCGGCAATGCCTCCACCTTCCAAATGATCCCGGCGATCATGTCGAAAGAGATGGACAGGCTTATGCCCAATGCCACCCCGGAAGAACGCCGTCACGAAGCAGACAAGGAATCTGCGGCCATCACCGGCTTCACCTCGGCCATTGCTGCCTTCGGCGCCTTCTTCATCCCGAAGGGTTACGGCACCTCGATCAGCATGACCGGCGGACCGGAAGCCGCGCTCTGGGCCTTCCTGATCTTCTACGTGACCTGCCTCGTCATCACCTGGGGCGTCTACACCCGAAAAGGCGGTCTGCTCTACGACGTGGAGCACCGCAGCAAACCAGCCGCTGCTGCTGCCTGAAGAAATAAAGTGAGGATATAATCATGAGTCTACTCCTCGATCGCCTGAACTTTCTTGCGCGCAAGAATGTCGGCACCTTCTCGGAAGGCCATGGCGTCACGACCAATGAGAACCGCGACTGGGAAGACGCCTATCGCAAGCGCTGGCAGCACGACAAGATTGTCCGCTCCACCCATGGCGTGAACTGCACCGGCTCCTGCTCGTGGAAAGTCTACGTCAAGGGCGGCATCATCACCTGGGAAACCCAGCAGACGGATTATCCGCGCACCCGGGCCGACCTGCCGAACCATGAGCCGCGCGGCTGTTCGCGCGGGGCAAGCTATAGCTGGTATGTCTATTCTGCCAACCGGGTAAAATATCCGCTGATCCGCTCCCGTCTCCTGAAGCTGTGGCGCAAGGAACGCACGCTGAAAACGCCTGTCGCGGCCTGGGCCGCGATCCAGCAGGACCCCGCCAAGCGTGCCGACTATATGAAGGTGCGCGGTCTCGGCGGCTTCGTTCGCGCAACGTGGGAAGAAGTCAACGAGATCATCGCCGCCGCCAATGCCTATACGGCCAAGACTTATGGACCGGACCGCGTGATCGGCTTCTCGCCGATCCCGGCCATGTCGATGGTGTCCTATGCGGCGGGCTCACGTTACCTGTCACTGCTCGGCGGCGTCTGCATGTCGTTCTATGACTGGTATTGCGATCTGCCGCCCGCTTCGCCGATGACATGGGGCGAACAGACCGACGTGCCGGAATCGGCAGACTGGTACAATGCCGGTTTCCTGATGCTCTGGGGTTCCAACGTACCGCAGACCCGCACGCCGGATGCGCATTTCTATACGGAAGTGCGTTACAAGGGCACCAAGTCGGTCGTGGTCTCGCCCGACTATTCGGAAGCAGCGAAGTTTTCCGATCTGTGGCTGCATCCCAAGCAGGGCACCGATGCCGCACTTGCCATGGCGCTTGGCCATGTGATCCTGCGCGAATATCACCTTGACCGGCAGGTCCCCTATTTCGAGAATTACTGCCGTAAATATTCCGACTTCCCGATGCTGGTCATGCTCTCGAAGAAGGACGGACGTTATGTGCCGGACCGCTTCCTGCGCGCTTCCGACTTCAAGGGCGATCTCGGCGAAGGCAACAATCCAGACTGGAAGACGGTCGCCTTCGACACGAAATCGGGTGCCTATGTTGCGCCGCAGGGCTCCATCGGCTTCCGCTGGGGTGATGACGGCCAGTGGAACCTTGAAGAAAAGGACGGCAAGGGCAAGGATGTGGAACTTGCCAAGAGCTTCATCGACAAGGACAGCCATGACGCCGTCGCCGATGTGGCTTTCCCATATTTCGGCAACCGCGAGCACGATTATTTTGAAGGCACGGACCATGACAGCGTGCTGGTGCGCAAGGTTCCGGCCCGCAAGCTGAAGATCAAGGGCGGCGACGTCATGGTTGCGACGGTGTTCGACCTGTTCGCAGCCAATTACGGTCTCGATCGCGGGCTTGGCGACGCGAACTCTGCCAAGTCCTATGACGAGGGCCTGCCATATACCCCGGCCTGGGCTGAGAAGATCACAGGTGTCCCGCGCGACCAGATCATTGCTGTCGCCCGCGAATTTGCAACCAATGCCGAAAAGACCAATGGTCGGTCCATGGTCATCCTCGGTGCCGGTCTCAACCACTGGTACCACATGGACATGAACTATCGTGGCATCATCAACATGCTGGTGATGTGCGGCTGTATCGGCCAGTCCGGCGGCGGCTGGAGCCATTATGTGGGGCAGGAAAAGCTGCGCCCGCAGACCGGCTGGACAGCGCTTGCCTTCGCGCTCGACTGGAACCGTCCGCCGCGTCACATGAACTCCACCTCGTTCTTCTATGCGCATACCGACCAGTGGCGCTACGAGACCGTGAAGGTGCAGGACATCCTTTCGCCCACCGCACCTGAGGGCGCGTGGGACGGCACGATGATAGACTACAACATCCGCGCCGAGCGCATGGGCTGGCTGCCTTCCGCGCCGCAGCTCCAGACCAACCCGCTGGAGCTTGCCAAAGAGGCAGCCGCATCAGGCAAGGAGCCTAAAGACTTCATCGCGAATGCTTTGAAGAACGGCACTGTCACCATGTCCTGCGAGGACCCCGACCACGAGGCCAACTGGCCGCGCAACATGTTCGTCTGGCGCTCGAACCTGCTTGGTTCGTCGGGCAAGGGGCATGAGTATTTCCTGAAGCACCTGCTCGGCACGTCGAACGGCCTGCTTGGCAAGGATCTGGGTCAGGAAGGCGCACAGGAAAGCCGCGAGGCGGTGTGGCATGAGAATGCTCCGGAAGGAAAGCTCGACCTGCTGGTCACGCTCGATTTCCGCATGTCCACAACTTGCGTCTATTCCGATATCGTTCTGCCGACTGCCACCTGGTACGAGAAGAACGACCTCAATACTTCCGACATGCACCCCTTCATCCATCCGCTGTCGAGCGCAGCCGATCCGGCATGGGAAGCACGCAGCGACTGGGAAATCTTCAAGGGTATCGCGAAGAAGTTCTCGGAAGTGGCGCCGGAAGTGCTGGGTGTCGAGAAGGACATCGTTCTTGTGCCGACCCTGCATGACACGGCGGGCGAACTGGCGCAGCCGAAGGATGTTCTTGACTGGAAGAAGGGCGAAGTCGAGCCGATCCCCGGCAAGACCATGCCATCGGTCGTGGTTGTGGAGCGCGATTATCCAAACCTCTACAAGCGCTATACGTCCGTTGGGCCGCTTCTCGACAAGCTGGGCAATGGCGGCAAGGGCATTTCGTGGAATACCGAACACGAGGTCGAGCTGCTCGGCAATCTGAACGGCAAGGTTCATGAGCCGGGGGCAAGCGAAGGACGTCCGCGCATCTATACCGACGTCGACGCAACCGAGGTCATTCTGTCGCTCGCGCCGGAAACCAACGGTGAGGTGGCGGTCAAGGCATGGGAAGCGCTGTCGAAGTTCACAGGTCGCGACCATTCGCATCTGGCCATTCCCAAGGAAGACGAGAAGATCCGCTATCGCGATATTGTTGCGCAGCCGCGCAAGATCATCTCCTCGCCAACCTGGTCGGGCATTGAATCCGAAACCGTCTGCTACAATGCAGGCTATACCAACGTGCACGAGCTGATCCCGTGGCGCACGCTGACCGGCCGTCAGCAGCTCTATCAGGATCACCTGTGGATGCGAGCTTTCGGCGAAGGCTTCTGCGTCTATCGCCCGCCGATCGATACCAAGACGGTCAATCCGGCAATCCGTGAAAAGGCGGACGGCCAGCCGCATCTGGTGCTGAACTTCATCACGCCGCACCAGAAATGGGGCATCCACTCCACCTATACGGACAATCTGTTGATGCTGACGCTCAATCGCGGCGGGCCGGTTGTCTGGATTTCGGAGCCGGATGCCGCAAAGGCTGGCATCGTCGATAATGACTGGGTGGAAGTCTACAACGCCAACGGCGCCATTGTGGCCCGTGCGGTCGTCTCCCAGCGCATGAAGGACGGAACCGTCTTCATGTATCACGCACAGGAGAAGATCGTGAATACGCCCGGCTCGCCGCTCACCGGCCAGCGCGGCGGCATTCACAACTCTGTCACCCGCATCATCACCAAGCCGACGCACATGATCGGCGGCTACGCCCACCAGTCCTATGGTTTCAACTATTACGGAACCGTCGGCTCAAACCGCGACGAGTTCGTGGTCGTGCGCAAGCTTGAGAAAGTGGACTGGATGGAAGGTCCGCTTGAAGAAGGCAACCAGAACTCCGCAGCGAAGGAGGCAGCAGAATGAAAATCCGTGCGCAAATTGGAATGGTGCTCAATCTCGACAAGTGCATCGGCTGCCACACCTGCTCCGTGACGTGCAAGAACGTCTGGACCAATCGTGAAGGCGTGGAATATGCCTGGTTCAACAATGTCGAGACCAAGCCCGGCATCGGTTTCCCGAAGGAATGGGAAAACCAGAAAAAGTGGAACGGCGGCTGGGTTCGCAAGAAGAACGGCAAGATCGAGCCGAAGATGGGCTCCAAGTGGCGCATCCTCGCCAAGATTTTCGCCAATCCGGACCTGCCGGAAATCGACGACTATTATGAACCGTTCGACTTCGATTACGGCCATCTCCAGACGGCAGGCGAAAGCAAGACCATGCCGACCGCCCGTCCGCGCTCGCTGATTTCCGGCGAGCGAATGGAAAAGATCGAATGGGGTCCGAACTGGGAAGAAATCCTCGGCGGCGAGTTCGCCAAGCGTTCGAAGGACTACAATTTCGAAGGCGTGGAAAAGGAAATCTACGGCCAGTTCGAAAACACCTTCATGATGTATCTGCCGCGCCTGTGCGAGCACTGCCTCAATCCTACCTGCGTTGCGGCCTGCCCGTCAGGGGCGATCTACAAGCGCGAGGATGACGGCATTGTCCTGATCGATCAGGAAAAGTGCCGCGGCTGGCGCATGTGCGTCTCCGGCTGCCCCTACAAGAAAATTTACTACAACTGGAGCTCCGGCAAGTCCGAAAAGTGTATCTTCTGCTATCCGCGCATCGAAGCTGGCCAGCCGACCGTATGTTCGGAAACCTGCGTCGGTCGCATCCGCTATCTGGGTGTGATGCTCTATGATGCCGACCGTATTTCGGAGGCCGCTTCCACGGCCAACGAACAGGATCTCTATGAGGAACAGCTCAATATCTTCCTGGATCCGAACGATCCTGCCGTGATCGAACAGGCGCGCAAGGACGGTGTGCCGGAAGCCTGGCTGGAATCCGCCAAGCATTCGCCGGTCTACAAGATGGCGATGGACTGGAAGATTGCCTTCCCGCTCCATCCTGAATACCGCACCCTGCCGATGGTCTGGTACGTACCGCCGCTCTCGCCGCTCCAGTCGGCTGCCGCTGCGGGCAAGCTTGGCATGGATGGTCCGCTGCCGGATGTTCGTTCCATGCGCATTCCGGTCCGCTACCTTGCCAATCTTCTGACAGCAGGCAAGGAAGAGCCGGTTATCTCGGCGCTGGAACGTATGCTCGCCATGCGTGCCTATATGCGCGCCAAGACCGTCGATGGTGTTATCGATGAGGCGATTGCCGACCGCGTCGGCATGAGCAGCGCGATGATCGAGGAAATGTACCACATCATGGCGATTGCCAATTACGAAGACCGCTTCGTCATCCCGACCACGCATCGTGAAATTACCGAGGATGCCTATGACGTGCGCGGCTCCTGCGGCTTCACTTTCGGCAATGGCTGTTCGGGTGGAACGTCGACCGAAGACCTGTTCGGCTCCAAGCGCCAGAAAGTCGTCCAGACACCAACGGATATTTTCCGGGAGCAGGTGTAATGAACAAGACCCTGAAAATCATTTCGCTGCTGCTTTCCTATCCGACCGCAGAGCTGCAACTCGGCGGCGAGGAACTGAAAAAAGCACTGGCCGGGGAAAAGCTTTCCCCCGGCATCCGCAGGCTGCTCGACAGCCTTGTCGATTATGTCTGCGACTGCGACCTCTACGAGGCGCAGGAACGTTACGTGCATCTTTTTGACCGCACGCGCTCGCTGTCGCTGCATCTTTTCGAGCATGTGCATGGTGAAAGCCGCGACCGCGGCCAGGCCATGGTCGATCTCATGAAGATGTATGACGACAACGGCTTTGTCGTAGATGCCAAGGAACTGCCGGACTATCTGCCGCTGTTCCTCGAATTCCTGTCGACACGCTCGCCAGAGGAAATCCACGATCTCCTCACCCAGACAGGCCATATCACGGCGGCCATCGGCGAGCGTCTGCGCAAGCGCCAGTCGCCTTATGCCAACGCCTTTGCGGCGCTGCTGCATGTCGCCAATGCCAAGCCGGACAAGAACCTCGTCGGAGAATTGCTTCGGCAAGAGGAAGACGACCCGAACGATCTCGCCGCACTCGACCGCATCTGGGAAGAAGAAGCGGTAACGTTTGGCGGCAATGCGGGCGACAATTCCTGCGGCCCGGACCGGTTGCGGACGCAGATGCGTGCAGCACAGCGCAAGCCCGGCAACCCGTCCAACCCTTCACATATATAGGAGACGGAAAATGGCTTATCTCCATACGTTTCTTTTCGGCATCTATCCCTACATCGCACTGAGCGTGCTCGTGCTCGGTTCGATCTTCCGTTACGACCGCGAGCCCTATACGTGGCGTTCGGGCTCAAGCCAGCTTTTGCGGCGCAAGCAGCTCATGTGGGGCTCGGTTCTGTTCCACCTTGGCGTGTTGTTCATCTTCGCCGGTCATTTCGTCGGCCTGCTGACGCCGATCTGGGTCTTCGACATGCTCGGCGTCAGCCATGAGGCAAAGCAGATTCTCGCTGTCGTGGCAGGTGGTATCGCCGGTGTGATGGCAATCGTCGGCGCCAGCATGCTTGTGCATCGCCGTGTGTTCGATCCGCGTGTTCGTGCGTCCTCGCGGCCATCCGACACGCTGATCATCATTCTGTTGTGGTTGCAGCTTCTGCTCGGTCTCAGCACCATTCCGATCTCGCTGCAGCATCTGGACGGCGGCGAAATGGTGACATTCATGAACTGGGCGCAAGGCATCTTCACCTTCAATCCGGCTGCATCAAGTTACATCACCAATGCGTCGATCATCTTCAAGATGCATATCTTCTTAGGCTTGACCATATTCCTGCTGTTCCCGTTCACGCGCCTTGTGCATATGCTGAGCGCTCCGGTGCGCTACATCTGGCGTCCGGGCTATCAGGTCGTGCGTGAGCGCAACCATACGGCTCAGCCCTCGCATATGCGTATTCCTGCGGAGTAAGGCTCATGGTGACACTTTTTGACCGGAAGCAGCCAACTGAACAGCCAGCTGAACATTCGCACGGAGCGCATGCTCATAATACGGGCTACACGACCTATCAGGAGCCGGATACGCGCGTGCCGCCGAAGCCGCGCCCGGTCTTCGATGCGGTGTCCGTCAATGGTGTGGCGATCAACGAAACCGACATTCTGACGGAGGCTCAAAACCATCCGTCGGAAAATCCCGGCGCGGCACTGCTTGCCGCCGCGCGGGCGTTGGCGATCCGTGAGCTTCTTCTGCAGCGTGCGAAGGAAACCGGCATCGTGCCCGAGCACGAGAAGGATGCAGAAGGGCGCAGCGAGACCGACGAGGATGCGCTGGTGCGCATGGTGATCGAACGGGAGGTGGAAGTGCCTTCCGCCACACGCGAGGAAGCCTTGCGCTTTTACGAAAACAACCGCCACCGCTTCACCAGTGCGCCTATTCTGGAGGCGAGCCATATCTTGATCGCTGCCGATCCTGCTGACAGCCAAGCCCGTGAGAAGGCCCGCACGACCGCATCCCATCTGGCATCCTCGGTGATTGCCGCGCCTGCCACATTCGCCTCGGTTGCGCATGAATATTCGTCCTGTCCTTCGGGCGCGCAAGGCGGCAATCTGGGTCAGCTCACACGTGGCAGCACGGTGCCTGAATTCGAGCGGGCGCTGGAACGCCTGACACCTGGTGAAATAACGCCAGCCCCGATTGAAAGCCGTTTCGGCTTTCATATCGTACGGCTTGACCGCCGTATCGAGGGCGAAGAATTGCCCTTCGACTATGTTGCCGACAGGATTGCCGGCTGGCTTGAAGCCTCCACCTGGTCGAAGGCCGTGTCGCAATATATCGCGATCCTCGCAGCCGATGCCGACATTACCGGCATTGATCTGCTGTCGAACGAGGGAGCCGAGGCATGAGCCATGAACCGACACTTGCAGCCATCCTGGCCGCAAAGGATGTGCCGGTGGACCAGCTTCTGGCTGGCGTAGCGCATCGGGCGAGGCAGGCAGGGCTGCGCGTGGCGGGCTTTCTCCAGCACCGCGAGAGCAATACGGATGAATGCTGCCGCGATATCGAGATCGAGCATATTGGCACCGGCGTGACGCAGATTATCTCGCAGTCGCTCGGTTCGGGGTCGAAGGGGTGTCGTCTCGATCCAGCGGCCCTTGCCGATGTGGCAGGTTCGCTTCTGGCGGAACTCGATAGCGGCGCCGATATGCTGATCCTCAACCGTTTCGGCAAGGGCGAGACGGAAGGGCATGGTTTCCGCTCCATCATCGAAATCGCCTATGCGCGCCAGATTCCGGTGCTGACTGTGGTGCGGGAAACCTATGTCGAAGGGTGGAACGACTTCGCCGGTGATTGCGGCGTTCTTCTGGCTCCTGATAGCCAGGCAACGCTTGGATGGTTCGACCGGGTGACGGAACCCCGGCAGCTGTCGGAAGCCGTTTGACGGCGGTCTTTCTGCCGGAATTGCTGCTCTATAAATCGAGCTGGTCGCGACGGTCTTCCGCAATCAGCTTGCGGATCTGATAGACGATCTGGTCTCCATGGGCCTTGCCAAGCAGATCGGCGGTATCCACGTCCCGTTCTTCGATGGCGCGGATCATGTCTTCATGCTCGGTGACGTAGCGCTCGGGCAGGCGATCGGCGAAAGACTGGTAATAGAGGCGCAACAGCCTGCGCCCTTCATCGAGAAGCCTCGAAAAGAAGGTGGTGTAGAAGGGATTGCGACCCGCTTCAGCAATAGCGGCGTGAAAATCGCGGTTGGTCGCGATCATTTCCAGCGCATTTTGTGAACGGACTGCGCGGGCAAAAGCTTCCTGATGCGCACGGATGTTCTCAAGATCCTTGTCGGTCCGGTTGCGGGCGGCAAGCCGCGTGGTCACGCGGTACATCAGCGTTACTGCGTCGAAAAATGCGGGCAGGCTCAAAAAGTCGATATTGGACACAACGGTCGAGCGATTGGGAAGCGTGGTTACGAAACCGTCGCTTGCCAGCCGCACCAATGCTTCGCGTATAGGCGTGCGTGACATGGAAAAGCGTTCGGCCAGCTGGTTTTCATCAATGGGGCTACCCGGCGCGAGCGAAAGATCGATGATCTCGTCGCGCAGCACGTCGTAAACCAGCTTGACACCTGAACCTTTTTTCCGGTCGGCTGTCTGGTTTGCGTCGTCTTTGTCCATGATCTTGTCTGTCCTCTGTCGGTGTAATTGCCGCAGCACAACTGCATTCTAACACCAGTTTAAATCTCATCGGTCAAGCAATCCTATCCCGAAATAAAATTTTGGTCGACAAGAAAAATACAAAGTGTATATTTGATTTCAATACAAGGTTCGGCAGACCGATTGTAGATCCAGCCCGCGTGAAGAACGCTCAAGGAAAAACGTCCAAGGAACGACGCTATGACCTCTAATATTTTCTCCGGTTGCATTCCGGCCCTCATGACCCCCTGCAAGCCCGACCGCACGCCGGATTTCGATGCGCTGGTCCGCAAAGGCAAGGAACTGATCGCGAAGGGCATGTCTGCGGTTGTCTATTGCGGTTCCATGGGCGACTGGCCGCTTCTCTCGGATGAGGAACGCATGGCTGGCGTTGAAGCGCTTGCCAAGGCAGGCGTGCCCGTCGTCGTCGGCACCGGCGCTGTCAACACGAAGATCGCTGCCGCCCACGCAGCCCATGCGCAGAAAGTTGGCGCGAAGGGCCTGATGGTCATTCCGCGTGTTCTCTCGCGTGGTTCGTCGATCTCGGCGCAGAAGGCCCATTTCAAGGCGATCCTTGCGGCAGCTCCCGATCTGCCAGCCGTTATCTACAACAGCCCGTATTACGGCTTTGCGACCCGCGCCGACCTGTTCTTCGCACTGCGTGCGGAACATCCGAACCTCATCGGCTTCAAGGAGTTCGGCGGTGCGGAAGCCATGCGTTATGCAGCCGAAAACATCACGAGCGCCGATGACAATGTAACCCTGATGGTCGGCGTCGATACCGGCGTTTTCCACGGCTTCGTCAATTGCGGTGCAACTGGTGCGATCACCGGCATCGGCAATGTGCTGCCGAAGGAAGTCCAGCATCTGGTGGCACTGTCGAAGGCCGCCGCCAAAGGCGATGTCGAGGCACGCAAGCTGGCGCTGGAACTGGAAGCCGCACTGGACGTGCTGTCATCCTTCGATGAAGGCCCTGACCTCGTTCTCTTCTACAAGCACATGATGGTTCTGACCGGCAATCCGGAATATGAGCTGCATTTCAATGAGACGGACAAGCTGTCCGATAGCCAGCGCGGCTATTGCGAAACCCAGCTTAAGCTGTTCCAGACCTGGTATGCCGACTGGCTCAAGCAGGGCAGTGCGGCGGCGAAATACGCTGCCTGAAACGCATACAGATAAAAGAAAAAGGCGCCGAATTCCGGCGCCTTTTTGTGTCTGGTCAGGATATGGCGTCCAGACCCTTATCCTTCAGTTTTTCCAGAAGCGCCATTTCGGCAGCGGTAAGCATGATGCCTTTGGCCAATGAATCGCGGCGGGCGGCAAAGCGGCGCTGCGACGGCAGGCGCGCGCCCTGTCCGGCTATCGCTTCGATCAGGATTTCGCCGCGCTCCTGCGGATTGCCGCGACCACCTGCCATGCGAGCAGGGTCGAAGGCAATGATGAGTTCGCCATGGCGCGGCGCCAGCGTCGTCGTGCCAAGGAAATCGAGCGCTTCGGGGCTGGTGAAATCACCGATCATCACACCGGCCAAAAGTTCGATCATCGTGGAGATGGCCGATCCCTTGTGCCCGCCAAATGGCAGCATCGCGCCTGCAAGGGCGGCTTCCGGATCGGTCGTCGGATTGCCGTCTGCATCGACGGCCCAGCCTTCCGGCAGTTGCTTTCCGGCGCGACGGTAGAGTTCCAGTTCGCCACGTGCGGCAACGCTGGTCGCAAAGTCGAACACATAAGGATAATCGCCGGAGCGAGGCCAGCCGAAGGCAAAGGGGTTGGTGCCGAGAAGCGGCTTCGTTCCGCCAGCGGGCGCAACGGTGGCATAGCTCGGGCACATGGCCATTGCCGCAAGCCCCTGTTCGGCAAGTGCTTCGACTTCCGGCCACAAGGCCGCAAAATGGGTGCAGTCGTTGATCGCCAGCGCCGCGACGCCGAGCTTGCGCGCCTTCTCGACGAGGGCAGGCGTACCGCGCTCGAACGCCAGATTGGCAAAACCGCCCTTGGCATCGACGCGAACGACGGCGCTGTCATCGGTCGTGACGACCGGATCGGCATCGGCAACGACCTTGCCGCTCTTCAGCGTGCGCAGGCAGCCTTCGATACGGTAGACACCATGCGATTTGCAGCCGTCGCGCTCACCCGCCACAATCGTCTTGGCAATGGCTGTGGCATGATCGGCGCTGAAACCTGCCTTGTGCAGGATTTCTCGCACAAGCCTGGCGAGTTCTTCTGTCGAAATCGAAATGGTGTCGCTCATTCTGTCATTCCTTGCCAATTCTCGGGGGCCGTTCTTAAGGGGGCAGTGCTGGGCTGTAATAGGCGTGAAGGCGAGTATCGTTCGTTGAATGCATACAAGATGCATGCAGGCTTGTCATGTCGCGCAGGCTGACCGGAGGCTGCGGCAAAAGGGCTGGCGGGCACATCAAATGGTGCGATGGTGGAATGCAGAAAATCAATCAGTTTTATTCTGAGCGTCATTATCATGAATAACTTCACCTGTTTGATCCAGATCAAAGAGGTTGGCAGGCGACGGGTCTAAACCCCATTACGTGGCGTGTTGAGGCCGAGACGGCAGGTGCGCCAATCGTTGGAGATCAGGACAAAATGCGTAACATCGCGATCAAATTTGCTGCCGCAGGCATCCTCGCCATGCTGGCTGCCCCCGCTCTTGCCGAAAATATCGAAGTTCATATGCTCAACAAGGGCGCCGAGGGCGCCATGGTTTTCGAGCCTGCCTATATCAAGGCCAATCCCGGCGACACGGTCACCTTTATTCCGGTGGACAAAGGACATAATGTCGAATCCATCAAGGACATGATCCCTGAAGGTGCCGAAAAGTTCAAAAGCAAGATCAACGAGAACTATGTGCTGACGGTTACCCAGCCCGGCGCATATCTGGTAAAGTGCACACCGCATTATGCCATGGGTATGATCGCGCTCATCGCTGTCGGTGACAGCCCGGCCAATCTCGACCAGATCGTTTCGGCCAAGAAGCCGAAGATTGTTCAGGAGCGGCTGGAAAAGGTCATCGCCAGCGCCAAATAAGAGCGCCAAATAAGATTGACCGAAAACTCTCGATGAGCCGAACTTGAACCGGCTTCATGACGAGGACATCATGACCAGACAGCCAGGCCTGCAGGCAGTACCTGCTGCGATGCCATCCGATCAAAAAGGTATGCCGCGCGGACTGAAAATGACCGGTCCCGTCCTCCTCAGCTATGGCTTCCGCCCATTCTTTCTGGGCGGAGCCATATGGGCCGTTCTGGCCATGCTCTTCTGGATATTGTCACTGACACTCGGAATGCCGCTCGGCGGCTCCTATGGCGGGTTGAACTGGCACGCCCATGAAATGGTGTTCGGTTTCTCCTCTGCCGTTCTGGCAGGCTTTCTGCTGACAGCCATTCCGAACTGGACGGGAGGCTTGCCGGTATCTGGCACACCGCTCGCCATTCTCTGCGGGGTATGGCTTGCCGGACGGCTGGTCTTTCTGGAGCCTGACCTAATCGATGTGCACTTTGCAGTCGTTGTCGAAAGCCTGTTTCTGCCCTTGCTGCTTTTCATCTGTGCGCGGGAAATCATTGCCGGGCGCCAATGGAAAAACCTGAAGGTACTGGTTGGCGTGACGACGGTGATGGTTGCCAATCTTGTCTTCCATTATCTGATCCTGACCGACGGCGACGTGGCATTGGCTAACCGCATCGGGGTCAGCGCCTATGTCCTGCTGGTCATGGTGATTGGCGGGCGCATTGTGCCAAGTTTCACCCGCAACTGGCTCAACAAGATGGGGCGGACACGCTTTCCGGTGTCTTTCAACCGCTATGACGGTTTCAGCATTCTTGTCGGGGTGGCTGCCTGCATCGGCTGGATCGCCGCTCCTGATCAGACGATAACGGCGGTGCTGGCGTGGATCGCAGCCCTGTTTCACATCGTGCGGCTTTACCGCTGGCGGGGATGGTCTGTGGCGCGGGAAAAGCTGCTGCTGGTTCTTCATGTCGCCTATGCGTTCATCCCGCTCGGTTTCATCGCCATCGGTCTTTCCGCCATTGATCGCCTCAACCCCTATTCCGCCTTGCATGTCGTGACTGTCGGCGCAATCGGCTGCATGATGCTGGCGGTCATGACGCGGGCCACCCGCGGCCATACCGGGCGCGAACTGACTGCCTCGCCCGTCACACAGGTCGCTTATCTTTGCCTTGTCGCGGCAGCGCTGATCCGTCCGCTGGCGGAAGTCATGCCGAATTTCTTCCATACCATCCTCGCAGCATCGGCTTTGCTCTGGATGGGTGCTTTCGGGCTTTATGTCCTGGAATACGGTCCGATGCTGTTGCGTGAGAGACGCCAGCGCATGGCCGGGGCGTAATCCGCCTCATTTCGATACCATTATAAAGCGCAGTCCGTGGTGATCTACGGGCTGCTTTTTTGTGTTTCGAGAGGTGAGTCGCGACGCCAGAGCTGCGATTCGGCCCGTCCGAAGGGCCTGAAACAGGGGTGTGGAAAGAAAAATCACACTCAAGATCACATTTAAATCGTTATAATGTTATGGCCGTATTGTTATGCTTTTGAAACGGTGTTACCGGAATTGGTGCCTGAGAGGCTGGCCTTAAAAGGACTGCGAAATCTCAGGCAGCACGAGCGCGATGCGCTCTGGCTTAGTTGTTTTACGCATATCGGCACCGAACCGGGTTTCGTCTGCCGGACATGCTCAAGGCTTTGCTTTTGGCAAGGAGGTTGCCGCCGATGAATTTCGCCCCGCCCGTATCAGATATGCTGCAACTCGCCAACTGCATTCGCGCTCTCTCGATCGATGCCGTCGATGCCGCCAATTCCGGCCATCCGGGAATGCCGCTCGGCATGGCTGACGCCGCAGCCGTTCTGTTCTCGAAGCATCTGAAATTCGACGCATCGGCTCCCAATTGGGCGGACCGCGACCGTTTCGTGCTCTCCAACGGTCACGGCTCGATGCTGCTTTACAGCGCGCTCTATCTGGCGGGCTACAAGGATGTGTCCATCGATGAGCTGAAGAACTTCCGCCAGTGGGGTTCGAAGACCGCCGGTCATCCGGAATATGGTCATACAGAAGGCGTTGAGCTGACCACCGGCCCGCTCGGTCAGGGTCTCGCCAGCTCTGTCGGCATGGCAATCGCCGAACGCGCGCTCGCCGACCAGTTCGGCAAGGATATTGTCGATCACCGCACTTATGTGTTCTGCGGCGACGGCTGCCTCATGGAAGGCGTGGGACAGGAAGCGATCTCGCTTGCCGGTCACCTTCGCCTCGGCAAGCTGATCCTGCTTTATGATGATAACGGCATCACCATCGACGGCAGCACGGAAATCGCCTTCACCGACGATATTCCCGCCAAGTTCAAGGCTTGCGGCTGGAATGTCGAAAAGGTCGACGGTCACGATCACGACGCCATCGATGCGGCGCTGACGCGCGCCAAGGCTCAAGCCGACCGCCCGACGCTGATCGCGCTCAAGACTGTCATCGGCTATGGTTCGCCAAATCGCGCCGGTACGAGTGGCGTGCATGGCGCGCCGCTGGGTGCCGCGGAAAACGCCGCCACCAAGGCAGCGCTCGGCTGGACGGCGGAAGCTTTCGAAATCCCTGCACCGTTGCTCAATGCCTGGCGTGAAGCCGGTGCGCGTGGCGTTTCGGAACGTGAAGCATGGCAGAAGCGCGTTGATACGCTGCCTGCAACCGAACGCGCCGAATTCGACCGTCGTATTGCCGGCGTTCTGCCGGAAGGCTTTGCGGCAGTTGTCCACGACGCCAAGCAGCGCCTCCTCGACAAGCCGCTGAATGTTGCAACCCGCAAGGCAAGCCAGATCGCGCTTGAAAGCCTGACGGCAGCCCTGCCGGAAATGATCGGCGGTTCGGCTGACCTTACCCATTCGAACCTCACCCGCGTTCCTGCCGTCGACAGCGATTTCACGCCGGAAAAGAGCGGTCGCTATGTCAGCTACGGTGTGCGTGAATTTGCAATGGGCGCGGCTATGAACGGTATAGCGGTTCATGGCGGTTTCATCCCTTACGGCGGCACCTTCATGGTGTTCTCCGATTACGCCCGTAACGCCATCCGCCTTTCGGCGCTGATGGGCGTGCGTGTCATCCATGTGTTGACACACGACTCCATCGGCCTCGGCGAAGACGGCCCGACCCACCAGCCGGTCGAACATCTGGCCAGCCTGCGCGCCATGCCGAACCTTTATGTCTTCCGTCCGGCAGACACGATTGAAACGCTGGAATGCTGGGCTGTGGCGGTTTCTGATCCGCATACGCCTTCGGTTCTGGCCCTGTCGCGCCAGAACGTGCCGCAGCTTCGCACCGATAATGGCGAGAACCTTTCCGCACGCGGCGCCTATGTGCTGCGTGAGGCGAAGGGCGAACGCCAGATCACGCTGCTTGCCACGGGCACGGAAGTCTCGCTCGCAGTGAAGGCCGCCGAAAAGCTCGCAGAAGAAGGCATCGCAACGGCGGTTGTCTCCATGCCGAGCTGGGATCTGTTTGAAAAGCAGGGCAAGGATTACCGCAAGGGTGTTCTGGGCGATGCGCCGTGCATCGCCGTCGAGGCCGCAGGCAAGTTCGGCTGGACGCGTTATGTCGACAGCGAAGACGATGTGATCGGCATGGATGGCTTTGGCGCTTCGGCACCTGCCGAGGTGCTCTATGAAAAATTCGGCATCACGGCGGAGGCGATTATCGCCCGCGCCAAATTCTTGCTGGAGCAGGGCAAATGACGATGGCTGGCAATTTTTCTCCACTGGTTCTGGTGGGCGATAGCGATCGCGTGGAAGCAGAAGCGGTCGGCGCCTATCTCGACAACTGGGCTGGCAAGGACGGCTTGCGTCTTGCGACCGCCGACGCTATCAAGGCTATTCTTGCTGGCGCAACGCGGCTCGCCGGTCGCATTGCACGCGGTTCGCTTCCCGGCGATCCGGGCAAGCTTGTCGGCGTCAACAGCGATCAGGACCAGCAGAAGTGCATTGATGTCGGTTCGCACAATCTGTTCGTCGAGCTGCTGATTGCGGCGGGTGCAGCCTCCATTCTTTCGGAAGAAGCGGACCTCCCCGTCGCAGGCAAGGCGGATGGGCTGATTGCCGTTGCCATCGATCCGCTTGACGGTTCGGGCAATGTGGGTCTCGGCGCACCGCTTGGCACGATTTTCTCGGTTTTCCCGGCAGATACGGCTGAGCCGTTTTTGCAGCCCGGCAACCGCCAGATTGCAGCCGGTTATGTTTCCTACGGCAATTCGGTCGATCTCGGCTTTTCGGTCGGCGAGGGCGTGATCTTCGCGACCTTCGATCCGGCAAGCGGGATTTTCCATATCACGCGCCGCAATGTGACGCTGCCGGAACGCACGTCCGATCTGGCATTCAACGCATCCGTCCAGCGGCATTTGTCCGCTGGTATGCAGGCCTATGTCAACGACGCATTCCTTGGAAAGGATGGTCCGCGCGGGCGTAACTTCAACATGCGCTGGCTCGGTGCTGCGGTGGGCGACATGCACCGCATCATGCAGCGTGGCGGTTTGTTCTTTTACGTGAATGACAGCCGCCCCGGCTACGAAAAGGGCCGCTTGCGGCTCGTCTACGAAGCCAATCCAATTGCTTTCCTCGCCCGTGAGGCGGGTGGCAAGGCGACCGACGGTTCGAGATCCATTCTCGATATCGTCCCGCAAACCTATCACGAGCGCAGTGCGCTGGTGTTCGGCGTGGCCGAAGAGGTGGATATCCTCGGCGAATATTTCGCGAAATAACCTGATCTGACATCGTCTGGAGCATTGGAAATGCTCCATCCATTTGTTTTTACGCGCATCTTGTTCCGAAAACCGTTTCACACTTTTCGGGATGCGCTCTAGGAGGCTAGAAATGGCGCGCATTACGCTGCGGCAATTGCTCGATCACGCCGCTGAAAAGGGTTACGGCGTCCCGGCATTCAACATCAACAACATGGAACAGGCGCTTGCCATCATGGAAGCGGCGGATGCCGCCGATGCGCCGGTGATCCTGCAGGCTTCGCGCGGCGCGCGTTCCTATGCAAACGACATCATGCTCCGTCATATGATGGATGCGGTGACGGAAATCTATCCGCATATCCCGGTTTGCGTGCATCTGGACCACGGCAACGAAGCCGCCACCTGCATGACCGCCATCCAGGCAGGCTTTACCTCCGTCATGATGGACGGTTCGCTCAAAGCTGACGGCAAGACGCCTGCCGACTGGGACTACAATGTTTCAGTCACGCGTCAGGTCAGCGAGATGTCGCATCTCGGCGGCATCTCGGTGGAAGGGGAACTCGGTGTTCTGGGTTCGCTCGAAACCGGCATGGGCGATGCAGAAGACGGCCACGGCGCAGAAGGCGTGCTGTCGCACGACCAGCTTCTGACCGATCCGGACGAAGCCGTGAAATTCGTGCGCGAAACCAAGGTCGATGCACTGGCAATCGCCATGGGCACGTCGCATGGCGCTTACAAGTTCAGCCGCAAGCCGGACGGTTCTGTGCTGGCCATGAATGTGATCGAGGAAATCCATCGCAAGCTGCCGAACACGCATCTGGTCATGCATGGTTCGTCTTCTGTGCCGGAAGAGCTGCAGGAAATCATCAACAAGTACGGCGGCAAGATGAAGCCGACCTGGGGCGTTCCGGTTGAGGAAATCCAGCGCGGCATCAAGCATGGCGTGCGCAAGATCAACATCGACACGGACAACCGCATGGCCCTGACCGGCCAGATCCGCCGCGTCCTGCAGGAAGATCCGAGCGAATTCGATCCGCGCAAATACCTGAAGCCTGCAATGGCTGCCATGACCAAGCTCTGCAAGGAGCGCTTCGAGCAGTTCGGCACTGCCGGTCATGCTGCCTCGATCCGTCCGATCCCGCTTTCCGAAATGGCAAAGCGCTATCGCGATGGTTCTCTGGACCCGAAGTTCAGCTAAATTCTGCTGTTAAACCAAGTCTCGCTGAGACCTGGTTAAGCCCGTGCGGCGATTGAGCATCTTCAGGGCGTGATGCGTTAGCATCTTAGCGCCCTGCTATAAGCCAAAAGAAAAGCGGCCTGATGGCCGCTTTTTTTGTTTTCAAGAAACTGAATAATCAGCCCTTGTTGTACTTCGCGTCAACTTCGTTGATCGCGTTGACATTGCCAGCCGAACGGCCATTTTCGTCAAAGGTCTCAGCGAGGAAGGCGTCGGCAATGGTCTTGGCTACTTCCGAGCCGATGACGCGGGCGCCCATGGTGATGATCTGGGCATTGTTGGAAAGCGCTGCGCGCTCTGCCGAATAGGTGTCGTGCGTCAGCGCGGCGCGGATGCCCGGAACCTTATTGGCTGCAATGCATACGCCGATGCCGGTGCCGCAAACGAGGATGGCGCGGTCATAGGTGCCGTCGAGAACGGCGGAAGCCACGCGGTCGGAGAGGTTGGCGTAGAATGTATCTGCGCCAGCGTCTGTACGCGAGATTTCCGAAACCTCGAAGCGATCCTTGAGGTGATCGGCGAGAACCTTGGCCAGACCTTCGCCGGCGCTGTCGCCTGCTACTGCTACTTTCATCATATTGCTCCTTAATTAGCTCGAGTCTTGGCGGCACACTTGGCCAGAATGTTGAGGTAACCTTCGACGTTCCATGCCGAGCGACCGATGAAAAGCCCGTCAATGTGCGGGCAGGCGATCAGCTCTTCGCAATTGCCCGGATTGACCGAGCCGCCATAGAGGCAAGGCACACGACGACCGAGCACGCTTTCTGCAACCGCGATGATTTCCGCCTGGCGCGCATCGGCATATTCCGCCGATGCCGGGATACCATTTTCGCCGATGGCCCAGACCGGCTCATAGGCAAACAGGATTTCCGCCTGCTTCTGGTCACCGGAAAGCTTGGAAAGTGCACCGCGCACTTCTTCCTCAAGAACTTCCGCGGCGCGTCCGCTTTCGCGGTCTTCCAGCGTCTCACCGATACAGATGAGCGGGATCAAACCGTGGCGCACCGCAGCTTCGACCTTGAGGCCAACCGTTTCGTTGGTTTCACCGAAATGTTCACGACGCTCGGAATGGCCAAGCTCGACGATATCTAGATTGCAGTCCTTGAGCATCAGCGGCGAAATCTCGCCGGTCCATGCACCCTGATCGGCCCAATGCATGTTCTGCGCGCCGACCTTGACGGAGGTGCCGGACAGGATTTCCTTTACTTCGCGCACGGCGGTAAAGGGAGGGATGACGAAACGCTGAATGTCGGTCGAGCGGCTTGCATCGGCAGCTTTCAAGGCTTCGGCGAAAATGCGGGCCTCGGCCAGCGTCTTGTTCATCTTCCAGCTGGTGCCAATCCAGATTTTTGTCATGCTCGATTTTCGTCCTCTAGGTTTATGCGCAGTCGTCAGCGATGGTCAGTGCAATGCCCGCCTGTTCAAGATCGGCCAGTACGGTCGCGTCGGGGGAGGCATCGGTTATGATCGCGTCAAAATCGGAAAGATCAGCCATGACATGCAGGGCAGGGCGTCCGAACCGCTGGTGATTGACCAGAAGGCAGGTGCGGGCGGCGGATGCCGTCATCGCGCGCTTGGTGCGAACAACATTCTCATCCATGTGATAGACGAGCTTGCCATTGACTGCAGGCGAGGAAATGAAGGCGATGTCGGCGCTTAGATGCGACAGGGCCCCTTCAGTCAGGATGCCGAAAAACGCATTGAACTTGGCTGAATAGGTTCCGCCGAGCGCAATCAGATTGATCCCGTTCTCGCCCTTCAGTTCATCGATGATGACCGCATTGTTGGTGATGACTGTCAGCGGGCGCTTTTCCAGAAGCATGCCGCCAAGGACAGCCGCCATGGAGCCGTCATTAATCATCACCGTCATGCCTGGTTCAACAAGCTCAAGCGCGGCGCGGGCCATCTTTTGCTTCGCTTCGCCGTCCTGCCGTTCGCGGAAGCGGAAATCGCTTTCAAATTGTGTGCCGGTATCGATCGTCGCGCCGCCGCGTACCTTGCGCAGCACACCGGTATGTTCCAGCGAATCCAGATCGCGATGGATCGTCATTTTTGATACGGCAAACCGATCCGCCAGATCGTCGAGATCGACGGCCTGATTTTCGATCAGAAGGTTTATAATCGCCTGTCTTCTGTCGTCGCGCTTCACGCTCTCGTCCGATCTTATTGGCGGAACATTTTCTGCGCGAAGTTAGATCACAAAATCACAAAATAATCCATTGCAAAAATGTTATTATGTTATTTTCCGTTCGGCTGCTCAACGAGCGTCTTTGCCGTGCGTTCATCGGTGATGAGACCGTAAAGACGACCGCTTTTCAACACGGCCCGGATGGCTTCCGCCTTGGAAATTCCACCGGCAAGGCCCACGATTCGGCTCATATCCGCGTTTTCGACCGATGCAGCGATGGTGCGGGCTGTCAGTGCGGTTTCAAGGCGCTGGCCATTGGCGTCAAAGAAATGGCCGAGCATTTCGCCAACGCCGCCGAGGCTGGCGATCTCTTCGACCTCGGCCAGTTCTATCATGCCGGATGTGACAAGCTGCGCCTGTGCATCGACCGTGCCGATGCCGACGATCTTCAGTTCGGCTTGGCAACCCATGTCGAAAACGGTGGTGACGCCGCGCTGTGCGAGCAGCACTTCGCGGTCTTCCGCCGTGTTGGCGAAGAAGGGCACCGGCATCACATAAGCGGGCATGCCGGTCTTTTCGGCGATACGGTGCATAACGTCGTGCGGGTTGGCGGCGAAATTGCGCGTCAGGCCGCCGAGCAGCGACACGAAGCGCAGGTCATTAGCAACGACGCGGGGCATATAGTTGACTGCAGCCGAAAGCGTGCGGCCATGACCGATGCCGATGACTTCATGGTCGCCATGCTCGATCTCGCGCCGCAGAAAATCCGCACCCGCATGGCCAAGCGCCATGAGTGGCAGGCCTTCCTCGCCAATGTCAGGGGCAACTTCGCAATAATCGAGGCCGTACATATCAGCGAGGCGGTTTTCGAGGTCGATACATTCGGTAATGTCGCCGTCGATACTGACCTTTACCGCACCGTCCGCGACGGCTTTGGCAATAAGGCGATGCGCTTTCACGGACGGCAGACCAAGGCGCTTCGCAACGGCTGACTGGGTCATGCCCGCCACGAAGTGAAGCCATGCGGCGCGCAGCGCCAGTGAATCGTCAGCATCTGCCATTGAAAGCGGTCCGGTTCCTGAAATCGTTTATATCTTCAAGTCCTTAGCGCCGGTGTCAATGTGCGGAGCCCAGAAAGCCACACTTTCCGCAATCTGCGGAATGACTTCACGGTCATTCGGCTCGCGCTCCTTGAACGACAGTTCGAGGCAGATTTCATTGTCCACAGCGCCGCCTTCGGCAAAGGCTTTCAGAAGCGGTTCCGGCTGGATGCGTCCTTTGGCATTGAACGCGGCTGTGAAAGGACGATGTCCGCCCTTGTCCATCAGGCTCTGCTTGATGTGAATGATCGGCGAGACTTTCGGCACGGCGCGTGCCCAGGCGTAGGGATCGAAATCGTCCGGATTGGCGGAAGTCACATCGCCGTGGTCGATATCGGCCATCATCCACATTGGAATAGCCATGTCGGCGGCGGTCAGGCGATCCTGAAGCTTCATGCATTCGGCAATCGTCTCGCCAAATTCACGCCCGATGCTCATCGGTTCCCAGAACACATAGTCGAGACCGGCACGGCTCGCATGTTCGGCGACTTCCGCCCAGCAATCGATGGCGATCTTGATCAGGTCTTCGCGGTGCGCAGCGTCATCGAAATCCTTATAGGTGAAGATCGCAAACTGCGTGCCGACCGACTTGCCGCCAAGATCGCCGATAATGTCGGCAAAGGTCTTGAACCAGTCGATATAGTAGCGACGCACTTCTGCATCCGGATGGCCGAAATGGTTGAGGCGGCCATAGGGGCCGGTCATGCCCGAAGTGACGCGGACACCGGTGCGCTGCAAGGCCTTGTCCATATCGCGCGTCAGGCGGCGGATGGTTGAAGCCTGCCAGCTCGGATTGATGAACTCGTGTGTGAGCTGGAGATCGCGCAGGCGCAGATCGCGCGCAACCGTTTCAATCAGGTCATCCGGTTCGGCAAAGCGGTTCACAAGTGGATTGGTGTTCAGAGAAAGCGTAAGGGCCATAGTGTCCTCAAGAGACCATTTTAGCGTTGTCGAACCATTCCACGAAAGCGGCGCGTTCGGCTTCGGTCAGGTGCAGATAGTGCTTGGTGCGGCGATAGAGAATGTCTTCCGCCGTCTTCGCCCATTCCCTGGCCACCAGATAGCGCACTTCCGCCTCATGGAAATTGCCGCCGAAATGACGGCCGAGCCCTTCGAGGTTCTGTGCGCCTGCAACAACGTCTTTCGTGCGTGCGCCGTAGAGACGACCGTAGTGCTGGACGAGCGCGCGCGGCATCCACGGATAGGTGTCGCGCAAGGAGTTGGCGAAGGTTTCATAATCGGCATTGGCGATTTCGCCGCCCGGAAGCGGTGCGTCATGCGTCCAGTCGCCGCCCATCTTCGGGAAGATATGCTTGAGGCGATGCATGCCGCGCTCCGCCAGTTCGCGGAACGTGGTGATCTTGCCGCCAAAGACGTTGAGCAGCGGCGCGTCATTGGTTTCATCGAGGTCAAAGACATAGTCGCGGGTGACGGCGGAAGGGTTGCCCTTGCCGTCGTCGAACAGCGGGCGAACACCGGAGAAGGAATGCAGCACGTCTTCACGCCTCAGCTTTTCCTTGAAATAGCGGTTCACTGCAGTCAGCAGATATTCGATTTCCTTCTCATCTGCCGCAACATCTTCGGCACGGCCTTCATAGGCGATGTCGGTGGTGCCGATCAGCGCCTTGTCGCCCTCGTAAGGATTGATAAAGATAACGCGCTTGTCGTGGTTCTGGACGAGATAGGCATTTGCGCCCGACCAGAATTTCGGAACGATGATGTGGCTGCCCTTGACGAGACGCACATTGCGCGACGAGTTGGAGCCGGCGACATTGTGGATGACATCCGTGACCCATGGTCCGGCGCAATTGACGATGCAGCGCGCGCGGAATGTGCGGGTTTCGCCCGTGTCGCGGTTTTTCGTTTCCACGATCCAGCCGCCTTTTTCGCGACGAGCGGAGACGACAGGCGTGCGGGTCAGAATGGTCGCGCCTTTTTCAGCAGCGCCAACCGCATTCAATGCAACGAGACGGGCATCATCGACCCAACAGTCGGAATATTCGAAGCCCTTGGTATATTGGTCGAGGATCGGCGTGCCTTCCGGATCGCGCCGCAGGTCGAGCGTGCGTGTGCCGGGAAGCTTCTTGCGACCGCCGAGGTGGTCATAGAGAAACAGGCCAAGCCGCACCAGCCAGGCTGGACGGTCCTGCGGGCTGTGCGGCAGAACGAAACGCATTGGCCAGATGATATGGGGAGCGGCGTTCAACAGCACTTCGCGCTCGATCAGCGCTTCGCGCACAAGGCGAAACTCATAATATTCGAGATAACGCAGACCACCATGTACCAGCTTGCCGGAGCGTGACGAAGTTCCCTGCGCCAGATCGTCTTTTTCCGCCAGCACCACCTTGAGGCCGCGCCCGGCGGCGTCACGGGCCACGCCCGCGCCGTTGATGCCACCACCGATTACAAAGAGATCGCAGGTTTCCGGTTCAGCCATTTCATGCTCCTTCGGATGCAATTGCATCCCATAGTCTATATGTGCCGGAAGGGAGGTCCGGCCTTATTCGTTTTGTTCACCGCATTTCCGAACGCAAAACCGCTTCACGCTTTCGCTGGAAATGCTCTATCGGAAGCCAACTTGTCCCAGACGGGCGTCAGTGCCAGCCGGGCTTCCTGATAGGCAACGAAGAGTTCTTCATAGTGCTTTGCGCGCGGACCATCCGGGGCCTCGCAAGGGCCAAGCAGCGGCTCGACCCATTCCGTAATACATGCATCCATGCTCGGATAAGCGCCGATGGCTACCGCAGCCATCATGGCAGCACCTGCGGCTCCCGCCTCTTCACGCGAGGAAACGCGCACGGGCGCATTCACCGCTGCGGCAAGGGTGCTGCGCAATGCTTTTGAACGCGCTGCACCGCCGGTGATGCGCAATTCTGCGGGCATTGCACCCATGGCCGTGTAGCAATCGCGCGTCGCCATTCCGAGGCCCTCAACAACCGAGCGCACCATTTCCGGGAAACGGTCGCGACTGGAAAGGCCTACGAACCCGGCTCGGGCATAGGCATTGACGAAGGGACCGCGTTCGCCCGCTTCCGAAATATACGGATGATAGAGGATTGCACCCGGACGGCTGGCATTAAACCAGTCATCAAGGCGGGGAATGAGGTCACTGAGCGAAACAGGCTTGTCTGGCGTCGACATGAGGTCGGCAGCAACCTGCAATATCCAGTCGATGTTGATCGTCGCCCCCATATTGGTCTGCACCTGGGTGACGATGCCGGGAATGGGCAGCGCGATGACGTAACCGGTGCCTTCCTTGTTCAGGTGGATATCGGCAACCGGCTTGGCGCGCATATGGACGCCTGTCGAACCAATGGTCGAGCACCCGGCGCCTGCTGTGCCGCCGCGCACGCCCGCACCAAGTGCTGTCATGGCCATATCGACATAGGCGAGACTCACCGGCGTCCCTGCCCGCAAACCCGTTGCAGCTGCCGCTTCGGGGGATAGCGGATGCTGCACTTCGGTGCCGTCGATGATTTCCGGCAGCAATCCACGCCGTTTCCTCAGACCGAGCGCGTCGATGACGACATCGTCATACTGGCGATTGCGGAAATTGCCGAAGGTGAAGCTTGCTTCCGAAGGGTCAGTGGCGCGAACGCCGGTGAGATTGAGATAGAGCCAGTCTTTGCAGTGGAGCGCGACTTCGGCATTGTCCAGCAGCTCGGGCGCGATGCTGTCCATATGCGCCATCTGCGAGCCTTGCTGGCAGGTGTTCAACCCAGTACCGGTCGCTTCAAAGCGCGCGCGGTTCATGGGGCCAGCGGCGAGGCGCGTCACCGTCGTTGCCGCGCGGGCATCGAGCCACAGCCAGGCGTCGCTGACCGGCTGGTTGTCGCGACCGACAAGCCAGGTTCCGTCACCCTGGCCGGTAACGGCGATAGCCGCGGTGCGTTCGGCAAGGCCGGGCATCTTTGCACCGAGGTCGCGCAAGGCGCGCGCGCAGTCTTGCCACGTCTGGGAAAGCGATTGTGTGACAGCGCCATGTTCGCCGGTATCGTATTTATTGCGAACGGCAGCAGATTCGATCTGGCGTCCGCTAAGGTCGAAAGCGACTGCCTTGAGCACAGACGTGCCCGCGTCGATCCCGATGATGATGTCACCTTTCTCACGCATGGCGGCTATGTGCTTTCATTGACATTTGGATTCCTCCCGCGACTGAAAATACGTCGCTCGCAGCCCTGTTTATAATGAAATCGGGCGATGGCGCATGCTGGAGATAACATAACGCTATCACGTTGTCTGTAAAATTTTCTAGATGGCGCATTTTTTTTCACCAAAGAGTGAATGCAGGGAAAATCTCCGCGCCTTCCAGTGCGGTTTTCCCACTGTTTTCCATCGATGGCTTAATGTTTCTTCGGTTTTGAGTATATTTAATTCATTGAAAATAAAAGAAAATATAGAAATTTGCGAGTATCTCTATGGCTGGCTTTGCGAGAAAAGACGGCGCTGTGAATAGTGCGATTGATAACGAATTATGTAGTGGATTTCTCTAGATCGTGATCGAGATTCGGCGCGAAATTGTGCTATTTCACCGGTGTTTCGAAAACATCCGATTGACAGCTTTCGAGCTTTATAACATCATTATTGGAGTTAATAACACGCCGCTATCATAGGTTTTGATTGCGGCGCATCTGTTTCCAGGGTGCACGGAGGAGCGGGGCCCTGGAATTCATGTGGAGGCTATCATGATCTCGTCTGTCGCGTCCTGCACCGCTTTGGCGGAGGCTTTTGCCTATCCGGTAAGCGTGATGACAATGGTCGAGGGTAATCTCCGGGCGGTCTAATTCAGCCGCATCATCCGTTTCCATAACGACAATACGGCAGAATTGCTGAAGGCGTTTGATAATGAGTGCACAAACCAGTCAAGTTTCACAAAAACCCGCCAAGCTGAGCCGCGCCGTCGTCTGGAGCGTGATCGCTGCGATCGTGGTTGTCGGTGCGATTGCCTTCGACACGAAGGTCGTGAAGATCGGGTCTGATTCCGATGTGCGCCAGCAGGCTTTCTCCCCCGATGCCTACGGTGCTTCCGAATTCCCCAAGGTGAAGGCGAGCGTTGAGCAGCGCGCCGTGGATGCAGTGGAAGTTGGAACGGCTCTCGCCGCCGACAAGGCCGCCGCCGGAAAGAAATATGGCGTCGGCGACGTCAATCCGGTTGTCCCGGTCAAGTTTACAGGCACCGTTGAGGAGCGCAAATCCAACTACAATGTCGTGAAGGTCGACGGCCTGCCGGAAGGCGTTGCCATCCGCGTTCAGACCGGCCCTGCCGTCAACGGCACCGATCTGCGCGATGCGACCGGTGAAATCCAGTTCGGCCAGTTCAAGAACCAGATCGAATATCAAAATGCCGGTTCTGCCCTGAACAACGAGATGAAGAAGCAAGTGCTTTCCGGCGTCGATGTCGAGAATCTCGTCGGCAAGACCGTGACGGTGGTTGGCGTGTTCAAGGTCGTCAATCCGAAGAACTGGCTCGTCACGCCTGTGGGGCTCGAAGTGAAATGAGCACCGCTTCGAAAATCGAAGGCAAAAACGGTGATGTCGTTCTTGCCGCAAACAACGTTGCCAAATCCTATGGTCGCATTCATGCCCTGAAGGGCGTGAATTTCGAGATTCGCCGTGGTCAGGTCACGACGCTTTTCGGCGAAAACGGCGCTGGCAAATCAACGTTGATGAAAGTGCTTTCGGGCGTCATCCAGCCGACTTCGGGCATGATCATTCTCGATGGCGAACCTGTGACGTTCAATTCGTCCACCGAAGCGCGCGACCTCGGCATCTCGATCATCCATCAGGAATTGAGCCTCGCGCCCAACATGAACGTGCGCGACAACATCTTCATGGGGCGCGAAATCCGCACCGCCACCGGCGTTGATTTTGCCGAGGAAGAACGCCTGACGCGCGCGCTTCTGAAGGAACTGGAAGAAGACATCGACCCGCTGACGCCGGTCGAGGAACTTCGTCTCGGCCAGCAGCAGGTCGTTGAAATCGCCCGCGCCCTTTCGGTCAATTCGCGCATTCTCATCATGGATGAGCCGACTTCGGCGCTCAGCGCCTCGGAAGTGGAAGTCCTGTTCAAGGTCATTCGCGACCTGACGGCGCGCGGTGTCGCCATCGTCTACATTTCGCATCATCTGGAAGAAGCGTTGCAGATCACCAATCATGCGGTGGTGCTGCGCGACGGAACCATGACGGCCTATGCGCCGCGTGAGGAAATTGATCTGGAATGGATCGTGCGCAACATGGTCGGCGAGAACTTCGATCTCGGCTCGCCTCCAACCGGATATGACTGGGGCGATGTGGCGCTCTCTGTTGAGAACCTGACCGTTCCCGACCCGGGTGGCGCGGGCTTCTCGCTGGTCGACCGCATGTCGCTCAATGTGCGCGCAGGTGAAATCGTCTGCATTTATGGTCTTATGGGCGCCGGTCGCACGGAACTTCTGGAAACCGTTGCCGGTCGTCTCAAGGCAAGCGGCGGACGCGTTCTCCTCAAAGGGCAGGACGTTTCCGGCCTCACCATCGCACAACGTATCGAGAAGGGCCTTGTGCTGGTGCCGGAAGATCGCCAGCGCGACGGTCTCGTCCAGACGATGACGGTCGGCAAGAATCTGTCGCTCGCCAGCATCACCGAAATGACCAAGGGTCTGTTCACATCGCGCAAGCGCGAAAAGCAGATTGTCAATCAGTCGATCAAGAATGTGCACATCAAGACGGATGGCGGCGAAGCGGCAATCGGTTCGCTTTCCGGTGGCAACCAGCAGAAGGTCGTGATCGGCAAGATGCTGGCGACCGAGCCGGAAGTCATCCTGCTTGATGAGCCGAGCCGCGGCATCGACATCGGGGCGAAGGCGGAAGTGTTCAAGCTTCTGGCTGAAAAGGCGAAGCAGGGTCTGGCCGTCGTCTACACGACTTCGGAAGTCGGCGAATGCCTCAGCATCGCTCATCGTATCATCGTCATGCACCGTGGACGCATCTCCGCCGAATTCGGATCGGACGTGTCCAAGGAGAAGATCATGGCCGCCTCGGGCGAAGCCATGGTCGGTCACTAAAGCATAATCCCGAAAAGTTGCAGACTTTTCGGACAAGATTATGCGTTAAAACAAAAGGATAGAGCATAAGACCCGACAAAGTCGGGTTGTTAAATGCTCTGGTTATGGAGCACTGATAGAATGTCAGTCACGAGCACCAACAAAGAAACAGCGGCTCCGAACGGCGCGAAGCGGAAACCCGGCATCGTGCATCTGCTGCTCGAAGGTCGTGCATTTTTTGCACTGATCGCGATCATTGCAGTTTTCTCGTTCCTTTCGCCTTATTATTTCTCGGTCGATAACTTCCTCATCATGTCGTCGCACGTGGCCATTTTCGGCCTGCTTGCCATCGGCATGCTGCTCGTCATCCTCAATGGCGGCATCGATCTTTCCGTTGGCTCCACATTGGGGCTGGCCGGTGTGGTCGCCGGGTTCCTGATGCAGGGCGTGACGCTGCAGGAATTCGGCATCATTCTCTATTTCCCGGTCTGGGCCGTGGTTCTCATCACCTGTGCGCTCGGCGCATTCGTCGGCGCGGTCAATGGTGTGCTCATCGCCTATCTGCGCGTTCCGGCCTTCGTTGCGACGCTCGGCGTTCTCTATTGCGCGCGTGGCGTGGCGCTTCTGATGACCAATGGCCTGACCTACAACAATCTCGGCGGACGTCCGGAGCTTGGCAATACAGGCTTTGACTGGCTCGGTTTCAACAAGCTGTTCGGCGTGCCGATCGGCGTTCTGGTTCTGGCGGTTCTCGCCATCATCTGCGCCATCGTTCTCAACCGCACCGCATTTGGTCGCTGGCTCTATGCGTCGGGTGGCAACGAACGTGCGGCTGAACTGTCCGGCGTTCCGGTCAAGCGCGTCAAGGTGTCGGTCTATGTCATTTCCGGCATCTGCGCTGCCATTGCAGGTCTGGTTCTTTCTTCGCAGCTGACGTCGGCCGGTCCGACGGCAGGCACCACCTACGAACTGACGGCAATCGCTGCCGTGGTTATCGGTGGCGCTGCGCTCACTGGGGGGCGCGGTACTATCCAGGGCACACTTCTCGGCGCTTTCGTGATCGGTTTCCTTTCCGACGGCCTCGTGATTATCGGCGTGTCCTCCTACTGGCAGACCGTCTTTACCGGCGCGGTAATCGTGCTCGCGGTTCTGCTCAACAGCATTCAATACTCCCGGCGATGATCGATAGCGGCTCTGTCCACCGTTCCGGACGGAGCCGCGAAAATAACCGGGCGTATCGAAAGACTTCCAAAAAGGCACAAGATCTCGAAAACGGCCTGATGGAAATGAGTACCGCCGGGGAACCGGCATAACACAAACGAAAAATGTTAAGGGAGTGAGACCATGTTCAAGAAGGGAATGCGCGTTCTGTTCGCCGCTGCGGCAGCGTTGCCTCTCATCGCCAGCACGGCCTGGGCCGAAGGACTGATGACGATCATCGTCAACGATCCATCCAACCCGTACTGGTACACCGAAGGTGAAATCGCCAAGAAGACCGCTGAAGGTCTCGGCTACAAGGCTGTTGTCGGTGGCCACAAGGGCGACACCAACACCGAAAGCAACCTGATCGACACGGCTATCACCAACAAGTCGGTTGCCATCATTCTCGATCCGGCCAATGCGGACGGTTCGGTCGGTGCGGTCAAGCGTGCAATCGCCGCCAACATCCCGGTTTTCCTCGTCAATGCGGAAATCAACCAGGAAGGTCTGGCCAAGGCACAGCTCGTTTCCAACAACGCACAGGGTGCCGCTCTCGGTGCGACTCAGTGGGTCGAAAGCGTTGGCGACAAGGGCAAGTATGTCGAGCTGTTCGGTTCGCCATCGGACAACAACGCCGCAACGCGCTCGAACGGCTATGAAACCGTTCTGTCGCAGTATCCGGATCTGGTGAAGGCCGGTCAGGACGTCGCCAACTGGGACCGTACCCAGGGGCACGACAAGATGCAGGCTCTGCTTCAGGCCAATCCGGACATCATCGGCGTTATCTCCGGTAATGACGAAATGGCTCTGGGCGCAATTGCCGCTCTGAAGAAGGCTGGCAAGCTGGATCAGGTGAAGGTCGGTGGTTTCGACGGTTCGCCGGATGCGGTTGCAGCCATCAAGGCGGGTGAACTGCAGTACACCGTTCTGCAGCCGGTTGCCGTGTTCTCGGAAGCTGCCGTCAAGCAGGCCGACAACTTCATCAAGACCGGCAAGACTGGTGTGGATCATGAAAAGCAGCTCTTCGACTGCATCCTGATCACCAAGGACAATGTCGACAAGTACACCTCGCCGTTCGTTCTCGAACAGTAAGGTTTGAAAAGGCGCATCCCGACAGCAGAAAGCTTTCGGGATGCGCATTCTGGAAGTCCCTCTCCGCAAGAAAGTCCCATGCAACCACTCGCTGGATTTTGGGGCTGAAGACCGCGCAATATGAAGCCTATCAGGCGATTTCGAGGCTTTCGAAACGCGCAAGCAAGGGGACAAGTGACAGGCATGGCAGTGAGCAACAAAGCAAGCATTGACAAGCTGATGGCGGAGCAAGTGCCGAACGACAGCCGGCATGCGCGTCAGCTCGTCCGGCGCCAGCAGATTGCGGAAACTGTAATGGCCGAAGGCTCGATGCGTATCGAGGACCTCACCGAACGGTTCGGCATCAGCCTGATGACAGCGCATCGCGACGTCGATGAACTGGTAAGCCGTGGCCTGTTTCGCAAGTCGCGCGGCATCGTGTCGGCTGCGCCCACAAGCCTGATCGAGGCAAGCGATCTTTATCGCGTTACCCGCCAGTCGGAAGAAAAGAAACTGATCGCCGAAGCTGCAATGCAGTTCGTTGAACCGGGACAGGCCATTTTCTTCGACGATTCCACCACTGTTCTGCAAATGGTGCCGCATCTTCCCGGCAAGGGACCGCTCACCGTCATCACCAATTCGCTGATCCTGATGAACGAGGTGCGTGACATCAAGGATGTGACGCTGCTCGGCCTTGGCGGTCAGCTCTATAACTGGTGCAACGCATTCGTCGGCGGCATGACGATCCACGAAATTCGTCGTCTTCGCGCCGATGTAGCGTTCATTTCGATTGCAGCGATCACCGACGACCTTCTGTTCCATCAGTCGCCGGAAATGGTGGAAACCAAGCGTGCCATGCTGGACTGCGCCGCCAAGCGCATTCTTCTGGCTGATCACACAAAATTCGAGCGCCGCGCTTTGCACAATTTCGGGGCACTCAGCGACTTTGATGTCGTCATCGTGGATGAAGATACGCCTTTCGCGCATATCGAGCGCATGGAGGCGCAAGGCATCAACGTGGTGGTTGCCCGCGCCAATGCCCGGACAGGCGGCAAGCAAGAATAGCCCGCGCATATTTATCAGGAATACGATACATGCCCTCTCTGCTCGGAATCGACAGCGGACTGACCGTCACCAAAGCCGTATTGTTCGATATTGACGGAACCACCCTTGCCGTTGCGCGCCGTCGCGTGGCGCAATCCTTTCCGCGCGCCCGTCATGTCGAACGCGACATGGATGAATTCTGGAATGCAACAGCGGATGCGATTGCCGAAGCTATAGCCAAAAGCGGGCGGCCTGCTTCGGACATTCTGGCCATCGCCACCACAGCGCATGGTGATGGCATCTACATGCTCGACAAGGACCGCCGTCCGCTTGGCGCAGGGATATTGTCGCTCGACAGCCGCGCTGTCGATGTTGCGGAGCGTTGGGTCAATAGTCCCGTTGCAGAGCAGGCCATCACTACCACGGGTCAGCTTCCCCATGCATCGGCTCCATCCGCCATTCTGGCATGGGTGAAGGATAACGAACCGGAACGCTTTGGCCGCATCGCGCATGTGATCGCCTGCAAGGACTGGCTGCGCTTTTGCCTGACCGGCGATGTGGGCACGGATCGCACTGAAGCCTCGACCTCCTTCACCGATGTCAACACGCAGGAATATTCGAAAGAAGCACTGGCCCTTTTCGGGCTGGATGCGCTTTGGGATGCGCTGCCACCCATGTCGCGTTCCGATGAAATTGTGGGTAGCGTCTCGGGCGAATGCGCGGAACGCACCGGCCTCGTTGCCGGAACACCGGTTGTCGGTGGCTTGCACGATGTCACCGCTTCAGCACTTGGCGTCGGCGGGCTTGGCATCGGGACCGTTGCCGTGGTTGCCGGGACCTATTCCATCAACGAAACGCTGTCTTCCGAACCGCGTGTCGACAAAAGCTGGTTCTGCCGCAATGGCATTGCGCCGGGCGAATGGAACAATATGTCGATCTCGCCCGCATCGACGGCCAATTATGACTGGTTTCTCGACAAGCTCTGCCCGGCAGAACGGCGCGAGGCAGAGGAAACAGGGCGTTCCATCCACGACATGCTGCGCCCGGAAATCGATGCGGCACTGGCAAAGCCTTCGACGGCAATGTTCCATCCCTACCTCTTCGGTTCGCCCTATGGAGCGATGGCGAGCGGTGCGTTTTTCGGTCTGCGCGGCTGGCAGGATCGGGGCGACATGCTGCGCGCGATATGGGAAGGCATTGCCTTCAATCATCGTATCCATGTCGATCACCTGAAAGACGGGTTTGCAATCTCCGTCGCGCGCCTCACTGGTGGCGTGTCGCGCAGTCCGGCTTTCGCGCAGATGTTCGCCAATGTTCTCGGCATGCCCGTTACCGTCACGGATACGGACGAGGCCGCTGCCTGGGGTGCTGCCCTTTGCGCTGGCAAGGGCGCTGGTGTCTTTGCCGATGTTTACAGCGATCCGCGCGATCTCGATGCCATAGGCCGCACCTATGAGCCGGATGCGGCGCGAAGCGCGCTTTATGAAAAGCGCTATCAGCTTTTCAGGGAGATTGCATCGGCGCTTGGACCGATCTGGCCGAAGATCGAAGCGCTCACGGATTGAAATAAACGGCGTGTCCCGCGCCTCAGAGCATGTCTCCCGAAAGTGGGAACCGGTTTCGGGATAAAGACATGCGTAAAAACAAAGAGATAGAGCATTTCCGATGATATGAGAAAAGCAGGGAATGCTCTAGAGAGACAGTAAGATGAATGACTTCGCAGGCAATGCCGAAATGAAAAGCCGTATCGGACAACTCGAGACCGAGGGCGTAGATGTGCTCATCCTTGGCGCGGGGGTTAACGGAGCAGGCCTTTATCGCGATCTTTGCGAGCAAGGCGTTAGCTGTCTCATTGTCGACAAGGCGGATTTTGGTTCAGGGACAAGTGCTGCGCCGTCGCGGCTTATCCATGGTGGTCTCAAATATCTGGAAACGGGCGAGTTCGGGCTTGTGGCCCAGTCCACCCTCGAGCGCAACCTGCTCCTGAAGAATGCGCCGCACAATGTCGAGCCGCTGCCGACTTTCATTCCTGTCTTCTCATGGACCAAGGGCATCACGGCCGCGCTGCGCACCCTGTTCGGCTCGACGACCGCGCCACGCAGCCGTGGCGCCGTGCTGATCAAGATCGGTCTGGCACTTTACGATTATTTTGGTGCGCGCGAGCGCGTCATGCCACGTCACCGTTTTCTGTTGAAGGAGATGGCGACGAAGGAAATGCCCTATATCACGCCTGCAATCGTGGCGGGCGGCATCTATCACGATGCGAAGGTCAGCCAGCCGGAACGTCTGGTCTATGAACTCGTCAGCGACGGGCTGCGCGCCAATCCGAAAAGCGCTGCCGCCAATTTCACGACGCTGGTTTCCGCCGAGAACGGCCTTATCGGCTTTGAAGGGCCGGATGGCGTAAAATTCGCGGTGAGGCCGAAGCTGGTCATCAACGCGGCTGGCCCATGGATCGACCGGGTCAATGCTGCACTCGGCAAGCCGACCAAGATGATCGGTGGCACCAAGGGTTCGCATATTCTTGTCGATCACCCCGAACTGGTGAAGAGCCTCAACGGACGAATGATCTATTTCGAGGCGGATGACGGGCGCATCTGTCTCGTCTACGACTATCACGGTCTGGCGCTGGTGGGTTCCACCGATATTCCATCGGACGATCCGGACAATGTGCGTTGCGACGATCATGAAACCGACTATTTCATCGACAGCCTGCGTTCGCTGCTGCCGAAGCTCAAATTCGACCGCAGCCAGATTGTCTACACTTATAGCGGCATCCGCCCGCTTCCAGCGTCCAATGCTTCCGAACCGGGTTTGATCAGTCGCGATCATTCCGCGCCTGTCATCGAGCCGGATAACCAACGGCCATTCGCGGTCATTTCGCTGGTCGGCGGTAAGTGGACCACATTCCGCGGCTTTGCCGAGGAAGTGGCCGACAAGGTTCTGGGCCGGTTCGACAAGACGCGGCAAGTGTCAACGCGCAACCTCCCCATAGGGGGCGGCAGGGACTATCCGTCCGACGATCGCGCCCGCAAGGCTTGGGTGACGAAATACGCCACCGAAACAAGATTGCCCGCCGCACGGGTTGAGACCCTGTTGAAGCGCTATGGCAGCACGGCCTTGCCGATCCTCCGCGAGGAAGCCGGGGTAACGGTTGCGATGCTGCCTGAAACCGACACGGTCAGCGCGACGGAAATCGCATGGATCGCACGCAACGAGCTTGTCGTGCATCTGGCGGATGTCGTTTTGCGACGCACCACACTTGCAATCGACGGGGCGCTGACGACCGGCAATCTTGCTGCAATCGCCGATATTCTGGCGCGGGAGCTTAGCTGGGACGATCCGCGCAAGGCGCAGGAAATCGAAGCGGTCAACACAGAACTTGCGAAACGGCATAACGTGATTTTGCAGCGGAACCCGGCCAAAAGGCGCTGAACAGTCCGTGAAGTTGATCTATGTTGCGTTGTGAACAGGAAAGGAAACGCCTCATGGATATCAAGCGAAACGGAACCGATCCTTCGGGAAAAGGCCCAGCCGACTGGTTTACGGGCAATGTCCGTATCGATCCGCTGTTTTCTCCCAATAATGCCCGGCGGGCTGCGGCTGCGACCGTAACCTTTGAGCCCGGCGCCCGCACTGCCTGGCACACGCATCCGCTTGGCCAGACCCTGATCGTGACCGCCGGGCTTGGCCTCGTGCAACGCGAAGGCGGACCGATTGAAGAAATCCGGCCCGGCGATGTGGTCTGGTTTGAGCCGGGCGAGAAACACTGGCACGGCGCATCCGCGAGCAATGCCATGACTCATATAGCCATTCAGGAACAGCTCGACGGCAAAGTCGTTGACTGGATGGAGCATGTCAGCGACCTGCAATATGGCGGTGGGAAATAAATTTCGCCCCGGTTTTGCGCAGCTTTCAGAAGTCGGCCCGACCGATCAATGGTCAAGGGTTGCGCAAAACGCAAAGATGATTGCGCATATTGCGAACAGGCGTTTCCTGTTTCCCCTATCATGTTGTTCTCAATAAAAACAAAGGGGAGAAGATAATGAAACGCCTATTTCTTTTGCTTGCAGCAAGCGTCGCCAGCCTTGCCAGCGTGCAGGCGCATGCCGCTGAAGGGGCAAACTGCAAGGCACCCAAATTCTCCGATGTCGGCTGGACCGACATTACTGCAACGACGGCGCTCGCTTCTCTGCTGCTTGAAAAAGCCGGATACGAGCCGCAGACAACCATCCTTTCCGTGCCGGTCACCTTCCAGTCGCTGGAAAATGGACAGATCGATATTTTCCTCGGCAACTGGATGCCGCTTCAGGAAGAAGCGCGCAAACCCTATCTTGAAGGCAAGAAGATCGAGCAGGCTAGCGTCAATCTCGAAGGCGCAAAGATCGGTCTTGCTGCGACGGGCAAGGATCTTGGCATCAAGAATTATGCCGATATCGCAAAATTCAAGGACCAGCTTGGCGGCAAGATTTACGGCATCGAGGCTGGCAGCAGCGCCAACGCCACGATCCAATCGATGGTCGAGCAGGACAAGTTCGGCCTGAAGGATTTCCAGCTCGCGGAATCGAGCGAGCAGGCCATGCTCTCGCAGGTTCAAAATGCGGTGCGCAAGGATGAGCCCGTTGTGTTCTTTGCCTGGACACCGCATCCGATGAACATTCGCTACAAGCTCACCTATCTGGAAAATGGTGAAAACCTGTTCGGACCGGATGATGGTGCGGCAACCGTCGAAACACTGACCCGCAAAGGTTATGCAACCGACTGTCCCAACGTCTCGCGCTTTGTGTCGAACCTGAAGTTCAACACGGATATGGAAAGCACGATGATGAACATGATCCTGAACGATGGCATGGAAGCCAAGGATGCCGTCACGAAATGGATCAAGGAGAACCCGGCGCAGCTTGATGCGTGGCTTGACGGCGTGACCACTTTCGACGGCAAACCAGCACTTGCTGAGGTGAAGTCGGGGCTGGGCCTTTAAGTAAGGGTGCCTTTACTGCCGCAGCTTGCTCGGCGACTGACCGAAATGCCGCTTGAAGGCGCGTGACAGTGAACTGATCGACGAAAAGCCGGTCTGTTCCGCTGTATCCGCCATGGAAAGATGCGTATCGAGGATCAGGCGCCGGGCTGCTTTCAGCCGGAGCGACAGGTAGTAATTGCCCGGTGACTGCCCGATCACATTGGCGAACAGCAATTCAAGGCTTCGTGTGGAAAGGCCAAGTCTTCGGGCGATGCTCGACACCGGGATCGGGAGGTCGATATGGGTTTCCATGATTTTTATGGCATCTGCCAGTCGCGGTTCGCGGTTAAGCAAACGGCCAAGGGATACCAGCGGCTGTGCGTCGGAAGCCTGTTTCACCTCATCGTAGATGTAGAGGCTCGCCACATCCAGCGCGATGGAATAGCCGTGGCGGGCGCGAATGAGTGCCAGCATCACGTCGAGCGCCGGGGCAGCGCCTCCGGTTGTCAGAAAAGCTCCATCCCGCACCCAGCGATCCGATTGCATTTCGACTTCCGGGAAGCGCTGCGAAAATGCTTCCATGTCCTCCCAGTGCGTCGTTGCCTTGCGTCCGTTGAGCAATCCCGCCTTTGCCAGCACCCATGATCCGGCTTCCACACCCACGACGAGTTTCGATTGCTTGGCCGCCTGGCGCAGCATGGCGAGAAGCTTCGGCGTCGCATGTTCCAGCGCATGAAAAGCGCTGACGATAATGAGAATGTCCTGCGCGCCGACCTCGAAACGGCCATTGGCCGCAACTTTGAGGCCGCTGGATGTGACGGGATCGCTGCCATCCGGTGACACCACCCGCCAGCGATAAAGCGAGCGGCCCGTCACGCGGTTGGCGCCGCGCATTGGGTCCAGCGTTGCGGCCAGCGACATCAGCGAACAATCCGGCAGGACCAGCAGGGTAACGCTCAGTTCTTCGTCGGAGGGTTCAAAGATCATATGTTTCGTTCTTCGCCAAATAGATTTCGTAAAATGATAATCCCGGCATTTCGCGACCTGTCAAGCTCGGCGAAAATTGAGGGAAACGATCATGCCTTTAAAGCCCGCCCGCGAAATATTCATCACTGCTGCCGTCACCGGTGCCGGAGCCACCACGCACCGCTCAAACAAGGTGCCGATCACGCCGCGCCAGATTGCGGATGCGGCCATTGAAAGTGCGGAAGCAGGTGCCGCCGTTGCGCATATTCATGTGCGCGATCCGGAAACGGGTGAACCATCGCGCAAGCTGGAGCTTTTCCGCGAGGTTGTGGACCACATCCGGGCGTCCGGTGTCGATATCGTGCTGAACCTGACTGCAGGCGTTGGCGGTGATCTGGTCTTTGGGTCGCCAGAAGCTCCACTGCCACCCGATGCCGCCAAGACCGATATGGCGGGCGCGACGGAACGGCTTGCTCATGTCGCTGAACTCTTGCCGGAAATCTGCACGCTGGATTGCGGCACGATGAATTTCGGCGAGGGCGATTACGTGATGACCAACACGCCTGCTATGCTCAGGGAAATGGCCGGACAGATACAACGGCTTGGCGTGCGTCCGGAGATCGAGATTTTCGACACCGGCCATCTGCCGCTCGCCCAATGGCTGCAACAGCAGGGTCTGCTTGATGACCCGGTTCTGGTGCAGCTGTGCATGGGTATTCCATGGGGCGCGCCGGACGATCTGGCGACGCTGGTTTCCATCGTCCACAACCTGCCGGACAACTGGATTTTCTCGGCGTTTTCCATTGGCCGCAATCAGTTGCCTTATGCGGCCCTTGCCGTGCTGGCGGGTGGCAATATCCGTGTGGGTCTCGAAGACAATATCTGGCTCGACAAGGGTGTTCTAGCGTCGAATGGCGATCTGGTCGAACGGGCCAAAGCCATCGCCGTTAATATGGGAACGAAAGTTCTGACGCCTGCTGAAGTCCGCGAAAAACTCAAGCTTACAAAGCGCTGGTGATATCCATGAACAGCCATCCTCCCAAGATTGCCTGCATCGGCAGCGGTGTCATCGGCAGCGGCTGGGCCGCACGCTTTCTGCTGAACGGTTTCGACGTTGCCGTTTACGATCCGTCGCCCGATGCAAAGGCGACGACCGAACACATTCTCGATAATGCACGCAAAGCGCTGGCGGCGCTGACCACCGCGCGCCTTCCGCAGGAGGGGCAACTGTCCTTTTCCGCTTCGCTGGCAGAGGCGGTGGCAGGCGCGGCGCTTATTCAGGAAAGCGTTCCCGAACGCCTTGACCTTAAACTTGCCGTGCTGGCGGAGATTGAAGCCGCTTGCGCAGACGATGCACTGATCGCCTCGTCCACTTCCGGCTTTCTTCCAAGCAAGTTGCAGGCTGGGTTGCGGCATCCGGAGCGCCTCTTGATCGCGCATCCCTATAATCCCGTTTACCTGTTGCCACTGGTGGAACTCGTGCCGGGTGAAAAGACCAGCGGATCGACAATTGAAAGAGCGTCCGCGCTCTACCGTCTGACCGGAATGGAGCCGGTCGTTCTTGAAAAGGAAATCGACGCTTTTGTTGGCGACAGGCTTCTGGAAGCGCTGTGGCGAGAGGCCTTGTGGCTCGTGCGCGACGGCATCGCCACGGTCGAGCAGATTGACGACATCATCCGCTATTCGTTCGGGCTTCGCTGGGCGCAGATGGGGCTGTTCCAGACCTATCGCATTGCCGGCGGTCCGGCAGGTATGCGACACTTCCTCGCCCAGTTCGGGCCTGCGCTACAATGGCCATGGACGAAGCTGACAGATGTGCCCGATCTTGATGACAGCCTGATCAGCCGCATCGCGGATCAGTCGGACGAGCAGAATGAAGGGCTTTCAATCCACGATCTGGAACGGATTCGTGACGAAAATCTGGTTGCGATCATTCGCGCTCTCGCGCATCAGCAGAACGGCAAGGGTTGGGGCGCGGGCGCGCTTCTCAATGCCTATACTGCACGGCTCGATGGGGCGGGCTCTTCCAAGGCAGGTTCCGGCCCGTTGCGTCTTCTGGATGCGCGCGTGATTCCGGAGTGGATCGACTATAACGGGCATATGACCGAGCATCGTTATCTCGATGTATTCGGCCAGACGACCGACAGGTTTCTGGCACATATCGGTGTGGACGAAGCCTATCTGAAATCCGGTCACAGCTACTACACGGTCGAAACCCATATCATGCATCGCGGCGAGGCCAAGGTAGGCGATGCGCTACATGTGGAAACGCAGTTGCTCTCCTTTGACGAGAAACGCGCGCATGTCTTTCACAGTCTGAGGCGGGGCGATACGGAAATCGCCAGCGCCGAGCAGATGCTGCTGCATGTCGATAGCACAGTGGGCAAGGCGGTCGCTGCGAAGGCCGGAATTCTGGCCGCATTGGAGGGGCTTTCTCATGCACACCGTGAGATGCCGACACCGATCGCCGTCGGGCGGCATGTTGGAAGACGGGGGTGAACGACGTCTATAATTTTCAGTGAAATCAAGGTGCTGATCCAGGATCGGCGCTTTGGTTTTTGTCGTGCTTGACATTTAATCAATCGATTGATTAAATCATGATATGAGCAAAGCGAAACATACAAGGCAAGAGCCTCCGTCACCTTCGGTCGATCAGACGCGAGCGGCGCTGATCCACGCGGCCTTGCAACTATTTGGCTCGAAGGGTTTCGATGCCACATCGACGCGTGAGATTGCCGGTCTGGCCAAGGCGAATATCGGTTCCATCGCGTATCATTTCGGCGGCAAGGAAGGGCTGCGACTGGCGGCGGCAGACTATATTGTCGAAACGATACAAGGCATAGCCGGGCAGGCGCTTGGACATCACGGTGTGATCAGTGCACCTGCCGAAACGAAGGAAACGGCCCGCCAGCAGCTCGGTCTGGCGCTGGAGCGGATGACGCATTTCATCGTCGCGCAACCACAGTCCGGCGAGATCGTTCAGTTTCTCTTGCGCGAACTGGCGCATCCGACCGCAGCACTCGATCGCATCTATTCCGGTGTTTTCGAGCCGACGCACAAAAGGCTTTGCGCCATCTGGGAAGTCGCGACGGGCGAACCTGCCGAGAGCGAGGCCACACGGCTTCTCATCTTCACCCTGCTTGGGCAGATCGTTTATTTCCGCATTGGCCGGGAAACTGTGAAACGGCGCATGGGCTGGTCCACGATGGGCGCGGAAGAGGCGGCGGCTGTCGCGGCAATCGCACGCCAGAATTTGATGGCCATTCTCGCAGCGAAGGATGCCATCAAAGACGGCGAGGTGAAAGCATGAGTATTCTCTGTATTGTTCCTTTCGCCTCTTATCTTTTCGCCGCATGCAGCGCGCAGCCCCTTGCTGTTGGTTACGTTGAGGGGGAATTCGTGCAGCTTGCGCCGCTGGAAGTGGCGCAGGTTCAGTCCGTTGCCGTCAGGCGTGGGGATCGTGTCGAGCCGGGCAAGCCCATAGCAATGACGGAGGATGCGGACGCAAAGATCGCCGTCGCGCAGGCCGAGGCAGCATTGGCGCAGGCACGCGCGCAACTGGCGGATTTGCAGGTTGGCAAGCGCCCCGATGAAATTGCAGTTCTGGAAGCGGCGGTCAGGACGGCCAAAGCACAGGCAGACGATGCCCAGCGAACCCTTTTGCGCACGCAAGACCTGACGAAACGTGGAGTGATGACACAGGCGCAGCTTGACGATGCGGCCACCAAGGTCGAAGTGGCTGAGGCCTCGATCAATCAGGCCACAGCCAATCTGGCGGTCGGTCGATTGCCCGCGCGCCCCGAAGAAATCAAGGCGGCAGAGAATGCCGTCAAAAGTGCCGAAGCGCAGCTGGATTCCGCACGCTGGCATCTGACCAAGCGAACGATTGAAGCACCTGCGCCGGGCCGGATCACCGATGTCATCCGCAATCCAGGCGATATTGCCGGTCCGTCTGCGCCGGTTTTGACGATGCTGCCCGATGGTGCGGTCAAGCTGAAGGTCTACATACCGGAAGACAAGTTCTCGACCGTGCGGGTGGGCGATACGCTGTCCGTGCGCTGCGATGGTTGCGCGCCCGGCCTGCAAGCCCGTGTGAGCTATGTTTCGCCCGATCCAGAATTCACGCCGCCCGTCATCTACTCGCTCGAAACGCGCCAGAAGCTTGTCTATCTTGTCGAGGCGCATCCTGTCGATCCCGCATCGCCTTTGCAGCCCGGCCAGATCGTGGATGTCGATCTGGCTGCCCGATAGGCGGAGGCGGCCATGGCGAACGCTATCGATGTCAAAGGTCTCGTCAAGCGGTTCGGTGACGCTACGGTCGTCGACCATGTGAGCATGTCGGTGGCCGAAGGTGAGATTGTCGGCTTTCTGGGGCCGAACGGTTCGGGCAAGACGACCACCATCCGCATAATGTGCGGGCTGCTGACGCCCGACGAGGGTGAAGGCAAGGTGCTTGGTTTCGATCTTCGTACCGAAGGGCTGAAGATCAAGCGTGAAGTCGGCTACATGACGCAGCGCTTTTCATTCTATGAAGACCTGACAATTGCCGAGAACCTTGAATTCGTTGCGCGTCTCTACCGGTTGAAGCCAGTGAAGGAGCATGTGGCACGGACACTTGAGGAACTGGGCCTGACATCACGCGGAGACCAGCTGGCGGGCACGCTTTCCGGCGGCTGGAAACAGCGGTTGGCACTGGCAGCCTGTATCATGCACAAGCCAAAGCTTCTGCTGCTGGATGAACCAACTGCCGGGGTTGATCCGAAGGCGCGGCGCGACTTCTGGGACGAGATACATCGCCTCGCCGATGGCGGGCTGACTGTGCTCGTTTCGACCCATTACATGGATGAGGCCGAACGCTGCCACCGCATCAGCTATATTTCCTATGGCAAGCTATTGGCGACGGGAACCGTCCGGGACGTTATCGATAAGGCAGGGCTGACAACCTTTATCGTCAACGGTCCGAGGCTCGGCGAAGTGGCGCGCGAACTGGAGGGCGAACCGGGTGTCGAGCAGGTTGCACCTTTTGGTGCGTCGCTCCATGTCGTGGGGTCCGACAGGGTGAAGCTTGAGGCGGCTCTGGAAAAGATCAGGCATCGTGAAGGAATTACCGTCGAGGCGGGTGAAACCAGCCTTGAAGATGTGTTCATCCAGTTCATGGCCAATGCGCAGGACAATATGTCGAAGGGCAGAAGTTCAGGGAGCGATAAGCAATGAGCGGCTGGTTCTCGTTTGAGCGTCTTGGCGCGATGCTGGTGAAGGAATTCATCCAGATGCGGCGTGACCGCATCACCTTCGCCATGATGCTGGTCGTCCCGTTGATGCAGCTGCTGCTCTTCGGCTTTGCCATCAACAATGATCCGAAGAGCCTGCCGAGCGCACTGGTCGCGACCAGCCAGGATCACTATACGCGCGCCATGATTTCTGCGCTGGAAACCACAGGCTATTACCGTTTCGACCATGTCGTGCAAAGTGCGGCGGAAGCCGAGGCGTTGATTGCCGATGGAACGGTTTCCTTCGTGGTGACAATCCCGTCGGATTTCGCAAGGCGTGTCGATGCCGGCGAACAGCCGCAAATTCTGATCGAGGCCGACGCGACCGATCCGTCAGTGGCAAGCGGTGCCATTTCCACGCTTGGAACCGTCGCAGGTCAGGCGCTCCTGCGTGAACAGGGCAAGCAGGCCGAAGCCGCAGATGCCGCGCGAAGCCAGCTACAGGTCATCGTGCATCGGCGTTACAACCCGGAAGGCGTATCGCAATACAATATCGTTCCCGGCCTGCTGGGCGTCATCCTGCAAATGACCATGGTGATGATGACGGCTATGGCACTGACCCGTGAGACCGAACGCGGCACGATGGAAAACCTGCTTGCCATGCCCGCCACGCCTGCCGAAATCATGCTGGGCAAGGTTCTGCCATTTCTGGTCGTCGGCGGCGTGCAGGTTGTGGTCGTGCTGGTCGCGGCAAAGCTTCTGTTCGGCGTGCCCTTTGTGGGATCGCTGGCACTTCTCCTGACCTGCGTGCTGATCTTCGTCCTGTCGCTGGTCCTGCTCGGCTACACGATCTCGACGGCATCGCGCACACAGATGCAGGCCATGCAGCTTACCTTCTTTTTCTTTCTGCCATCGCTGATGCTGTCCGGCTTCATGTTCCCGTTTCGTGGTATGCCTGATTGGGCGCAGGCGTTGGGCGAAATTTTTCCGCTGACGCATTTTCTGCGGATCGTCCGCGCAGTCATGCTTAAGGGCGCCCACCTTTCCGACATCGCCGGAGAGGTGAACGCCCTCATATTTTTCGTGTTCCTGTTTGCGTCGCTGGCGCTTTTGCGCTTCAGGAGAACGTTGGATTAGCAGGCCGATGGCGCCAGCGCTGTTTTCGGGCGGCGGGACAGTGTGAACAACAGTCCTGCCGCTGCCAGAAGACCGCCTGCGACGGGAATGGCTGCATAGCCATAGCCTGCGCTGATGACGCCGCCGCCAAGGGCCGCGCCCACCGCATTGCCGAGGTTGAACGCACCGATATTGATCGACGATGCCAGCCCCGGTGCTTCCGATGCAGCCTGCATCACGCGGGTCTGAACCGGAGGAACGATGGCGAAGGCCGCCGCACCCCAGGCGAGCAGGCCGATTGCTGCGCCGATATGGCTTCCCAGCAGGAACGGCAGTGCCAGACTGATGATGGCAACTGCTGCAAGAAATATCCGTGTCGCGCCATTGAGCGACCAGTCTGCGAGGCGTCCGCCGAGCGCGTTGCCGATAGTGAAGCCCACGCCGATAAGAATAAGCGCCAGCGTCACGAAGCCTTCCGAAGCGCCGGTAAGGTCGGTCAGTACAGGTGCTACATAGGTGTAGAGCGTGAACATGGCGCCAGCGCCCATGACGGTTGTTGCGAGCGACATCAGCACGGTCGGGCGCATCAGGACGCCAAGCTCGCGCCGGATGTCGGGCATCTTGCCTGCTTCACCGCGCGGCAGTGAAAGCCAGAGCGCCGAGATGGCGAGCAGACCCAGAACAGCAGTACCGGCAAATGACATGCGCCAGCCGATCTGCTGGCCGATCCAGGTCGCAGCCGGGACGCCGCCGATATTGGCAATTGTCAGACCCATGAACATGGTGGCAACCGCGCTTGCCCGCTTTTCAGGAGGCACGACGCTGGCTGCAACAATGGAACCGAGGCCGAAAAATGCACCGTGATTGAGGCTTGTTACCAAGCGTGCTGCAAGCAGCGTCCAGTAGTCCGGTGCGAGAGCCGACAGGATGTTGCCAAGCGTGAAGATACCCATCAGCAGCATCAGGGCCGTGCGTTTGCCGAACCGCCCGAAGGCAAGCGTCATGATCGGTGCGCCGACCATCACGCCGATGGCATAGGCGCTGACCAGAAGCCCGGCTGTCGGGATGGAAACGTCAACGCCGTCGGCAATGACCGGCAGCAGACCCATAGGTGCAAATTCAGTGGTGCCAATACCGAAGGCACCGATTGCAAGCGCCAGAAGCGGCCAGTTGAAACCGGCCGTCTTCGTCGCGCTGTCGTGAGACGTCATCGTGCTCATCATAGTCTCCGTTATTTGTCCCAGACTGGGGCCAGACCTTCGGGGCTGACCAGTCGTCCATCGGGACGGGCGAGTTTGGAAATCGCTGTCATGTCTTCAGCACTGAGCTCAAAGTCGAATATGTCGAAATTTTCAGCGACACGCTCGGGCTTGGCCGTCTTGGAAAGGGCGATGAAGCCGCGTTCAATCAGCCAGCGCAGACCGACCTGAGCTGCAGTCTTGCCGTATCGGGCGCCAATGGCCTGCAAGATGGGGTCGCGCGGCACTGCGCCATCAGCCATACCGTAATAGGCGGTGATAGCGACGCCTGCTGCCTTTGCGGCCTCGGCTACAGCATTCTGGTCGAGATAGGGATGGACCTCGATCTGGTTGGTGACGATGGGCGCGGCACTGCGAAGGATAGACTCTTTCATTTGCGCGACATTCTGATTGCTCACGCCAATGAAGCGCGTCTTGCCTGCCGTTTGCACTGTGTTCAGCATGTCAATCTGGTCGGCAATAGCCACCTTGTCGGCAGGCCAGTGCAGAAGCAGAAGGTCGACCTGATCCACTTTCAGCTTGTCGAGGCTTTCGTCGACGGATGTATTGAATTTGTTAGGACTGTAATTATCGACCCAGACTTTCGTGGTGAGGAACAGGTCCTCGCGTCGTGCGCCGGCCTTTTCCAGTGCGCGCCCGAGAGCAGCCTCGTTCTGGTAGATCTGCGCCGTGTCGAAATGGCGGAAGCCAGCTTCCAGCGCTGCTGGAACAACGTTTTCCACTTCCGCATCCGTCATGCGGAAAACACCGAAGCCGAGCGCGGGTATGGCCGCGCCGTGTGCGTTCACGATTTTCATATTATCTCCTGTTGACTGGCCTTCGGCGTTTCGCGTGAAGAGCGCGAGCTTGGGAGGCTCATGCTTCGGGCCGTCATTTTGTTGATCCTGTACCAAGCAGCTTTCGGTCAGGTTTGATTTCGTGAAGCAGAAATAGGATAATCGCGCGGGCTTGAAAATCCGCTCGGAAACCACATTATCTGTGAAACGGTTTCATAGATGGAGCGGGCGATGGATAATCGCGTTGGTGAAATGCAGGTCTTTCTGCGGGTGGTGGAAACAGGCAGTTTCTCCGAAGCGGCCCGTCTTCTGCGCATGAACCCTTCGACCATCAGCAAGCTCATATCCCGTATCGAAGCAAGGCTCGGCGTGCGGCTTTTGGAACGCTCGTCCCGCCGCCTGTCGCTGACGACCGAGGGGCAGATTTATTATGAGCGTAGTCAGGGGCTGCTGCGCGATTTCGAGGAAGTCGAACGCGAACTTTCGCAAGGTTCTGCAAGCACGGGCGGTACGGTCCGCGTCAATGCATCGGTTGCATTGGGCACGCTGGCGCTGGAGCCTTTGTTGCCAGAATTTCTGTCAGCCTATCCGAATATCGTGATCGACCTGTCCCTGTCGGACGAGCTGGTTGATCTTTATCTTGATCGCACCGATGTGGCTTTCCGTATCGGCACCTTGCCCAATTCCAGCATGATGGCGCGCAAGCTTGGCACGGCTCGGCGCAAGATCGTGGCGGCTCCCGCCTATCTGGAACGCTGCGGGATGCCGTTGACCATAGATGATCTCATTGATCACAATTGCATCGGTTTCAATTTCCGCCGTGCAGCACCTGTATGGCCGCTGAAGGAAAGCGGTCGCATCGTGGATCGCGCGGTCTACGGTTCGCTGCTGGCCAATAATGGGGAGACGGTCCGGCGCATGGCGGTCGCGGGGCTGGGGCTCGCTCGTATCGGCGATTATCACGCGCGGAACGACCTCGCGTCTGGCGCATTGGTGGAGGTTCTGGCCGAGGCGGTGGAGAATGACATAGAGGAAGTACACGCCGTATTTCTTGGCGGCGCGCGACTGCCGCAACGGGTCCGTGTCTTCCTCGATTTTGTAGTGCCGCGTCTGCAGGCTTATCTCGCAGCTCAGTAGAGTCTTTTTGCTCGAATCATTGGCAATGATCCCCGGAAACGTCGAATTTCCGGTGTAAAACGTGCGCTTCATCCAAAATAATTAGCTTTCCGATAGCCCAACGATTTCAGCTTGTTGCTGATGCGAACCCCTATGATCACGGGTTAGTGCTCCGCTTTTGTGTTGACTATTAACACTCCGTTAACCACAGTTTGTTGCAATATGTTACAAAGCGTTATCACTCAGTTGTCAGAACGAGGTGTGGATTGAGCAAAAACCGGCAGACCAGACAGCAATCCTTGCAGGCAAGGGGGAGGTCTGCCGTGGCTGACATGACGTCGTTCTGGGGGCTGATGCGCGCCTATTGGGTTTCCGACCGCTGGAAGGAAGCCTGGGTTCTCACCATCGCAATCTTCCTGATGACGGCCTTTGTGAGCAAGACCACCGTATGGGTGGCCGAGGCCTCGGGCCTGCTCATGAATTCCATTGTTAACGTCAACACTGCGCCTGTTCAGCATCCTCTCATGACCATTGCCGCCAATGCGGGCATTCTTGTTCTGCTGATGCTGGCAAAGGATGTGATGCTGGTCGGTTCCCGCCATTTCCTGTCCACGACGCTGCACCGTAAATGGCGCAAATGGCTGAACGACCAGTTCTCCACTGCGCTTTTGAACGGCAAGCATACACATTTCCATCTGCAACAGGGCAGGGGCAAGGATCAGCCCGACAATATCGATCAGCGTCTGCAGGAATCGATCAAGGGCATGACCGGCGGGGCCATCGGCCTCGTCATGGGCATTGTCGGTGTGTTCCTGTCTGCTTTCTTCATCGGCCAGAAGCTGATCGAAATGTCCACCCACGTGGAGGGGCTGGATTTCCTCGGCAGTTATGGCAGCGCCGTTTTGGCCTTTGCTGCGATCGTGATCTACGTCCCGCTCGGAACGCTGGTCGCGATCAAGATCGGCAAGCGTCTGGAGCGCCTCAATCTCGGCATCCAAAAGGCCGAAGGTTCCTATCGTGGCGAGTGGACAACGCTGCTGCGTCGCAGTTTCCAGATTTCGGCATCCGGCGGTGAGGCCGTCCAGCGGTCGGTCAACGACCGTCTCTACAAGGATGTCGATGGCACCTGGAACCGGCTCAATCGTTTCGATGCTGCCTATCTCGCCTTCTCGCAAGCCTATGGCTTTCTGTCGAACCGTATCGTTGCCTATATTCCGGGCCTTCTGCCCTATATGAGCGGTTCCGTCAGTTTCCGGAACTATGTAACGGGCGCGGAACTCGTCGCAGCAATGATCAACGATTGCTCGTGGTTCATTCAGGTGATGCCGGCGATTGCCAATCTGCGCGCCAATGCGGGCCGCGTGATCGGCCTCGCGCAGGCTATCGAGAATGTTCAGGACCCGACCGATTTCTACAGCCGCTCCGGTATCAATCGCTTCGCTTTTGCTGAACAGCATCCGCGTTTCGGCCTGTCGGTACGCGATCTCACCCTCATGCAGGGACCGGATAGCGAAGCACCGTTCCTGCGCTCTGGCGTGATCAATATTCGTTCAGGCGACTGGGTCTATATGCGCGGTGAATCCGGTTCGGGCAAAACTTCCTTCGTAAAGGCGCTGAACGGCCTGTGGCCATATGGTACCGGCGATATCATTTATCCGCAGAATGCCACCTCGTTTTATGCGACCCAGGAGGCCAAGTTCCCCTCCGTCTCATTGAAGCAGCTTGTCAGCCTGCCCGCCGATGAGAGCCTGTTCAGCGATCTCGCTGTTGCTGCCGTCCTGCATGAGGCGGGGCTGGGTGAATTCATCGAGCGTATGAATGACGCCGATGCCGATGGCACGCCTTGGGATATGGTTCTTTCCGGCGGCCAGAAGCAGAAGATCGTGCTGGCGCGCATTCTCCTGCACAAGCCGTCGATTATCTTCCTCGACGAGGCAACCGGTGCCCTCGATCCGGCTTCCAAGATGCGGTTCCATGAGGCGCTGAAGACGCGCTGCCCGCAAGCCATCGTCATCAGCATCATGCATGAGGACAAGCTGCCGCGGCTCGAAAACGGCCAGAACGTCTATTCGCATGTGCTGGATATCCGCAACGGCTATGTCTCGCTGCTTCCGGTCCATTTCGATACAATGCCGGATGTGGTTGCCGAAACGCCCCTTATCGCCGCCGAATAAAGCCTGTCTCATCGCTCGAAACACCGTAGAGTTGCAAAAGTCCAAATTTGGACTATATTCTGATCTGGACGATCGGAGGCAATTATGGCCAGAAGCAATACGGTGTTGAAGACAATGATAGGCAAGGGGCCTGATGTTCTCGACGCGGCTCGTTTTTCTCCTCATTCGCGCAAGCGATTGAGCGGGCCGGGCCTGCGTACATTTCTGACCATTGCCGATCTGTGGGGGCTGGACGAGCAGCAACGGCTGATGGTGCTGGGTCTGCCTTCCAGATCAACCTATTACAACTGGGTGAAGGCGGTGCGCGAGCATCGCGATATCACGCTGGATGTGGATGTGCTGATGCGCTTGTCCGCCGTGCTTGGCATTCATCAGGCGCTGGGCGTACTTTATCCAGATGGGAAAGCTGGTATCCGCTGGCTGCACACGCCCAATCAGTCCGGTGTCTTCGGCGGTCATCCGCCGTTGAGCCTGATAACAAGCGGTCTGCAGGATGGCTTGCTGACAGCTCGCCGGTTTCTGGATGCGGCGCGCGGCGGCCTTTATATGGAACCGAACGAACTGGATCGCGAGTTCCGACCTTATCGCGATGAAGACGTGGTGTTCTCGTGAAGCGCAATCCCGCGCCACAGCCAAGCTATCGCCTAATCCCGTCGCGTTTCCCGCCGATTGGTCTTTTTGACACGGTTGCCACTGCTGCCGATCTGGAAGCGGTGATGGAACTGGCTGGCTGGACGAATGACCGTCTTCTCAGTGAACGATTGCAGCGCCTTCCCCATGAGGAGTGGGTGTTCGGCAGGCCCAATTCCAGCATCGTCATGGCGACGTTTCTGCATGTCGCGCCGGGCGGCATGCGCTTCAATGGTCCTGAGCTTGGCGCCTGGTATGCGGCGGCGCGGCTGACCACGTCCGTCGTCGAGGTTGCGCACCACATGCGTCGCGAAACCGTTGCGATACAGCAGGACAGTCTGGCTCGCACCTTTCGGGTCTATACGGCGAAGCTGGAAGAGGATTTCATCGATATATGCGGCGAACAGGCGACACTACCTGCTGTTTATGATCCGGCAGATTACGCTGCGTCACAGAAGTTCGGCGAGGAGATGCGCGAGAGTGGCGAGTTCGGAATTCTGTTCGACAGTTTGCGCCACGATGGCGGTATCAATGCCGTAGCATTTCGTCCGAGCCGGATCGCTGAGGTAACGCAGGGCGACCATTATGAAATCACGGTCGAAAGAGCATCGCCGCGCATTCAGGCGAAGAAGCTTAGTGCCTGAAAAGGCAGGCGTTGCCGCCTGCCTCAGCTGACCCGATTATGACCACCCATATTCCTCATCGAGATCCTGAAATTTCTTCAGATCAACGATGTCGCAATATTGCTGATAGGTGATCATATCGCCGGAGCGGGCCTTCGGCGTACCGTCGCGCTTGAGGACTGACAGCGTGTCGCTCACCGCCTTCACCGCCGAGAAAAGCGTTGAAAGTGCATAGAATACGACGTTGAAGCCCATCTGTTCGAGGTCGGTGGCCGTCAGAGCCACGGTTTCGTTGCCGTCGACAATGCTGACGACCTTCGGCCCGTCGACGTGGCGGGCGACAGCTTCGACTTCCGCGATGGTCTTGATGCCGTCGACGAAAACAAGATCGACACCCGTATCCTGATACATTTTCGCGCGACGGATGGCTTCTTCCGCACCGGCCGCAGGCATGGCGTCGGTGCGGGCGATCAGGAGCAGGTCCTTGTCGGCGCGCGCCGCAATCGCGCATTTGAGGCGGCGCACATTTTCTTCTGCGGGGATCAGCCGGATACCGGCAAGCTGGCCACAGCGTTTCGGCGCCATCTGGTCTTCCAGATGAATGGCGGCAACACCGGACTGGATATATTCCTCCACCGTACGAACGATATTGGCCGGGCCGCCGTAACCAGTATCGGCATCAGCGATGACCGGAATATCCACCACGCGGGTCATATCCCGCGCATGGGTTGTCATTTCGGTCTGTGTGAGAAGACCCAGATCGGGCGTGCCGAGGCGGCTTGCCGTCGCGCCGAACCCGGTCATGTAAATGGCCGGAAACCCTGCCTGCTGCACGAGACGAGCGGTCAACGGATCGGGTGCGCCCGGCGCCTGAATGATGCGACCGGTTTCGATGAGGCTTTTCAGGGTCTTTGCCTGCGTCATCATTGTCTCCTTATCGCCCGCCCGAAACGTCAAGCACAACACCGGTAATATAGGCCGCTCCCGGCGACAGCAGCCAGATGGCTGCGTCTGCAACTTCGTCGGCAGTTCCAAGCCGCTTCAACGGAATGAGGTCGGCCATTTTCGCGATACTGGCGGGATCGGCAAAGACGTCCTTCTGGATTTCAGTGTCGATCACGCCGGGCGCCAGTGCATTGACGCGGATTTCCGGCGCAAGCTCCTTGGCGAGTGCGTAGGTGTAGGAAGCGATTGCTCCCTTGGTCGTCGCATAGGCGATATTGCCGACCATGCCGCCGGTACGGCCGGCGATGGAAGACAGGCCAACAATCGATTTACTCGGCTTGATGCCCGGATTGTTGAGGAAAGCACTGGAAACGTAGAATACACTTTTCAGATTGACGGCCAGCACCCGATCCAGTTCGTCCGCATCGAAGTCCTTCACGGTCATGCGCTGACCGATGATGCCTGCGTTGTTGACGAGATGATCGATGCCACCCCATTTGGCGGCGATATCATGCGCTGCGCGATCAACTGCGGCCTTGTCAGAGACATCCACAATGGCCGTCAGAACCTGCTCGCCATGTTTGTCCGCCATTTCCTGCAGGCGCGCGCCGTTCACATCCCAAAGCACTATCTTGGCCTTGAGCGCGATGAGTTTTTCAGCAACGGCCTTGCCAATGCCCGATGCACCGCCGGTGACAAGCACCACCCGGTCTGCAAAAAAATCGACTAGAAACGCTGTTGAACTTGTCGTCATGAAATACTCCTCCTCGAAGATGGACGCTGTTGCGCGCCCATAGGTCACCGAAGAGAATCTGCAGACTCAACCATTCGGCGACAGTGGCTTTAAAAGCCATGTGCGGACACTTCTGTCAATCTAAGGTACAAGATTTTGTATGCTACTTGTAAAGTAGTTGTTTGCACGCTAATCATTGCAGTGGGAGTGAGACGATAACGGCCGGATCAGTGCTCGTGGCCTGTCCGTGATCGGGATTGCCTATCTGTTGGAAGTGAGCCGGATTGGCCTCGGTTCCATTTCCGCTGATGAAGCTCTGAACGGGAGCGCGCATTAACGTGTGACAGCTCCCGCAAAGATTATTGCATGCCGCTCATGCTGGAACGTGAGCGGAGACCTGGGAGGACATCGTGGTCAATTCCACTCTGAGTGCGGTCGGCGCAACGCCCGACCTGCGCGACAGCACCATTCGCAAGCTCAATCTGCGGATCGTTCTGTTCTGCTTTATCTGCTTTATCGTCAACTATCTCGACCGTGTGAATATCGGCTACGCCGCGCTTCACATGAACAATGATATCGGCCTGACACCCTATATGTTCGGCATCGGTGCGGGTATTTTCTTCATTGGCTATATGCTGTTCGAAGTGCCGAGCAACATGATGCTGCACAAGCTCGGCTCGCGCGTCTGGATTGCGCGCATCATGGTCACGTGGGGGATCGTGTCCTGCGCCATGGCTTTCGTGCAGGGCCCGGTTTCGTTCTATGTTCTGCGCTTCCTGCTTGGCGTGGCAGAAGCCGGTTTTGCGCCGGGCGTTCTGCTTTATCTGACCTACTGGTTCCCGGCCAAGGAACGTGGTCGCGCAACGGCCCTGTTCATGACTGCAACCGTGCTTTCCATCGTCGTGGGCGCACCGTTCTCCGGCTGGCTGATGGATGCGGGCGAGGGGCTTTTCGGTTTGCATGGCTGGCAGGCGATGTTCATTCTTGAAGGGCTTCCCGCCGTGATCCTCGGTGTCGTGACCTTCTTCTATCTGGTCGACAGTCCGGAAAAGGACAAGCGTTGGCTGACCGCCGACGAACGCGCATGGCTGATGGCCGAACTTGCCAAGGAAAATGCAGGCAAGCAGGCCGATACCCGTCACTCGCTGAAAGAAGTGTTCAGCGATTACCGCGTCTGGCTTCTGACGCTGGTTTATATGTTCAACGGTATCGCTGTTTACGGCGTGATCATGTGGTTGCCGCAGATCGTAAAGAGCCTTGGCGATTATACCGCAGCGCAGACCGGGCTCATTTCGGCCATTCCGTTCGTGTTTGCCGCGATCGGACTTGTCGTGATTTCGCGCAGTTCGGATCGTACCGGCGAGCGCAAGATCCACACGGCAATTGCCGGCCTGTTCGGCGGTGTCTTTCTTGCCGCCAGCGCGCTGGCTCCGTCGCCGATCCTGAGCCTCGTGCTCCTGTCGGTCTGCGCGTTCTTCCTGTGGTCCTATCTCGGCGTGTTCTGGACGCTGCCGACGCAATTCCTGTCCGGCGCCGCTGCTGCTGGTGGACTTGCGGCCATCAATGGCTTTGCGCAGCTTGGCGGGTTCACAGGGCCCTATCTGGTCGGCTGGGTCAAATCCACGACTGACAGCTTCTCGCTGTCGCTGCTGGCTTTGTCCATCTTCCCGATCCTTGGCTTCTTCCTCTGCATGAGCCTGAAAGCCAAACGGGACTAATCAGATTGACGGGTCCGGTTTTCGGCCGGGCCCGTCATCGTTGATGGGTGTAATTTGAATGCGGTTTCAACCGCTCTATACGTCGCAATAAGGCGTCTGTAAGATTCGGACATGAGAGAGATTCGAGGCAAGAGCAAGAAGTCGCTGGCAAGCAGCATCGCCGAACGTATTCGCGGTGCCATTGTCGATGCAGAGTTTCAATTCGGAGAGAACCTCTCCGAAGACATGCTCGCTGCGGCTTTCGATGTCAGTCGCACGCCGGTGCGCGAGGCACTCAACATTCTGCAGATGCAAGAACTGGTTCACATCGTTCCGAAGTCCGGCACCTATGTTTTCACGCCGACGCAGGAAGATATAGCCGAGCTTTGCGATTTCCGCGTCGGGCTGGAAGATCAGGCCATGCGGTTGGCGCTAATCGGCAATCGCAAGAAGCTCGTCTCTCAATTGAAAAAGCAGTACGATCTTATGCGTGCGGCAATAGATGAGGACGATCTGCGCGCTTACGGGCGTTGCGACACCGAATTCCATCTGGCCTTTTTCCGCGTCTGCGGTAATCGCTATCTCGCCCGTGCCTATGACAGCATTCTGGGGCGCGTCGCAGCCTTGCGGACACATCTTGCCATCGGTGCCGAAGGCGAGCCTGCGCGATCCTTCGCCGACCATGCCACCATCATCGAGCTGGCCGATGCCGACAAGCCCGAGGAATTGCGGGAAATACTGGAGGCGCACATCATGCGCACCAAGACCAATTATTTGAATGCTTTCAATCGGCTGCCTCGTCAGCCGGGGGACAGCCGCACGATGCGGCTGCGCCGACAGTTGTCGCTGACGAACGAGTAACAACCATTCAGGTCAGACGGCCCACTCCACATCCGTCGTAAATGCGATGGTCAACCACCGGTCCGGTCCCTCACCGCCGAGTGCATCACCGATTTCGTCGCGTAACGCATCCCACTCCTCGAGCTTTCGTGGCGGAAGATCGGACGGAACGATGAAATAGAGTTCGATCTGCTTGCCGCGACCGACCTTGGCGACATAAGCGCGGTATGACAGAAAGCCGTTGCGTTTGACGAACTCTTCCGCAACCGCATCGACATGCTGCTTAAGGTCGACAGGCGTAACAAGAAATATGTCAGCCAATGCCTGTCTGATCGTGCCGACTGGCATGGGGATGATGACAAGACAAACAACCGCGAGAACTGCCGGATCGATATAGGGCGTCAGCCAGCCGAGTTCTGTTCCTTCAATGGCATAGCCGACCGAAAAAGCGATCAGAAGTGCCGCGGTTATGCCGCCGGACATGATCCAGGCTTTGGCATCGAGTGCGACGAAATCTGATTTTAGGGTTCGGTTTGCACGCATTTCCAGGAGTGCCATACCGAGGCAGGCAATCAGGGCAACGACAGCATAGAAAATCGCGTAGCTGAATTCGAGATCGCGTCCGCCATCCATCAGGCTGCCGACTGCGTTGATGAGCGCGTAGATCGCAACGCCGGTGAGCATCATACCGTTAAGGCCAAGCACCATCGGTTCGAGATGCCAGAAGCCCATTGTGAAGCGATCGCGCAATTTTCCGCGTGGCTGTTCCGGCAAGGCAGAAAGGGCGATGAGGCGTGAGACGAGGAGAGCTAATCCGCTCATCGCAGCATCAGCCAGCATGTAAACACCATCGAAAACGATAGAAAATGAGCCGGATAACAGGCCGAAAACGACACCGAAACCAGCAACCAGAATAGTAACCGCTATGGAAATTTGAAGAATAGATTGTTCACTACGCAATTTTTACTCCGATATAAACCGCATGCAACGCGGTTTGGTTTCAGATGCGTATTTCTACGTGCTGAACCAATTCCGCGTTGCACGACAAATCTACACCAGCGGCCTGAATCTGACAAATCGCGTCAAATCTTGAATATTACTAGGCCCATTCCGGCACGCGGGTTGCTGATTCTCGCAGGATCAGTTCGACCGGCCATAATTCATGGATGTCGGTTGCCGCGCGTCCGTCGAGTATGTCCATCAGGAGATCGGCACAACGTTTTCCAGCAGCGCGCATCGACGAGCGGGTTGCGGTCAGGGACGGCACCATATTGTCGGCGCTCAGGAACGAGATGACATCGTCATGGGCGATGACGGAAATATCCTTGCCGATAGTCAGGCCGAAAGAGCGCGCGGCCCGGTATATGCCAAGCGCAGTCATCATAGAGCCGGCAACAAACGCGGTCGGGCGCGGATCGCGCTCCAGAAGTTTGCGCGCGAGACGATAACCGATCTCGTCCGTGAAGTCGCCGTGCTCGACAAGTTCCGGATCGAAGGCGATGCCTCTGCTTTCGAGAGCGTTCCGGTAGCCTTCGTCGCGATGAAGCGAAAAGGTGAAGCCGTAGCGACCGTTTATCATCGCAATGCGACGGTGGCCGAGGTCGAGCAGATGGGCAGTCGAACGGTAAACCGCGCCTTCATTGTCGATGTCGAGCCATGCATGCGGAATATCGGTTTCAGACCGTCCGTGCACGAGGAATGGCATGCCCAGTTCGTGCAGCATGCGGATGCGCTCATCATTGGGCTTTGGAGATGTCACGATGATGGCATCGACGCGATGGCTGGTGGCCAGACGTCGGCAAAGCTGCACTTCGTCGTCGGTGCCGTTGTTTGCAATCGGGCTGACGAGAATATCGACTTCATCCTGACTGAGCCGTTCTGCCATGCCGCGCATGAACTCGGCGAAATGAAACTCGCTGTTGCGGCCCATCACGACGCCGATTGCACCGGCACGCCCGGTAACCAGTCTGACCGCGTTGACGTTAGGCCGGTAACCGAGACGTACAGCCTCGTCCATGACCCGCTTGCGCGTGCTTTCCGCCACTTCGGGATAGCCGCTCAACGCCCGGCTGACGGTCGTGGCTGAGAGGCCGAGATGTTTGGCGAATTCACGGAGCTTCATTTGGCTTTCGAATTATTCAGGCAGGCAAGGCAGCGGATTATAGCCGCTTCCTTGCGATTAACAATTGGTCGGTTGAGTTCTTTGAACTGCTGCAACATATAGGGTGCACGAAAACCAAACCGATTTCAAGTTTGTTTCAGTTTTCGCTTTGTGATGTTTGGGAAGCTAAGGTTCCAGACCGACAATCAACAATGAAACGGAACGGTAAGATATTGAAATATCGCTGTTTCATGGTTGGTGTTGGATGAAGTGAAGCATGGTGCAGAATCTGCGGCTTGACAGAAATGCGGTCCTCTGCAACCTTTTCGTCATCCAAACCGTTTTCGATTTTATCAAACCGCTTACAGAATGGATGGGAGGAGGGAACAATGAAGGCTTTTCAGGGTGTGCTCGCGGCCTGCGTGGCATTTGGTATGGCGACAGTGAGCGCTCATGCGGTGGAGATTTCCATCGCAGCCAATTCAACGGGCAATAACATCAAGTTTCTGCAGGAGCAGATCGTCAAGTTCGAGAAGGATACCGGCAACAAGGTCAACATCGTCTCGATGCCATCGTCAAGCAGCGAGCAGTTCAGCCAGTATCGTCTGTGGCTTGCAGCCGGTAACGCCGATATCGACGTTTACCAGACGGATGTAGTCTGGGCGCCGCAGCTGTCCGAACAGTTTGTTGATCTGACGGAAGCCACCAAGGATGTCACGGGCGCGCATTTCCCGTCCATTATCGCGTCGCAGACCGTGAATGGAAAGCTGGTTGCGTTGCCATTCTATACTGATGCTCCGGCACTTTTCTATCGCAAGGATCTCCTCGAAAAATACAACAAGCAGGTTCCCAAGACCTGGGACGAGATGACGGCGACTGCCAAGGAAATCATGGACAAGGAGCGGGCCGAGGGAAAGTCCGATCTCTGGGGTTTCGTGTTTCAGGGCAATGCCTATGAGGGCCTGACCTGTAATGCGCTTGAATGGGTAAAGTCGTCGGGTGGCGGCCAGATCGTCGAAGCCGACGGTACGATTTCCATCAACAATGAAAAGGCTGCGGCAGCGATCGATCGCGCCAAGGGCTGGATCGGTTCGATATCGCCGCAGGGCGCACTCGCCTATCAGGAAGAGGAATCGCGTGGCGTCTGGCAGACCGGCAATGCCGTCTTCATGCGCAACTGGCCTTATGCCTATGCGCTTGGCAACAGTGCCGATAGCGGCGTGAAAGGCAAGTTCGACGTTGCGCCATTGCCTGCCGGTGCGGAGGGTGACGCGCCATCCTCGACGCTTGGCGGCTGGAATCTTGCCGTTTCCAAATATTCCACCAAGCAGGATGCTGCCATCGCGCTGGTGAAATATCTGGCTTCGCCGGAAGTGCAAAAGGTGCAGGCGGTCCAGATTTCGCGCCTGCCAACCATTGAAGCGCTTTACGACGACAAGGATATCATTGCAGCGCAGCCTTTCATGGCAAACTGGAAGCCGATCTTCCAGAATGCAGTGCCGCGCCCGTCGGCTGCGACAAAGGTGAAATACAACGAAGTGTCGTCGAAATTCTGGACTGCCGTGCACAAGACGCTCTCGGGCAACGGTACGGCTGCGGAGAATCTCGAAATGCTTGAGGTCGAGCTGACTGAGCTGGAAGGCTCCGGCTGGTAGGGACCGATCAAGCCGCGTCCGGGTTGTCCTCCCAAGCCCCCGAAAAGGGCAGCCCGGACGCTCCAGTTTCTCTGAGCAGGACCAAGAGTGGGATCATGACGGAGACTTCTCTCGATATCTCGGGGAGCTCGGCAACAACAAGCCGGGTTCACTCCGATCTGCGCGCGCAACGTATCCGGTCGGCATGGGTGTTTCTCGCACCAACACTGATCGTGCTGGCGCTGGTGGCTGGCTGGCCGCTGCTGCGGACCATCTATTTCAGTTTCACCAATGCATCGCTGGCGAGCCTCGGTACGGCGGAATTCGTTGGCTTTAACAATTATCTGTCCTGGGTGACGCTCAAGAGCGGTCGTACCGTTTATCGCGGTCTTCTGGCTGATCCCGCCTGGTGGGGTGCGGTCTGGAACACGATCCGGTTCACTATTCTGTCAGTCAGCCTTGAAACGATTTTTGGATTGATCGTCGCTCTGGTGCTGAATGCGAATTTCCGGGGGCGTGGGCTCGTGCGCGCCGCAATCCTGATCCCGTGGGCAATCCCGACGATTGTTTCAGCCAAGATGTGGGGCTGGATGCTCAACGACCAGTTCGGCATCCTCAATCATATCCTGCTCAATCTGGGCCTCATCAGCCAGAAGATCGCCTGGACGGCCAATCCCGACACCGCGATGGTCGCGATCCTGATTGTTGATGTCTGGAAGACGACGCCCTTCATGGCGCTGCTTATTCTGGCCGGTTTGCAAATGGTGCCATCCGACATTTACGAAGCGGCCAAGATCGATGGCGTGCATCCGGTCAAGGTGTTCTGGCGGGTAACGCTGCCGCTGATCCGTCCGGCGCTGATGGTGGCGATCATCTTCCGTATGCTGGATGCCTTGCGCATCTTCGACCTGATCTATGTGCTGACGCCGAATAATGCGCAGACCAAGACCATGTCGGTTTTCGCCCGCGAAAATCTCTTCGATTTCGACAAATTCGCCTATGGTGCGGCAGCATCGACAATGTTGTTCCTCATCATTGCGGCTATCACCGTGCTCTACATGTTCTTCGGACGCGTCAATGTCGGCAGCAGGGGGGAATAGCATGATGCACTATGTGAAAACCCTCAGCTTCTATCTGCTGGTGGCGCTCATCATTTTGATCGCGGTGTTCCCGTTCTATTATGCGATCATCACCAGTCTCAAATCCGGGACGGCGCTGTTTCAGGTCGATTACTGGCCAAGCAGTTTCTCGCTCGACAATTATGCCGGTGTTCTCACGCAGGGCAGCTTCCTACGCAGTCTTGGTAATTCACTGCTGGTGGCGACCGTGGTGGTGGCAATCTCGCTGTTGCTGGCGGTGACGGCTGCCTACGCGCTGGCGCGTGTGAGTTTTCGCGGACGGGGCTTGTTACTGCTCACCATTCTTTCGGTGTCCATGTTTCCGCAGATCGCCGTTCTGGCGGGTCTGTTCGAGCTGATCCGCTTCCTCGGCATCTTCAATACGCCGCTGGCGCTGATCTTCTCCTATATGATCTTCACGCTGCCGTTTACGGTCTGGGTCCTCACCACCTTCATGCGTGACCTGCCAATCGAGATTGAGGAAGCGGCCATCGTGGATGGTGCATCGCCATGGGTCATCATCACGCGTGTTTTCATGCCGCTCATGTGGCCGGCGCTGGTGACAACCGGATTGCTCGCTTTCATCTCGGCATGGAACGAGTTCCTGTTTGCGCTCACCTTCACCTCTTCGGGCAGCCAGCGCACCGTTCCAGTGGCTATCGCGCTTCTGTCCGGCAGCAGTCAGTTTGAAATCCCCTGGGGCAACATCATGGCGGCTTCCGTCATCGTGACGGTTCCCCTCGTCATCCTCGTGCTCATCTTCCAGCGGCGGATCGTGTCCGGTCTGACGGCAGGCGGCGTAAAGGGTTAGGTACAACCATGGCAGAACTTCAGTTGCGCGATGTGCGCAAGTCTTTCGGTAACTTCGAGGTCATCAAGGGCGTGGATATGGATATCCGACCCGGTGAGTTCATGGTCTTCGTCGGTCCATCCGGTTGCGGAAAGTCCACGCTGTTGCGCCTCATTGCAGGTTTGGAGGAAATCTCATCGGGTGATCTGTCCATCGACGGAACGGTCGTCAACAGCTTCGCACCTTCGAAGCGCGGCATCGCCATGGTGTTCCAGTCCTATGCACTTTATCCGCATATGACAGTCTACGAGAACATGGCCTTCGGCATGCAGCTCGCGGGCAAGAGCAAGGATGAGTGCAAGAGCCGCATTCACAAGGCTGCGGAGATGCTGCAGCTGACGCCTTATCTCGAGCGCCTGCCACGCCAGCTTTCCGGTGGGCAGCGGCAGCGTGTCGCGATTGGTCGTGCCATCGTGCGCGATCCGAAAGTGTTCCTCTTCGATGAACCCTTGTCCAACCTCGATGCGGCACTACGTGTGGCTACAAGGCTTGAGATCGCCAGGCTCCATCAGAGCATGGAAGACACCACCATGATCTATGTGACGCACGATCAGGTGGAGGCGATGACACTGGCCGACCGCATCTGTGTGCTGCGCGACGGACGCGTGGAGCAGATCGGAACGCCGCTCGAGCTTTACGAAAAGCCAAATTCGCTTTTCGTCGCCGGGTTCATCGGATCACCGAAGATGAATTTCCTGACCGGCAGATATAGTGAGCCTTTTGGCGCGCATACGGTGGGTTTGCGTCCCGAACATCTCGCTATCGTGCACGAAAATGGTCATTGGACCGGTCAGGTAATCCATACCGAAATTCTCGGTTCCGATACCTATGTCTATATCGATCTCGGCCTGGAGGAACCGCTGGTGGTCCGCGAAAGCGGCGTGGCGGCGCGTAAATCAGGTGAGACGCTTTCGGTTTCCCCGATGGGTGAAAACATTCATCGTTTCGATGAAAAGGGTCGTGCCATCTGACGCTGACCTCCCAAGCATAATGACACATGAGACAAATGGGCTGTAATGCCCGCAGCAAGGAGAATACTCGTGCCTATTCGTACCATCGTCTGGGGTGAAAACATTCACGAGCAGATCAATGAAACAGTGCGTTTGGTTTATCCGGACGGCATGCACAACACTATCGCCAGGGCGCTGAGCGAGGATAGCGCCATCGAAGCGACGACTGCCACCTTGCAGGAACCGGAGCACGGCTTGACTGAAGAGCGTCTCGCCAAGACCGACGTGCTCGTTTGGTGGGGCCACAAGGATCATGGTGGCGTCAGTGACGAGGTTGTGGAACGCGTCGCGAAGCGCGTTTTCGAAGGCATGGGGCTGATCGTGCTCCATTCCGCACATTTCTCCAAAATATTCAAGCGTCTGATGGGAACGCCCTGTGCGCTCAAATGGCGTGAAGCGGGCGAGCGTGAGCGGCTCTGGGTGGTCAATCGCGGCCATCCGATCACACAGGGGCTGGACGAGAACTTTGTGCTTGAGAACGAGGAAATGTACGGTGAACAGTTTTCCGTGCCGGAACCGCTCGAAACCGTTTTCATCTCGTGGTTTGCGGGCGGTGAAGTCTTCCGCTCCGGCATGACATGGCGGCGCGGTGCGGGCAATGTGTTCTACTTCCGCCCCGGTCATGAAACCTATCCAACCTATCATGATGCGAATGTGCAGACAGTTCTGCGCAACTCGGTCAAATGGGCCTACAATCCGCAACCGGCATGGACGGGCATTCACACCGCGCCGAATGTTCCGGTCGAAAAGGCGTTGGAGCCGATTGTCGAGCGTGGGCCTAAACTGCACAAGCCGGGCGAAGCCGGTTATCGTTGAGGTGCATGATGCGTCTTCTTATTCTGGGAACAGGCGGCATGGCGAAAAACCATGCCGAAGCCTTCAAGGCCATCGAGGGCGTCGAGGTGGTTGCCGCATGTGACGTTTCGGCGGAGCGTGTCGATGGCTTCTCTGAAAATCACGACATCCACAACCGCTTCACCCGGCTTGAGGATGCGCTGGAGTGGGGCCGTTTCGATGCAGTTGCCAATGTCACGCCGGATGCCATTCATCATCCGACCACACTTGCGCTGGTGGGCGCGGGAAAGCATGTCTTCTGCGAAAAACCGCTTGCAGAAAGCTACGAAAAAGCCGCTGAAATGGCGGATGCTGCCGAGCAGGCAAATGTCATCAACATGGTCAACCTGACCTATCGCAATGTCGCGCCCCTGCAAAAGGCGCGCGAAATGGTGATGGCGGGTGAGATCGGCCAGGTGCGCCATTTCGAGGCGTCCTATCTGCAAAGCTGGCTAGTCTCGAAGACATGGGGCGACTGGAAAACTGAAAGCAAATGGCTCTGGCGCCTTTCGACCCGACACGGTTCGAACGGTGTTCTGGGCGATGTCGGCATCCATATTCTCGACTTTGCGAGCTATGCTATCGGCAGCGATGTGGAGCGGGCCTCGGCACGTCTCAAGACATTTGAAAAGGCGGATAACAACCATATCGGTGAGTATGTGCTCGATGCGAATGACAGCTTCGTCATGATGGCGGAATACACCAATGGCGCGCTGGGTGTCATTCACGCCAGCCGGTGGGCAACGGGGCACCTGAACGAGCTGCGGCTGCGGATCCATGGCGACAAGGGTGCGCTGGAAATCCTCCACACACCCACTGGCTCAAGCCTGCGTGGTTCCATCGGCGAGGACATTGAAACGCCGGTCTGGCGGGACATCGATGCGGGAACGGTAGAGACGAACTACCAGCGTTTTGCGCGTGCTGTGGCCGATGGTGCGGAACTGGAACCGAGTTTCCGTCACGCCGCCAATCTGCAACGGGTTCTCGATCATGCGATGACAGTGGATCGACCGTTGCCTGAAGTCGTGAGTGGATAAAAACCAGAAGCCCTCCCGGTGGGACCGGGAGGGCTATCGGTCAGTTGTCTTTGGTAAAAGTGTTGTCTACTTCACCACGGAAGAAGTCACGGCCATATATCAAAAGGCAGAGGACGACACCGGTCGCAAAAGCCCAGGCTGCACCGCGAGTGGCAAGAACCGCGCCGACCACGCCGGCAATGCCAAGATCGCGTTGGGAACGTGCTTCGAGAATGCCGACGCGAACCGAAACATATCCCTGAATAAGCAAGGTGAGGGCGAGTGCGACGCCAAGGATCGGCTGCACCAGAGTGACGATCGGCATCAGAAACAAGCCGGTATTGGTGCCCCAGCGAAATGAGCCTGCGCCACCAAAGATCGAATGCATGGCCTTCTTTCCTTGCGAAAAACGCTCGGTGATGACGACGTGCATGGCCGACCAGAGCGGGCCGCACATGCATACATCCGGTCCGAGAACACTCATTGCAGCATTGCGTCCACCAAAAATGAGATGTGCCCGGTCGGGGTTGTAGTCCACTTTTTCATCAGGACGCGCTTCATCGGCTTCCTTCAGAATGGCGCGGCTTTGCAGGACATCGCCGAACACGACGATATAGGCCGCAAGCATTGTCGGGATTGCGCTGAGGAACATCGAAAGCGGCGGCAAGCCGAGGCCGAAAACCGTATATTCGCGCCATAGCGTGGTGAAATCCGGACTTGTGATCGACCATTCAAGCTTCGGCCACTGTGCTTCACCGAAGAGGGGAGCGATAACGACAGCGAGCAGAATAATCGGGAACACACCAAGCTTTCCGACAATGGCAAGCACCGGATTACTGTTCTTGATACGCGCAAAATGGCGAGAGAAGATGACGTAGAAGCCGAGGCCAACAGCAATGGTGATCGTGAACGGGAACGTATCGAAACGCCCGCCCAGCTGGAAAACCGATATCACGGCGGCAAATCCCGCGCCGACAATGATACCCGCCTTGATGGCGGCGGGAATAAGCTTCACCACCCGATGCGCCATGCCCGTCGCGCCGATAAAGATCGAGAATATGCCGAGCATCATCTGGAATGCGACCAGAGCGTGAACGCGTTCGGGACCTTCGGGGAATGTGGAGCAATAGGCCATCAGAAGCGGGATGGCAGGCGTGATCCAGCCCGGAACGACGGGATCGCCCAGAAGATGATGCGCAAGATAGAACAAGCCGTTCAGCACGACCACAGCAAGGGCGACCTCAAAAGGCATCCCAAGAAGTTCAGTCATGAGCGGGATGGCGGACAGATCCACTGCGCACATCAGCAGACCTTGAAAATAATCAGGCCATTCGAATTTGTAGTGAACGAAAGGCAGGCGAATTTTGAATGGTCCGGCAGGCCAATAGGGCTGCTCCTGACCGTCGATACGTTCAGTGCTCAATTTATTCTCCAGAGACACAGAGACAAGCTGCGGAGAAGTGGCTGTCAGCTCGCTTCTCGGGTGTCCGGTCCGTCAGGTCGTTATGTTTGATCAGAAAGCTTCGCGATAAAGCGCCAGAGCGTCGGCCTCGGTCACATCGACCGGGTTGTTACCCAGAAGCCTTGTTTGCAGCATCGCGTCGCGCGCGAGCATTTCGAGGCTTTCTTCCGTCACGCCGACATCACGCAGGCGGCGCGGTGCGCCGGACTTGTTCATCAGCTCTTCCATATAGGTGACGAATGCCGCAGAACGCTCTTCCGTCGTGCCTTCGGATTTCTCCAGCAGCAGATCGCCAAGCTCTGCATAGAGCTTGGCCGCGCCCGCCATGTTGTAACGCAGCACAGGCCCCAGCATCAGCGCATTGGAAAGGCCATGCGGCACATGATAGTGACCGCCGAGCGGATAAGCCAACGCGTGAACAGCGCCGACGGGCGAGTTGGAGAAAGCCTGACCGGCATAATTCGCGCCGAGTAGCATGGCCTGACGGGCATGACGATCATTGCCGTTTTCGCAAGCGGCGATCAGATTGGCCGAAAGAAGCTTCAGCGCTTCGCGTGCAAATGCGTCGGACAGCGGGTTCTTCTTGATCCGGCTTGTATAGGCCTCGATTGCGTGGACCATGGCGTCGATGCCGGTTGCGGCTGTATGCAGGGCAGGCAGACCGCAGGTCAGTTCTGCGTCGAGAATAACGAAATCGGCGTAGAGCTGACGGGCAACGACGCCCATCTTCGTGGTTTCACCGGTCGTCAGAATGGTGATGTTCGTGACTTCAGATCCGGTTCCAGCTGTGGTCGGGATTTGGATCAGCGGAAGACGGCTGCCCTGCACCTTGCCGATACCATACAGTTCGGAAAGCTCCTGTTCGGAGACAAGCAGCACTGCTGCGAGCTTGGCGATATCCATGGACGAACCGCCGCCCAAACCGAGTACGATGTCGCAACCAGCGGTCTTTGCTTGCTCGACGCAGGCAAACAGCACGGATTCCGGCGGATCGGCCACCACGTCATCGAAAACGCTGATACCGAAACCAGCTTTCTCCAAAGAAGCCAGTGCACGGTCGAGAACGCCTGCCTTGTGCAGGCCTTTGTCCGTCACGATCAGAATATTGCGTTCGGAAAACCGTTCGCCGAGGATTTCGCCGAGGCGCTTCGCGGCGCTCCATTCGACGAGCATCGAACCGATGGTGTCGAACGAAAATGGCTTGATCTCTGTTGTCATCATTCCACCCTTATCACATTCACCAGCGCCGAGGTCTCTCATTTCCTCACCGGCACACAACGCTGGGCTTATCCCGGACCTGCTTCTGTCTTGGGAAGGAAGCGTATCCGTAATTCTCCGATGCAGCCGATGCACCGATGGCTTTGAAAGAAGGCCTTGGGAGAAACCTTCGATCGTTCAATATATTGAACGATGTTCAAAGCCTAAAGATCGATACATGATGGAAAGGCGGACTGTCAATTTCTCCCTTCGACTAAGACGCTGAAATCCATGTTGGAAAGCTCATCCGTGCACGCCTCGGAGCAATAAGCGATTGAAAATATTGTCGTTCTTGGCGAGTGTCATCAGGCTGTTCTGTGAATATTTCACTCGAAATAACTTGCGGGGCTTCGTCCGAGGCTGCGCTTGAACGTTGCGGCGAAAGCGCTTGCGCTTTGGTATCCGCAATCCAGCGCCACGGTCACGACAGGCACGCCTGCGGCAAGCGCTGGCAATGCAGCAAGCAAGCGGGCCTGCTGCCGCCAGCGACCGTAGGTCATGCCGGTTTCACGCTCGAAATGACGCATGAAACTGCGCCTGCTCATTCCCGCCCGCGAGGCGGCAGCATCGAGCGATAACTCCGTATCGGGTTCCGCTTGCAGCGTCTGGCAAAGGGTGCGGAGCCGGTGATCCGATGGCACGGAAAGACTGAGGGGTTCGGCGGGCAGAAAAGTGAGTTCCTCCAACAGCAATTCGCAGACACGTTGAGCGAAGGGAGTAGCTGGCCGGCCCTGCAATTCCACAAGACGCAGGATCAGTTCGCGCAGCAAGGAAGAAACTTCCACCACGCCGCAGGATGAGGGGAGGGATCGAGCGGCATCCGGGTGGATAAAGATCGTACGAAACTGAACAGGTCCGTGGCTGCGGGTTGCGTGCTCCACCATCGGTGGCACCCACACGGCGCGATTGGGAGGAACGACCCAGCTCCCGTTTTCGGTTGCAACGGTTACCACGCCGGACCGCGCATAGATCAATTGCGCATCGCGGTGACGGTGCGGCGGCCCTGTAAAGGATGCATCGTCCTGCGCGATGGCGGATATGGCGAGTGCAAGGGGCGCCGGATGATTCAGTGACATGGATTGACCCTTTTACGCTCAAGAATGGCCTTAAAGCGCAGGAATGCCAATATCCATTCACATATGATGGAGTGGAGAAGCCATTTTTAAGAGAGCCCCGCAGTGTCCGCTTGCGCCAGCCACAAGACACTTGTTTCAACGGATTTGAACGCTCCGGCTGGCGGCGCACGCCTGGCTTTTTCGCTTCTTCTCCTTCGACCTACCGGCGACCGTTGGGCCTGATGGCATCCCGGCGGTCGTAACCTGCCGTCAATCCCCTTTCCCAATTGTCGCAGCTGCTGCTCCGCAGCCGAAGGAACTATTGTCATGATGCAAAACCCGGATAGCAAATACCGTCCTTTCATATCTCCGATCGAATTGCCGGATCGCCAGTGGCCGAACCGACGGCTGACGCAGCCGCCGCGCTGGGTCTCGACGGACCTGCGCGACGGCAATCAGGCGCTCGCCGACCCGATGGACGGCGAGAAGAAAATGCGTTTCTATCGCATGCTTCTGGAAATCGGTTTCAAGGAAATCGAGGTTGCGTTTCCTTCCGCTTCGCAGACGGAGTTCAACTTTGTTCGTCGGCTGATCGAAGAGGAACTCATACCCGACGATGTGACCATTCAGGTGCTCACTCAGTCGCGCGCTGACCTCATCGCGCGCACTTTCGAATCCCTGCGCGGTGCCCGTCGGGCCATCGTTCATCTTTATAATGCAACCGCGCCGCTGTTTCGTCGCGTGGTGTTCAATATGGAAAAGGAGGAGATCATCGATCTGGCTGTCAGTGGGGTAACTGCCATGCTGGAAGAAAGCCGGAAACAACCAGAGACACGCTGGACTTTCGAATATTCGCCGGAAACCTTCTGCTTTACCGAGCCTGATTTCGCGCTGGAAATCTGCGAACGTGTTCTGGATGTCTGGCAGCCAACGCCCGAAGATAAGGCGATCCTCAACCTGCCGGCTACGGTAGAAGTGGCAATGCCGAATGTCTATGCGGACCAGATCGAATGGTTCTGCCGCAACCTGTCGCGCCGCGACAGCGTCATTATAAGCGTGCATCCGCACAATGACCGGGGGACGGCAGTGGCTGCTACGGAACAGGCCTTGCTGGCAGGCGCTGATCGTGTCGAGGGTTGCCTGTTCGGCAATGGCGAGCGCACTGGCAATGTCGATCTCGTTACGCTGGCGCTCAATTTCTATACGCAGGGCATCGACCCAAAGCTTTATTTCCCGGAGATGCGCTCCGTCGTGCGAACGGTCGAACATTGCAATGACTTGCCGGTTCATCCGCGCCACCCCTATGTTGGCGAACTGGTCCATACAGCTTTTTCCGGCTCGCATCAGGATGCGATCCGCAAGGGTTTTGCCGCGCATCAAAGCCGCAATGACGGCATATGGGAAATGCCCTATCTGCCCATTGATCCGAAAGATATCGGTGAAAGCTATGAAGCCGTCATCCGCGTAAACAGCCAGTCGGGCAAGGGCGGCGTAGCATGGGTGCTGGAGCAGGACCGGGGGCTGAAACTGCCGCGCCCGCTGCAAATCGATTTCAGCCGTCGCGTGCAGGCATTCGCCGACGATACCGGCAAGGAAACAACCGCGGAAATGATCTGGTCGCTGTTCCACGATGTCTATCATCTGGAAGAGAATGCTGATTTTGAGCTGCTGAACTACAAGGAAAGCAGGCCCGCACGGAGCGGAGAGGCGCGTGTCTTCGCCGGGCGCATTCGGCATCGCGGGCAGGAAATCGCCATAACCGGGCACGGCAATGGTTTGATATCAAGTGCGGTCTCGGCATTGCAGGCCGGTTGCGATATCGATCTGGAAATCGTCGACTATCACGAACATTCATTGAAAAAGGGCACCTACGCGCAGGCTGCGGCTTATATCGAATGCCGTACGCATGATGGACGGAAAGTTTTCGGCGTCGGGATCGACGACGATATCGCAACCGCATCGATACGGGCTGTGTTGAGCGCTGCTGCGAATTTTTCCACGAGCGTTGTCTAAAAATGAGGAAGCAGACGAGATTTGCTCTTGACCTCAACCAAGGTTGAGGAACTAGAGAAGCATGGCCGATCATCTGGAGTATCGTCCATGCGCTTGTCGCTTCTTTTTGTTCCCCTTGCTTTTTCCAATGTCCTTCTTGTTTCGACAGCTGCCTCTGGTGAAAGGGCAGATGCTGCGGCGGGAGAAAAACTCTTCAAGCGATGCTCCGTCTGCCACACGGCGGATGCCGACGAAAGCAAACGCGGCCCATCACTGAAAGGCGTGGTGGGCCGCAAGGCCGCCTCCTATCCGGGCTATCCCTATTCGGATGCGATGCGCAAGGCGGCTGCTGAGGGGTTGGTCTGGAACGACGAGGAATTGAAGGCTTTTCTCAGGAAGCCGCAGGCCATGGTGAAAGGCACCTGGATGGCTTTTGCCGGACTGACCAGGGAGAAAGACCTCGAAAACATGATCGCCTATCTGAAACAGCATTCCGAATAGCTGTTTGGAAACGATATGGCCGAACGGACATCCCGACGTGAGGCCATGGCCGGTCGGAAGCGCTGCGGGGCGTTTCCGACCGGCGCTATCAGGGACAGAAGCCGAAGGTTGCCTGAGATGATGAACAGAAACGTGCTGCATATAGACCGCGACGCAATCGGCGCCGTTTCGAAGCGAGAGTTCGCGGATGCGATGTCGCGGATGGCCGCAACAGTGTCCGTGCTGACCTCATGCGATGCCGGTGAAGCCCACGGTCGCACGGTGACAGCGGTGTTGTCGCTTTCCGCCGAGCCGCCCATGGTTTTGGTTTCGGTGAAAAGCGACAGCGCGCTGGCAACGGCGATCCTTTCTGATGGCGGCTTCTCGCTCGCCATGCTCGCGGAAGGGCAGGAGATGATCGGCGATGCCTTCGCGGGAAAGGTTCCCCCCGCGCAGAGATTTCTCATTGGTGTGTGGGGCGAATGGCCGTCTGGGAGACCGCGTCTTTTCGGGGCTTCGGCTGCCATTGACTGCGAACTGGCGGGCAACGTTCCAATGGCGGATCACACGCTTTTTGCCGGGCTGGTAACGAATACCGATCTGCCGCTGCATTCGCGCCCGTTGCTATGGGCACGCCGCAATTATCGCGCGTTGAGACATGATGCGGATTTATGACGCGTCTTGCAATTGTGCGGGGCTGCGGCCTACACATTCGGCATGATCGAGTTTGACGATATGGAACATTCAGGTCTCAAGAAAAGCCTGACGGTTGGTGACGTTTCCCGGCGCGCCGGCGTGGCGGTATCTACGGTCCATTTCTATGAAACCAAGGGGCTCATCGAGGGCTGGCGCACAGAGGGCAACCAGCGCCGCTATCACCGTGCCGTGCTGCGCCGCATCGCCATTATCAAGATCGCGCAACGTGCGGGCATCCCGCTTGCGATCATTCGTGAAGCGCTGGAAGACCTTCCCCACGACCACGTACCGACGGCAGAGGACTGGAGACGTTTTTCGGAAGCCTGGAAAGACATGCTTCAGGAACGCATCGACAGTCTGATGCAGCTTCGTGACCAGATTACGAGTTGCATCGGCTGCGGTTGTCTCTCGCTGTCCGAATGCCCGTTGCGAAATCCGGATGACATCCTCGGTCAGCAAGGCGCCGGTCCCAGAAGATTGATGGTCAAGCCCGGCAATCTTATCTGACTTCCCTGCATCTGAGGCGAACCTGTCCGACGCTGCTGCGCTCATTCGCAGCGGCAATCTTGCGGCGTTCCATGCCACATTTCGCACCGGTCAAAAGCCTTCGTTTCCAGTGGAAATAGCCTATTGACCTCAACCAAAGTTGAGGTCCTATAAACCCGTCGGCAACAATTCAGTTCACGGAGGCCGACAGTGCAAAGTTCGATCGAAGAAACAACACCAGCGGGGATTGCGGGACATGCGCCTGCTGGCTGGGGGGAGCTTCTAAGGGGTAAAAATGGTCTCTATGCCCTGGCTTTGGCCGGAGGGGTCACTCTCCATGCGGTCAATATGTATATCGCGACTACAGTCATGCCGAGCGTGGTGCAGGACATTGGCGGCATGGATTTCTATGCCTGGGCGACGACCTTGTTCGTCGTTGCCTCCATTCTGGGGGCTGCGCTCACCGCGCGGCTGCTGAAAAGTGCCGGTCCAAGAGGCGCTTATGTCGTGGCGACCCTGCTGTTTGCAGCAGGCACACTGATCTCGTCTCTGGCCATCAACATGCCGGTCATGCTGGCGGGGCGGAGCGTGCAAGGCCTCGGTGGCGGATTTCTTTACGCGCTCGCCTATGGTCTCACCCGTGTCGTTTTGCCGGAGCGCCTGTGGGGCCGGGCCATCGGTCTTATTTCCGCTATGTTCGGCGTGGCCACGCTGATCGGGCCGGCGATTGGCGGCATCTTTGCCGAATATGGCGCATGGCGCGCCGCTTTCTGGTCATTGCTGCCGGTATCGGGTCTTTTCGCTGTGGTGGCATTCGCGACTTTGCCACGCTCGAGCTGGGATAAAAACGAGCGTGTTTCCATTCCGATTCTTCAACTCATCCTCTTGACCGGCGCTGTCCTTGCGGTTTCAGCGGGGAGCCTGTCACAGGAAACGCTATGGAAGGTCGTCGGTTTGGGTGTGGCGATGTTCATGATCGCCATCATCACATTCGTGGAGCGCGACGCCAAGGCACGTCTCCTGCCGCGCCGCTCGTTCAGCCTGTCGACGCCGCTCGGGACTCTTTACCTTACGATCGCGCTTTTGATGCTCAGCATGCAGCCCGAAATATACGTGCCTTATCTGCTGCAGCACTTGCATGGCCAGTCTCCGCTCTGGGCAGGATATCTGGCGGCACTTATGGCAATCGGCTGGACGGTGGCATCCTTCCTCAGTTCCAGATGGCAGGAGAAGGGGGGCGACAAGCTTGTCGTTGCCGGACCTGTTCTGGCGCTCGCCGGTCTTGTCCTGCTCGCCATATTTCTCCCGATCCATGGCAACGGCAACTGGTTGCTGCTCGCGCCCGTCTGCCTTGGGCTCATCCTGATCGGTTTCGGGATCGGTCTTGCATGGCCAAGCCTCGTTACCCGCGTCTATCAGAGCGCTCCGTCCACCGAGCAGGATCTCGCAGCGGGTGGAATGACGACCGTACAACTCTTCGCCATAGCCTTCGGGACGGCTTGCGCGGGGATGATTGCCAATTTTGCCGGCATTGCCGTGCCGGGAGGTGTGGAGGGCGCGGCAAATGCCTCGCTCTGGCTGTCGGTGATATTCGCACTCGCGCCAGCAGTTGCCGTGGCGGTCGCATTCAAGGTTATCCGTATCACCGGCGGAAAGGGTTGACCAATGCCGCGTTTCATCGCCAACATCCTCGATTCCCATGCCAGCCTTTTGCTGGCGCGGGTGGTCCTTACCTTCATTTTCTGGTCGAGTGGGTTGGCCAAGCTCTTCAACTTCGGCGCCAATGCTGCGGAAATGGAAAGCTTTGGTCTTCATCCGGGCTGGCTGTTCAACAGCGCAACCCTGCTTTTGCAGATTGTCGGATCGCTGATGATCATCTTCAATCGCGGAATCTGGTTGGCTTGTGGTGCTCTTGCCGTCTTTACGATCCTGACCATTCCTGTTGCCCACCCGTTCTGGGCAAAGGAAGGAGAAGAAGCTTTCCGGGATATGACGGTGGCGCTGGAGCACATATCGCTGATCGGTGGTCTCGCTCTTGCTGCTATTCTATCGCGCAAGGTCTAAACCACTGGACGCATTGATTGCCCTGCCTGTACCTTGCCTGTCGTCTGATCGATAGGCAGGGAGGGCCTCGCATGGATGTGACGATCATAACGGGAGCATCGGATGGGATCGGTGCCGAAACTGCACGGCAGATTGCCCGGCGTGACCGTGCCAATGCTGCTCTGGTGCTTGCTGCGCGCAATGTTGAAAAGCTGGAAAATCTGGCCACAGAGTTGCGGCAACTGGGCAGTTCGGTTCTCGTGGTGCCAACCGATGTGAAAGATCGTACAGCCTGTATCGATCTTATCAGTAAAACCGTTTCCGCTTTCGGTCGTATCGACACTTTGATCGTGAATGCAGGCATGTCGGCCCACGCCAATTTTGCTGAGATCAAACCAGATGATCTCAACTGGATGCATGATCTGATGGAATTGAATTACTGGGGTAGCGTCTGGCCCATTCATGCAGCACTTCCGTATCTTGCCGGCAGCAAGGGACGGATAGTGGCTGTGTCTTCTGTTGCCGGATTGATCGGTGTGCCGGGGCGCACTGCCTATAGCGGAACGAAGTTCGCTCTTTCGGGTTTCTGCGAGGCGCTTCGCGCGGAACTGGAACCAAGCGGCATATCCATTACCATCGTCTATCCGGGCGTTGTCAAAACCGATATTCGCAAGGTGGGTTACAGCGCAAGCGGCGGCGCGCTGGGAACAAGTGGTGTGCGCGAAGATGACATGATGCCCGTTGAGGAAGCTGTGCGGCTGATGCTGGAAGGCGTGCAGGCTCGCAAGCGTGAAGTGTTGATGACCCGCCAGATGCGATTTGGGCGCTGGTTGAAACTGATTGCCCCCGCAATGGTGGATCGCATGGCCCTCAAGGCCATCAAGCCGGAGTTCAGACCGAAACCGATCAAGCCAGCTGGGTAAAGAACGCTTCGTTCATTCTACGCTTTGCGGATAACTATCTGTTGACGAGTTTTTAACTTCGACTACTATATATAGTGTTCTAGGTTCTTTCGATTCGTTGGATCGAAAGCTAAGACGGGAATCCGGTGCGTTTCATCCATGATGGATGCGGCAATGCCGGAGCTGCCCCCGCAACTGTAAGCGGAGAGTTCTGTCCATCACGTCACTGGCTTTGGCTGGGAAGGCGGACAGAATGTTGATCCGTGAGCCAGGAGACCTGCCTTGAACGAGTACGTCCACGGGCGGGGTGTCCGGTTGGCGCGCAATCTTGTGTGGCAAATCGTTGCCTTACGGGTTGCTGCCCCGAACTTCCCGCTCATAGCTTCGGGGTGAAGTCCATGTCCAGTTTATTCAGTTTCGGTTCCGATCCTCCCTTCGAGGCATAGTTTGTGTGGTCAGGCTGCTTGTTCGTGCGGCTGGCCGATCCCGTATCTCATGTCTTTCGACGCGCATTTTGCGATGCGCGAACGGCTCTTTGCGTCTCCTATCGAGAGTATTCCAGTTTAAACCGGACCGTTGGAAATACTCTATCTCTTTGTTTTTATGCATGTCTTAACCCCAAAACCGGTTCCCACTTTTGGGAGACATGCTCCAGTGAGGAAAAAATGAACGTCACCGTTTACAGCAAACCCGCCTGCGTCCAGTGCACGGCCACCACGCGCGCCCTCGACCGCCAGGGTATCGAATATGAAGTCATCGATATCTCCGCCGATGCCGATGCTTTCCATCTCGTTCAAGACATGGGTTATCGCCAGGTGCCGGTGGTTGTGGCAGGTGAATCCCATTGGGCGGGCTTCCGGCCCGATATGATCAGCGCTCTCGCCTGAGGGCTATGGTCACATGAGCCTGATCGTCTATTTCTCCAGCCGGTCGGAAAATACACACCGGTTTGTCGAGAGGCTTGGAATGCGGTCGAACCGTATCCCGATGGACGGTTCTGGCGGATTGCAGGTGCGCGAGCCATTCGTGCTCGTGACGCCCACATATGGCGGCGGCGGCTCCAAGGGCGCTGTCCCCAAGCCTGTGATCCGCTTTCTCAACGATGAGAGCAACCGCTCTTTCATCCGCGGCGTGATTGCCGGGGGAAACAGCAATTTCGGCGAGGCTTTCTGTATCGCCGGCAACATTATCTCCGCCAAATGTCAGGTTCCCTATCTCTACCGCTTCGAGCTTCTGGGAACCGATGAGGACATTGGCAATGTCAAAAACGGGATGGAACGATTTTGGACACGGCAGACACGACCCTGATCCGGGAACGCGAAGTATGGCCAGTGGCGCAGGATGCGCCGCAAGCGGCCACCTCCAACAGCAGCAAACCGTCAAAATCTTCGGACGGGCTGGATTATCACGCACTAAACGCAATGTTGAACCTTTACGATGACGAGGGCAAAATCCAGCTCGATCGCGACCGGCAGGCCGCACGCCAGTATTTCCTCCAGCACGTGAACCAGAACACTGTCTTTTTCCATAACTTGCGGGAAAAGCTCGATTATCTGGTGAGCGAAGGCTATTACGAACAGGAGGTACTGGATCAGTATTCCTTCAATTTCGTGCGCGACCTTTTCGACGAAGCCTATGCGAAGAAATTCCGCTTTCCGACATTTCTGGGCGCGTTCAAATATTACACCAGCTATACGCTGAAAACCTTCGACGGAAAGCGCTATCTGGAGCGCTATGAGGATCGCGTCTGCATGGTGGCGCTGGCGCTGGCGCGTGGCAATGAGCAGCTTGCGCGCGATCTCGTTGATGAGATCATTTCAGGCCGCTACCAGCCTGCGACGCCTACATTCCTCAATGCGGGAAAAAAACAGCGCGGCGAACTTGTTTCCTGCTTTCTGCTGCGGGTTGAGGACAATATGGAGTCCATCGGACGCTCCATCAATTCGGCTCTGCAATTGTCGAAGCGGGGCGGCGGCGTGGCGCTGAGCCTCACCAATATCCGCGAGGCGGGCGCGCCCATCAAGCAGATCCAGAACCAGTCATCCGGCATCATTCCGGTGATGAAGCTTCTTGAGGATTCCTTTTCCTACGCCAATCAGCTTGGCGCGCGACAAGGTGCGGGCGCTGTCTATCTGCATGCACATCATCCGGATATCATGCGTTTTCTCGACACGAAGCGTGAAAACGCGGACGAGAAAATCCGCATCAAAACCTTGTCGCTTGGTGTGGTCATTCCAGACATTACCTTCGAACTCGCGAAGAACAACGAGGATATGTACCTCTTCTCGCCTTATGACGTGGAGCGGGTCTACGGTGTGCCACTGACCGAGATTTCGATCACCGAAAAATATCGGGAATTGGTCGATGATGCGCGCATTACCAAGAAGAAGATCAATGCACGCGAGTTCTTTCAGGTGCTGGCGGAAATCCAGTTCGAGTCCGGTTATCCCTATATCATGTTCGAGGACACGGTGAACCGCGCCAATCCGATTGACGGGCGCATCACCATGAGCAATCTCTGTTCGGAAATCCTCCAGGTGAGTGAGGCGAGCATCTTCGGCGAAGACCTTTCCTATGATCATCTCGGCAAGGATATTTCGTGCAATCTGGGTTCGCTCAACATTGCATCGGCAATGGACTCGTCCGATTTCGGCAAGACCATCGAAACCTCCATCCGCGCTCTGACAGCAGTTTCCGATATGAGCCAAATCGGTTCCGTGCCGTCGGTCGCCCGAGGTAATGATGAAAGCCATGCCATCGGTCTCGGCCAGATGAATCTGCATGGTTATCTCGCCCGCGAGCGGATTTATTACGGCTCGGAGGAGGGCGTCGATTTCACGAATATCTATTTCTATACGGTTACCTATCACGCGATCCGCGCATCGAACCTGATTGCAGTGGAAACGGGCAAGTCCTTTAAAGGTTTCGAGAAATCCAAATACGCAACAGGTGAATATTTCGACAAATATACCGAGCAGCTTTGGGAACCGGCGACGGAAAAGGTTCGAGAAATTTTCGAAAAGGCTGGCACTGCGATTCCGACGCAGGATGACTGGCGCGATCTGAAAAATGCGGTGATGGAGGGCGGGCTTTATAACCAGAACCTTCAGGCCGTGCCGCCGACAGGCTCGATCTCCTACATCAACCATTCGACGTCATCGATCCATCCGATCGTGTCGAAGATTGAGATCCGCAAGGAGGGCAAGATCGGTCGCGTCTACTATCCGGCAGCGTTCATGACCAATGACAATCTCGATTACTATCAGGACGCCTATGAGATCGGGCCGGAAAAGATCATCGACACTTACGCGGCGGCGACGCAGCACGTCGATCAGGGCCTGTCTCTGACATTGTTCTTCCGCGATACCGCAACGACACGCGATATCAACCGCGCACAGATCTACGCGTGGAAGAAGGGCATCAAGACCATCTACTACATTCGCCTGCGCCAGATGGCGCTCTCCGGCACGGAAGTGCAGGGTTGCGTTTCCTGCGCCCTCTGACCACTGGTGATGACCAATGAATATTCAAGTGAAAACCAAGAACCCGAAACCCGCCGCAGTGCGTGCGATCAACTGGAACCGGATCGAAGATGAGAAAGACCTTGAGGTCTGGAACCGTCTGACCGGCAATTTCTGGCTGCCGGAAAAGGTGCCGCTTTCGAACGATATTCAGTCGTGGGAAACGCTGAAACCGCAGGAAAAGCAACTGACGATCCGCGTTTTCACCGGGCTGACACTTCTCGATACGATCCAGAACGCAGTCGGTGCCGTGAAGCTGATGGATGATGCAGCGACGCCGCATGAAGAAGCGGTGCTGTCCAACATCTCCTTCATGGAAGCGGTTCATGCACGATCCTATTCGTCGATATTCTCGACTTTGTGCCTGACGCCGGATGTTGACGATGCCTATCGTTGGTCCGAGGAAAACGAATTCCTGCAGCGCAAGTCCGTTCTGATCCTGGACCAGTATCGCGCGGATGATCCGCTGAAAAGGAAAATCGCCAGCGTTTTCCTGGAGAGCTTTCTGTTCTATTCCGGCTTCTATCTGCCCATGTACTGGTCGAGCCGGGCAAAGCTGACCAATACAGCCGATCTTATCCGGCTCATCATCCGTGATGAGGCTGTGCATGGCTATTACATCGGTTACAAATTCCAGCGCGGACTGGAACGCTTGAACGAAGAGCAGAAGCAGGCAATCAAGGATTTTGCCTTCGAACTTCTTCTGGAACTTTACGACAATGAGGTTCGCTACACGGAAGCGCTATATGATGGCGTTGGCCTAACTGAAGACGTCAAGAAATTCCTGCATTACAACGCCAACAAGGCTCTCATGAACCTCGGCTATGAGGCACTCTTCCCGGCTGAAGCGTGCAAGGTCAACCCGGCGATCCTGTCCGCTCTTTCGCCGAATGCAGACGAAAACCACGACTTTTTCTCCGGTTCCGGCTCTTCTTACGTCATCGGCAAGGCGGTCGCGACTGAGGATGAAGACTGGAGTTTCTGATGGCATCTCGGCGCCGCGTAACACCGGTGCCGAAGTTTTCTGTTCTGGAGATGACGTTGACGTTGCGGTCTTGTTTTGCGACACATGAATGATGCAGACCGCCATCACAATCGATCAGGACTATCTCGTAACACGGCTCAAGGCGCTTCTCGCCATACCGAGTCCGACCGGGTTTACCGACGAAGCCGTGCGTTATGTTGCGCGCGAGCTGGAGCATCTGGGACTTGAGGTTATGCTGACGCGCCGGGGGGCTATTCGCGCGCGCAGGGTGGGCCTGACGGAGAGACCGGCGCGCGGGATCGTATCGCATGTCGATACGCTCGGCGCGCAGGTAAAATATCTGAAGGAAAACGGACGGCTGGAACTGGTTTCCATCGGTAACTGGTCAGCGCGTTTCGCTGAAGGTGCCCGCGTTTCCATCTTTTCGTCCAAAGGAATTTATCGCGGTTCGATCCTGCCGTTGAAAGCTTCCGGCCATACATTCAATGACGAAGTCGATACGCAGCCGGTCGGCTGGCCTTATGTCGAACTCCGCGTCGATGCGCTCGCCCGAAATCGTGATGATCTGCTGCAGCTCGGTATCGATGTCGGTGACATAGTTGCTGTCGATCCCGCGCCCGAATTCATCGATAATGGCTTTATCGTCTCGCGTCACCTTGATGACAAGGCAGGCGTTGCAATCATGCTTGCGGCCCTCGAAGCGATGCAGAGAGCCAATGTGGAAACGCCGGTCGATAGCTATTGGCTGTTCACCATCGGCGAGGAAGTTGGAGTGGGTGCCTCTGCGGTCGTTGTGCCGGATATTGCCTCGCTGGTCGCCATCGATAATGGCACGACTGCGCCGGGCCAGAATTCATCGGAATTCGGCGTCACGCTTGCCATGGCGGACCAGACCGGACCGTTCGATTACCATCTGACGAAGAAACTTTACGAGCTTTGCGGAGAGCATGACATTCAGGTCCAGAAGGATGTGTTCCGTTATTACCGTTCTGATGCCGCGTCTGCGGTTGAGGCCGGGCATGATGTGCGTACGGCTTTGCTGACCTTCGGTGTCGATGCCTCGCATGGTTATGAGCGCATTCATCTAAGCGCTCTGACTTCCATTGCAAAACTTGCAGTTCATTATGCAATGAGCGAAGTCGAGATCAAACGCGATGCCGAGGAAACCGCCAAGGGCCTCAAGGGTTTCACGCATCAGAAATCGACCAAGGCAGAGCAGGATTTGAGACCCGAGGATACGCCTGCGGAATAGGCTCTGAACTTTCTGAAATCGCGAGCGGGCTCAGGCCCGCTTTTTTTGTCTCGCAAAAATTAATTATGATAATTCATTGATGATAGTTGATTTATGCCTATAAATTAGAGTCTGACGGATTTGACAAATGAAGGGGAACCCCATGAGAAGGTTATTCCGTGCCGTCCTGACTGCTATGGCGCTTTCGGTCGCCGGGGCGGGCACAGTCGCGCTGGCCCAAACGCCGCCCAATGTGCTGATTGTCGGGCAGATTGCAGAGCCGCAATCGCTCGATCCGCATACAGTCACGGCCACCAATGATTTCCGCATCCTCGTCAATATTTATGACGGCCTTGTGCGCTACAAGGACGGAACGCTGGAAGTAGAACCGGCACTGGCGGAAAGCTGGACGATTTCGGACGACGGCAAGACCTATACGTTCAAGCTGCGTCAAGGCGTGAGGTTCCATGACGGTTCGGATTTCAATGCCGAAGCGGTCAAGTTCAACTTCGACAGAATGCTAAAGGAAGACCATCCCTTCTATAACACCGGCCCATTTCCGCTTTCGTTCAATTTCTCGTCCATCGATGCAGTCAATGTGCTCGATGAACACACTGTCGAGTTCAAGCTGAAGGAGCCTTTCGCTCCATTTCTTTCCAATCTGGCCTATCCGACCGGCCTGATCGTGTCGCCGGAAGCGGTCAAGAAATACGGTAAGGAATTTGGCCGTCATCCATCCGGAACCGGTCCGTTCAAGTTCGCGGAATGGCAATCCGGCCAGCGTGTGGTGGTGGAGCGTAATCCCGACTATTGGGACACAGCGCCAGCATTGGAAGCAGTTGTGTTCCGCCCGATCACGGATGCCAATACCCGCGTCGCGGAGATGATGGCAGGCGGGCTGGATGTCATGGTGGAAGTGCCGCCGGATAATCTTGCCACCTTCAAACAGGACGCGAATTTCGCGGTTGCCGAACAGGCGGGCCCCCATGTCTGGTTTACCATCCTGAACGCGAAGAGCGGTCCATTCGCGGATAAGAAAGTGCGTCAGGCGGCGAATTATGCGGTTAACAAGCAAGGCCTCGTAGATAATGTGTTGCAGGGTTCCGCAACTGTTGCTGCGGGGCCGATCCCACCTGCCTTCAACTGGGTCGAGAACAAAACCGAACCCTATCCCTATGATCCTGAAAAGGCCAAGGCGCTCCTTGCCGAAGCTGGTGCAAGCAATCCCGAAGTCACGTTCTATGTGACCGAAGGCGGTTCTGGCATGCTTGATCCAATCACGATGGGTGCCGCAATCCAGGCCGATCTTCAGGCTGTGGGCTTCAAGGTCAAGATTGAAACCTATGAGTGGAACACGTTCCTTGGCAGGGTCAATCCGGGGCTGGATGGCAAGGCCGATATGGCCGAGATGGCATGGATGACCAATGATCCGGACACGGTGCCTTATCTGACGCTTCGCAGCGACGCACTGCCGGACAAGGGCGGTTTCAATTCCGGTTACTATTCCAACCCCAAAGTGGATGAGCTTCTGGAAAAGGCGCGGTCATCGACCGATCAAACCGAGCGTGGCAAGCTTTATGGCGAAGTGCAGAGCATTGTCCATGACGATGCACCATGGCTGTTCGTGGCGAACTGGAAGCAAAACGCAGTCACGACCGCTGCCGTCAAGGGTTTCAAGTTGCAGCCGTCCTTCCTGCTGCATTTGAAAGACGTAACCAAGGAATAAGCAGGGAGGGCATTTATGCCAGCCTATATCCTCAAGCGACTTTTGGCCGTTGTTCCTGTGTTGCTCGGGCTCTCGATCATCGTTTTTCTCGTCATGGCGATGATCCCCGGTGATACGGCAACCGCCTTGCTCGGATCATATGCGACGCCGGAAAATGTCGAGCGGATCAATCGCGATCTCGGTCTCGACAAGCCGTTGCTGCAACAATACTTCATCTGGATGGGCAATCTCCTGCATGGAGATTTCGGGCGTTCCTTCGTGCTCAATCGTCCGGTTCTGGATGAGGTTATGGAGCGCTTTCAGGCGACACTCGTGCTTGCAGGCGTAGCACTGGTACTGTGTTCAGTCTTCGGCCTGCTCGCGGGCATCGTTTCGGCGGTACGCCAGTTCGGCTGGGCGGACAGGACGATCACTTTCATCGTGCTTGCCGGAATTTCCATTCCCTCATTCTGGCTGGGGTTGCTTCTGATCTATCTCTTTGCAGTTCATTGGCGCATTCTGCCAGCGTCCGGCATGTATGCTGTTTATGGCGGCGGTGACCTGAAGGATCTGCTCTGGCATCTGATCCTGCCTGCCACGACGCTGGCCGTGGTAGCGGCAGGCGTGATCGCACGTCTGACCCGCGGCGCGATGCTGGAAGTGCTTCGCCAGGACTATATCCGGACAGCCCGGGCCAAGGGTCTCAACGAACGTCGCGTGATATACGGTCATGCGTTTCGCGCCGCACTTGTCAGCGTCATTCCTGTGATCGGTATTCAGGCGGGATTTGTGCTGGGCGGCGCCGTCTACATCGAAACCGTGTTCCAGTGGCCCGGTATTGGCGCCATGCTGGTGAAAGCCATTTCCACCCGCGATATCTTGCTGGTGCAGGGTGGCGTACTTGTGGTTGCCGCGAGTTATGTCCTTTTCAATCTGCTCGCTGATGTCATCCAGACCATGCTCGATCCAAGGATACGCTCATGAGCGCGCTTCCAGAAATTTCTGCCGCGCCAACGGCGGTCCGCATGTCATCATGGCGGCTCCTGATGAGCAATCGACTGGCGGCTTTCGGTTTTTTTATGCTGGTCCTGATCTGCCTCGTCATTCTGCTGGCCCCGGTTCTCCCGCTTCCCAATCCTGACGCGACTTCTCCCGCAATGCGATTGAAACCCGTGTTCAGCGAGGGACATCTTCTTGGAACGGATCAGCTCGGGCGCGATATATTGAGTCGTGTCATATGGGGCACGCGGGTGTCTGTCGCAGTAGGATTTGCAGCGACGCTGATCGCAGCGATTGTTGGCTCGGCAATCGGTCTCGTGTCCGGCTATGCGGGCGGACGAACCGACAATTTGATGATGCGCGGCATCGATATGCTGATGGCATTTCCTTATATCCTGCTGGCGCTGGCTATCGTGGCAGTGCTCGGGCCGGGCCTGATGAATGCGCTTTACGCGATTGCGGTGGTCAATATTCCGTTCTTCGCGCGTAATGTTCGCGGGGTTACGCTTGGTCTCGCGCATCGTGAGTTTATTGATGCTGCCCGGCTCTCCGGGAAAAGTCCGGTTTCGATCCTGTTGAGCGAAGTGCTGCCCAATGTGCTGCCGGTTATCGTCATTACCATGTCGACCACGGCGGGCTGGATGATCCTCGAAACGGCGGGCCTGAGCTTCCTCGGTCTTGGCGCGCAGCCGCCGCAGGCCGATCTCGGCTCCATGCTCGGCGAGGGCCGCGCGCAACTGTTCAACGCCCCGCATGTCTCCATCGTGCCGGGATTGATGATCTTCCTGCTGGTCATCAGTCTCAACGTATTGGGAGATGGGGTGCGCGATGTTCTTGATCCGCGATTGCGGTCAGGCGCGCTGGGGCGGCCAGGCTCGATAACCGATATTGCCAAGGACCGGTCATCGCCCATGATCAAGGTTAGCCAAAAAGCTCTTTCTATTGCCGGTCTCGAAACGGGCTTCGTCAATGGCGGGCATTTTACCCCCGCTGTCCGCAGCGTTTCACTGGAACTTGAACGCGGCGAATGTCTCGGCCTGATCGGGGAGAGCGGATCGGGCAAAAGCGTGACCGCCCTATCAGTAATGGGCCTCGTGGCGTCCCCGCCCGGACTTATCCGCAACGGCGCGATCTATCTGGGCGACCGGGACGTTCTTTCAATGTCTGAAACCGAGTTGACGGCGGCACGGGGCTCAAGAGTTGCTTATGTGTTTCAGGACCCACTGACGACGTTGCATCCTATGTATCCGGTCGGTCGGCAGGTCGAGGAAGCAATTGCAGCGCATCGGCGGATTGGAGCCAGTGAGCGGCGAGAACAGGCGATTGTGCTTCTTGACAAGGTTGGCATTCCGGATGCAGCGGAACGGGCCAATCACTATCCGCACCAGCTTTCAGGTGGCCAGCGTCAACGTGTCGGCATTGCCATGGCTCTGGCCAATGATCCCGATATCATCATTGCGGACGAGCCGACCACGGCGCTCGATGTCACGGTGCAGGCGCACATTCTCGAGCTGCTACGCGATCTCCAGCGCGAGCGCGGCATGGCTCTCCTGTTTATCACCCATGATTTTGGAGTGGTTTCGGAGATTTGTGACCGCGTGGCAGTGATGAAAGACGGCGAGATTGTCGAGACGGGTACAACTTCGGCAGTTCTGTCTAATCCGCAGCACAGCTATACGAAACGCTTGATAGCTTGCGTTCCCGAACTTGGGCAGGGCGCCGACTTTCTGGAACGTGTGGCTGGTCTCTTCAAGCGCGAAAACGGGAAGGCGGCAGGATGAGCGGAAATGCGATCAGCGTTCGCGATCTCACCAAAATCTTCGGTGGCGGACGAACACTTCTGGGCAAAGAGCGTCACAAGGTCGAGGCGGTTAAAAATGTTTCGTTCGATCTTGGAAGCGGTGAGACACTGGCGATTGTCGGTGAAAGCGGATCGGGCAAAAGCACGCTCGCCAGAATGCTCGTCGGGCTGACAGAGCCGACGGGCGGTACAATGACGATTGCTGGACGCGATGCGCATGAACTGCGAAATTCCGGTGCTCGGGCATTCGGCAAGGTCATACAATATGTGTTTCAGGATCCTGTCGCTTCACTCAATCCCAGAAAGACGATCCGACAGATACTGGAAACACCACTGAAGCTTCTGGGCGGGCTGGATTCAGCTCAGTGCCAGCAACGCATGATCCAGTTGCTGGACGCCGTTCAGATGCCCAAGGATACGCTGGAACGATATCCGCACGAATTCTCCGGCGGGCAGGCGCAACGTATCGCCATCGCGCGCACGCTGGCCGCTGAAGCGGAAATCGTGGTGCTCGATGAACCGGTTAGCGCGCTTGATGTCTCAGTTCAGGCACAGGTTCTTCTGCTTCTGGATCAACTGAAGAAAGAGTTTGGTCTCTCCTATCTCTTCATCAGTCATGACCTTGCCGTGGTGGAAGCCATCTCCGACAGGGTTGCGGTTATGTATTTCGGAGAAATCGTTGAGGAAGCAACTGCAAGCGCTCTTTTTGCCAGACCTGAACATGCCTATACACGACAACTCGTGGAAAGCGCGCCGCGCATCAGGAGAGAGTAGCAAGATATGGTCAGAATGGGCCGGAATTCCGATCACGAACCGCAATCGCGCGCGAGGGCGGCAAAGGTCCGTCGGCGACCGGAAGAGATTGCCGACCGTATCAAGGATGTTATCCGTTCCGATGCATTGAGGCCGGGAGATCGACTGCCACAGGAAAAGGAACTGATTGACCAGTTCAAGGCCGCCAAGGGCACTGTCCGCGAAGCGATGAAGGCGCTGGAGACGCAGGGTCTGATTTTTACGCGCAGCGGTCCCGGCGGCGGGGCTTTTGTGGCCGAACCTTCCGCCCAGCACGCAATGGAAATGCTTGGCAGCTATTTCTTTTTCGATCAGCCGAGCCTTGCCGAAGTTTACGCTATCCGTAAGCTTCTCGAACCAGAGGTTGCTGCTCTCTTGTCCGGCAGATTGACTGGTGACGACATTGCTCGGCTGGAAAATGCGATGCGGGTCTATGATCGCCCGCCGGTCGATCTTGATGATCAATATCGCCAGCGCATTGCGGAACTGGATTTCCATTCCTTGCTGGCACAGCTTTGTCCGGACCGTCTGTTGGGCTTCATCTGCGGATTGACCCACAATCTGTTGCGAAGCCTGCCAATAGCGCGCGCAATCTATGCTGATCCGACACCGGCTTCGCGCGAAGAAGGACTTATCTTCCAGCACCGATTGCTCGCAGCGCTTGTCGAAAATCGCAGCGAGGATGCACGCCGTATAACGTTTGAGCATATGGTTTCCGCTGAAAACTATATGCTTTCCAAGGCGAATTTAGTCGGAAAAGCCACATAGCGGAAACGAAAAAGTTGGGAACAATCCCGGCGCTCCCGCATTTGCAATTATGCAGGCCGCCGCCTTAACAGATGCGACGGCCTCATTTGTTTATGAATGACAATGGAGGTTTCGACCCTTTTTATGTGTGGTATTTGCGGAGAAGTCAGGTTTGACGGTGGTTCGCCGTCAGTTTCGGCAGTCTCGAAAATGGCGGATGTACTCAGTCCTCGCGGGCCCGATGCATCCGGGATTGTGATCCGGGGCAATATCGGCTTCGGGCATCGAAGATTGAGAATCCTTGATCTTTCCGAAAAATCGCAGCAACCGATGATCGACGCCGACCTCGGTTTGACGCTTGTGTTCAATGGCTGCATCTATAATTTCCGCGAATTGCGCACAGAGCTGGAACAGAAGGGCTACAAGTTCTTCTCCGACGGTGACACAGAAGTCATTCTCAAGGCATGGCATGCATGGGGCGAAAGCTGTGTAACGCGTTTTCTTGGCATGTTTGCTTTCGCCATTCACGAACGTGATACCGGCAGGGTTATCCTCGCGCGTGATCGGTTCGGCATCAAGCCGCTCTATATTGCCGAGGCGGAGGGTGCCTTGCGGTTCGCCTCTTCCTTGCCTGCTCTGGTTAAGGCAGGCGGCATCGACACCTCGATAGACCGCGCGGCCTTGCACAATTACATGAGTTTTCATGCCGTCGTGCCGCCACCGCGCACGATCTATAATGGTGTTCGAAAGCTCCCCCCGGCGACGATCCGTGTCTATGAACCGAATGGGCGTTTCGCTGACCGCATCTATTGGCAGGCGCCTTATCGCCGACTGCCCGGCGACGGCGCGTTGAGCCGCGAGGAATGGCAGGAGCAATTGCTCGCTATGCTGCGTGTCGCAGTCAAGCGCCGGATGATTTCCGACGTGCCGGTCGGCGTGCTTTTGTCCGGCGGGGTGGATTCCAGCCTGATCGTCGGTCTGCTTGCTGAGGCAGGTCAATCGGGCCTGATGAGTTTTTCAGTTGGCTTTGAGGAAGCAAACGGGGAAAAAGGCGACGAATTTGTCTATTCCGATCTGATCGCCGAACATTTCGGCACCGAACATCATAAGATCTTTGTGCCTTCTGCAGACCTCATGGACGCCTTGCCGGGAACGATCGCGGCAATGTCCGAACCAATGGTGTCCTATGATAATGTCGGCTTCTACCTTCTTTCCAAGGAAGTTTCGAAGCATATCAAGGTTGTCCAGTCGGGACAGGGCGCGGATGAAGTGTTCGGCGGCTATCACTGGTATCCACCGCTAGTCGATTCTAACGATGTCGTCAGCGACTATGCCAAAGGGTTCCGTGACCGCTCGCACGACGTTCTCGCCACGCAGCTATCGCCGGAATGGATGCCGGAACGTGATTACAGTCAGGACCTTCTGGAAGAACATCTGCTGCAGGATGGAGCGGATACGCCTGTCGACCGCGCGCTACGGCTCGACACCAATGTGATGCTCGTGGACGATCCGGTCAAGCGCGTGGACAACATGACGATGGCTTGGGGGCTTGAAGCGCGGGTGCCATTTCTGGATCATGAATTGGTCGAGCTTGCCGCCCGCATTCCGCCGGAGGAAAAACTGCGTGACGGCGGCAAGGGTATCCTAAAGGATGTGGCGAGAAAGGTCGTTCCAAGCGAAGTGATTGATCGCAAGAAGGGATATTTCCCGGTTCCGCAGCTCAAATATATCGATGGCCCTTATCTCGATATGTTGCGAGACGCCCTCTCTTCACAAAAGGCGAGGGAGCGCGGGCTTTTCCAGCGCGATTATCTTGAACGCCTGTTTGCAAAACCGTCCGAACACATAACGCCGTTGCGCGGTTCTGAGCTTTGGCAGGCCGGCCTCCTTGAAATGTGGCTGCAAACGCAGGAGGCATGAAATGCGGAAAACCGGTGAGGTGGATATGACCCGGCAGAAAGCGAAAGGTCGCAAAGCCTTTTCGCACCGTCTTACGCGCTTGCGTACACCTGAAAGCGCAGGCTTTTATCAGGAACATGCGCACGGCCATGACAAAGCGGGAAGCGAAGATCGCAAGCAGGATGTGGTTGTCGATTGCGGCTGGGGCCGACTACTCTTCGCGCAGACCTTCGAGACCAATGAAGCCATAGTGGAAGCATTGCGGGGGGAAGCGCCAGCGAGCCGCGATATCGTCTTTTACGTCAGCGATCCTCACGTACTGCTGTCACTCGCACCACATGAGATATTTCTCGATCCGTCGCATACATACCGGATTGAACTTGCGACCTATCGACCGGGCGGGCGACGGATACGTGGCATCACCATACGTCGCGCAGTCTCCGAAGTGGACGCGGAAGGCATCAACGCTGTTTACGCGGCCTGTGGCATGGTTCAGCTACGTCCCGACTTTTTTTCATCGGAGCGAGACAACCGTGCTGTTACCTATTTTGTGGCTCAGGACGATGCTACCGGCGAAATTGTTGGCACCGTAACTGGCATCGACCATCAGCGCCTTTTCGATGATCCTGATCGCAGTGCTTCGCTTTGGTGTCTTGCAGTTCATCCTCAAGCACGGCAGCCGGGTATTGGTGAAAAACTGGTCCGAAAACTTGCCGAGCATTTTCAGGCTCGCGGCTTGAGCCATATCGATCTCTCGGTTCTGCACGATAATGAGAATGCCATAAGGCTCTATGAAAAGCTGAAGTTTCGTCGCGTTCCGCTCTTCGCGATAAAGCGTAAGAACGCAATCAACGAGAAATTTTTCGCCTCGCATCTGGAAACCTTCGATGCGCTCAATCCCTATGCTCGCATAATCGTGGATGAAGCGGTGCGTCGTGGTATTCAGGTTGAAATAACCGATGCTGAAGGCGGCTTTTTCCGCCTCTCCTATGGCGGGCGTTCCGTCCATTGCCGTGAGAGCTTGTCTGAAATGACATCGGGTGTAGCGATGTCAATCTGCGACGACAAGGCTGTGACGCGGCGCGTCGTCGAGAAGGCTGGTCTGATAGTGCCGGAGCAGATTGCCGCCGAAGCGGACGATGATGCGCTGGAAGCTTTTCTAAAACGTCACGGCAAGCTGGTGGTGAAACCAGCCCGGGGCGAACAGGGAAGAGGAATTTCTGTCGGCATATCGACCATGAAAGACCTGCGAACGGCAATCAAACAGGCGCGAACCGTGTGCGACCGCGTGCTGCTGGAGGCGTGTTTTGAAGGTGAGGACCTTCGGCTGGTGGTTATCGACTACCAGCTCGTTGCCGCTGCGGTTCGTCGCCCGCCACGCGTTGTCGGTGACGGCAAGGCAACCATCCGCAAGCTTATCGAGATACAATCGCGCAGACGCGCTGCGGCGACTGGCGGAGAAAGCCGCATACCGGTCGATACGGAAACGAAAAGGTGTCTTGAGGAACAAGGCCTGTCGCTCGATTACGTTCTGGAAGATCATCGTGAAATCACAGTGCGCAAGGCGGCCAATCTACATACAGGCGGTACGATCCACGACGTGACAGCGACTGTTCATAGAAACCTTGTCGATGCTGCCTGTAAGGCTGCGCGTGCAATCGGCATTCCCGTTGTCGGGATCGATTTTATGGTCAAGCAGCCCGAAAAGCCGGACTATATTTTCATCGAAGCCAATGAGCGTCCCGGCCTTGCCAACCACGAACCGCAACCGACTGCAGGCAAGTTTGTCGATTTGCTTTTTCCGGGCTCAAGATAATGATAGTTTAGAGATGTCTAAACTATGGAATGTTCGCCGGAAAGTCTCTCCGGCGAACTTGAAACTATGCAACCCGCAAACAATATGCTGTATTTTAGCTATTGAGGAAATTTTAAGCAGAAACTGTACTCAGCAAATCAATTCTCGATTGTAATGGAAAAATTCATTTTTCATTTGGTTTCTGCCTCTATCCCTTTACGACAGGGGGCTCGGGCGGAAAAGGTTGATCGAACCGCATTCACGCCTGAGCGGAAAAGGGCTGAAAATGGATACGCGGGGGCAAAGCAGCAAGAATGTGCCGCTGGCAGTCGATCTGGACGGAACTCTGGTTTCGACCGATCTGCTGTGGGAGGGTATTTTTCTTCTTTTGAAGAGGAACATCCTGTTCGTCATCATGCTGCCGGTGTGGCTGTTCTCAGGCAAGGCATATCTCAAGCGACAGGTGGCTGAGCGCGTAACGCTCGATGCATCGCGACTTCCCTACCGAACCGAGTTTCTGGAGTTTCTGCGTAGCGAACATGGGTCGGGGCGGACTTTGGTGCTGGCAACAGCTGCTGCTGAACCGATGGCCAAGGCTGTTGCGTCTGAGCTTGGGATTTTCAGCGCTGTCTATTCAACATCCGGTACGACCAATCTTTCGGCACAGCGCAAGGCTGATCTGCTTGTCGAGCACTATGGGCGACAGGGATTCGACTATGCCGGAAATGATCGTGATGACCTGCCTGTTTTCGATGCAGCCCGACAGGCGATCGTTGTCGCACCTGATCGTGCAGCGGCACATTTCCAGAAGCAAACTGGTTGTGAACTTTTCAGTGCCGAAAAACCAACTATTCGAACCTATGCTCGTATGCTCCGCGTTCATCAGTGGCTAAAGAATCTGCTCGTCTTTGTCCCGGCCATTCTGGCGCATGACATAATGAAGCCAGACGTGTTGATTGCAACTTGCCTGGCATTCGTGGCCTTTTCTGCGGCATCGTCTGCGATCTATATCGTCAATGATATTGTCGATCTTCCGGTGGATCGAAGACATGTGCGAAAAAATCAGCGACCTTTTGCACACGGAAAGATATCCATTCCCTTTGGCCTAAGCGTTGCGGCCCTGTTGTTGCTTCTGACGGCTTTCGTCTGCTTTTTCCTTCCGCCCGCCTTTACGCTTGCAATCGTCACCTATCTGTTTTTCACGACCGCCTATACCTTCGCCTTGAAACGCATGTTGTTGGGAGACGTGATTTGCCTCGCGGGACTTTACAGCCTGCGGCTATTGGGAGGGTCGGCGGCTTCCTATATCCCGCCATCGTTCTGGCTGATGGCCTTTGCCATGTTCTTCTTTCTGTCGCTGGCGCTGGTGAAGCGTTATGTCGAACTGCAGGGCGCTACCGTGACAGAAAAGGACCGGATTTTGGGGCGAGGCTACCGTCCGGAAGATCGCGATATTGTCGGACAGTGTGGGGTCGCAGCCGCGTTTACCGCAGCGCTGGTTTTGGCACTCTATATCAATAGCGATGCCGTCAAGACGCTCTACACCTATCCCTGGCTGATATGGCCGCTCGGTCCGATCGTACTCTATATCAACGTGCGTGTGTGGATATTGGCGCATCGCGGCGACATGGATGACGACCCGGTCCTCTTCATTGCGAGGGATTGGCGCAGTCAGGTCGTCATCGCGCTTGGCGCGGTGCTGCTTCTTGTGGCTGGTATGCGCTGATGGAACAATCCTTCGACAGTTTCGGACGTATTAACCGGCGAAGCCGGCAATACCTTCGGCTGGAGAGACTGGAGACTGATTTCACGCGAGCCTTGCCCGGCGATGCAAGCCTGTTGCCATTCGGAAATGGTCGCTCCTACGGTGATAGCTGCCATAATGATATGGGCTTTCTCGTGCCCATGCAGGCGCGGAAAAAGATACTACTCTTCGATCCAGATACGGGATTGCTGACGGCTGAGAGCGGCGTGTTTTTGAGTGAAATCGTCACCCATGTTACTCCGCATGGCTATTTCCTCCCTGTCACGCCGGGCACGCAGTTTGTGACGCTCGGCGGCGCCATTGCCAATGACGTGCATGGTAAAAACCATCACCGGCAGGGTACTTTCGGGTGTCATGTTGAAAGGCTGGAACTGCTTCGTTCGGACGGCGTCTACTACAGATGTTCCGATACGGAGCACATTGATCTGTTTCGGGCAACCATCGGTGGAATGGGACTAACCGGATTAATTCTTCGCGCAACGATCCGGCTCAAGCGGGTCGGCGGTCTCGATGTCGAGGAAAAGGTTCTGCCCTTCGCCAACCTTGATGCTTATTTTGATATGGCCGGGGTGGCCGATCATGAAAATGAATATGCTGTTGCCTGGGTCGATCAGCTCTCCGATGGCCGGGGCTTGCTGATGGTCGGTAATCATGTTGCCGCGCCGAATGGCTCTATTTCGATCGCTGGGCGGTTTGGCGTGCCGGTTGAATTGCCATTCTCGCTGTTGAACAAGACAAGCCTGTCGCTTTTCAATGCGGCCTATTTCCAGCGCAAGAGGCGGCTGAAAACAGCGCGTATAGTGCCGTATCAAAGCTTCTTTTATCCACTCGACGGAGTGAGAAACTGGAACAGGATTTACGGCCCGGCAGGGCTCTACCAGCATCAAAGTGTAATTCCGTTCGAAGCAGCCCGAAAGATCGTTCCAGCGATGCTTGAGGCAAGTCGCAATGCAGGACAGGTCTCCTTTCTGACGGTACTCAAGCGTTTCGGTTTGATGAAGTCTCCCGGTCTCATGTCATTTCCGATGCCGGGATATACGCTGACGATGGATTTCCCCAATCGTGGCCACACAACGCTGGAATTGCTGAACCGTCTGGACCAGATGACTGTTGAAGCCGGTGGCCGGGTCAATCCATATAAGGACCAAAGGATGAGCGCAGAGGTTTTTGCTGCAAGCTATCCGCGCTGGCGCGATTTCGAGGCCTTTCGCGACAAGGCTTTCAATTCCAATTTCTGGCGCCGGACCGCATTGATGCTCGGCGCTGCAGGTTAGGAAACGTGATGAAATATATTCCCTTCATCCTGTTCACAGTCATGACCAATGCTGCCGCGCAGTTGATGTTGAAATATGGCATGCTGACGCTCGGGCCGATCAGCTTTTCAGCCGAAACATTGATCCAGCGCATATTCCAGATTGTCTTCAATCCCTGGATTTTTGCCGGTTTGCTCACCTTCGTGATCTCGATGGCGTCGCATCTTTACGTGCTGTCGAAAGTGGATCTTTCGTTTGCCTATCCGTTCCTCAGTCTTGCCTATGTCGCGGTCGCTCTGTTCGCCTGGCTTTTGTTCAAGGAGGAACTTGGCGCCTACAAGATTGCGGGAATTGCGTTCATCTGCATCGGGACAGTGCTGATCGCACAAAGCGGCAAGCCGTCCGAACCGCAGGCGGAGACGCATGTGAACCAGCAGACGCATAGTTGAACGGGGGCAGTACGATGAGACATGTAATCTTCGGTGGCGACGGTTTTGTCGGGCGCTATCTTGCTCCAAAGCTACTTGCCGATGGTCACGAGGTCCTTGTCGCGGATATCGTGAAAAGCGATCTGCCACACTATACTGATGCCGCTTTCATCGCGACTGATGTGACCGATCCGGAAGCAATCCGCAGGCTTGGTATCCGCGCAGACGACATGGTCTATAACCTGTCCGCCAAAATGCTTTCACCAATTCAGGTCCGGGCAAAGCGGCACGACTTCTTCTTTCCCGTCAATTATTACGGGACGGCGAACATCATCAAGGCGATGGATGTGGCTGGTGCCAACAAGCTCGTCCATTTCACCACCGATATGGTGTACGGGCACACCTATGTCTGGCCGCAGAAAGAAGACCATCCGTGCAAGCCGCTCGGTGAGTACGGCCTGTCAAAACTGAAAACCGAAGAACTCGCCATTAAATGGCGCGTGCGGGGCATGAATATCTCCCTGTTTCGTCCTCGTCTTATCATTGGACCGGGCCGTCTCGGCATTCTGGAAAAGCTGTTCAAGCTGATTGATTACAATTTGCCGGTGCCGATGATCGGCTCGGGCAGGAACCCTTACCAGTTCATTTCGGTGTTCGACTGTGCGGAGGCGGCACGTGCCGCTTTCAAGGCTGGTGTTCCAAACGAGGCCTATAATCTCGGCTCGCTCAATCCGCCTCCTGTCCGCAAACTGCTTGGTGATCTGATCAGCCATGCAGGTTCGAAATCTATTTTGTTGCCAACACCCGCCTGGGCGGTGAAACGCACGCTGGATCTGCTGGACTGGATGAACATGCCGATCATGGACCCGGAGCAATATCTGATTGCCGACGAAATGTGTGTTCTCGATGTCTCGAAGGGCGAGCGCGAGCTTGGCTGGATACCGCAATATCGTGATGAGGATATGCTGATCGCGGCTTACAGCGAATATCGCAAGAAAATCGGCGCGGCATCATCGGATGTGCGGGCTTCCGAAACGGCATAGAGGCAGAAATGAACAAGACCAATACAACGCCGAAGCCGAAGCTGTTGACGGTTGCCGAGGCGAAAGCGCTCGATCTGCCACGGATGACGGAGCTGTTTACCACTCACCTCAATCCAGGCCAGCTTCACTTCATGAAGCTGCTCGGCTTTCACAAGGTGAAGATCGAACGCGCTGAAGGCATGTATTATTATGATCAGAATGGGCGCGCCATTCTCGATTTTTTCGGCGGGTTCGGATCGCTGGCTTTTGGCCATAATCACCCGCGTATTCTCGAAGCACGGCGTCAGTTTCAGGAAGAAATGCGCCACGAGATTGCAATCGCCTTCATGTCGCAATATGCGGCCGCTCTTGCTTATGACATTGCGGCTTGCTCGCCGGGCGATCTCGACATGGTGTTTCTGGGGTCTTCCGGTTCTGAGGCGATGGAAGCCGCGATCAAGGTCGCAGAGCGCGCCGCAGGTCCTAAAAAGCCCAAGATCGTCTATGCGGAAAATTCGTTCCATGGCAAAACGAAGGGTGTTCTGTCCATCACTGATGGTGGGCTATATCGTGGCGAATTCAAGCTGGTCGATAACACCGTTCGGGTTCCCTTCGGTGACATTGCAGCCATTGAAAATGCGTTTCGCTCTGACCCCGAGATCGGGGTGATTGTGCTTGAAACGGTGCAAGGTGGTGGCGGTATCATTCAAACTGATGCACAGTTCTGGCAAAAGTTGCGAAGCCTTTGCGACCAGTATGGTGTGATCTGGGTTGCCGATGAAGTGCAATGTGGGTTGGGACGAACCGGGAAATTCTATGCTTTCGAGCATTATGGCGTCATACCGGATGTCACCGCACTGGCGAAGTCGCTTGGCGGTGGAAAGACCGCAATGGCCGCCATGATCGCGCGGCGCGACGTCTACATGAAGGCTTACGGCACGCCCAAGACGGCGATGATCCATGCGATGGCGACTTTTGGCGGGATTGGCGAAGCCTGCGTTACGTCGATTGAAGCTCTGAACGTTCTTTACGACGAGCATCTGATTGATAACGCAGCCGATGTCGGGGAATATCTTCTGGATCGGCTGCACGAACTGCAGAGCCGCTATCCTGCGCTTTTGAAAGATGTGCGCGGGAAGGGGATGATGGTGGGGCTGGAGTTCCATGATTTTTCCCAGACGATGCCGGTCGTGCTGCGACCAGTCCTGGCAATGCTTGATGAAAAACTGAAAGGTTCACTTCCCGGCTTTATTGGCAGCCATCTGCTGCGCGATCATGGGGTTCTGGTCGCCTTTACTGAATATAATCGAAACGTCATCCGTCTTGAGCCGCCGCTGATCTGCGGGCGGGAGCATGTGGACGTATTCATCAAGGCGCTGGATGAGGTCCTTTCACGCGGCATCGTCCGGATTGTGCGGGATTTCGTCAAGGCTCAGATCAAATGAGCCGTTTCTGATTACGGAATAAAGCCGGGGCGAAGCAGCAAATCCCAACAGGGGTTCAAAGCGACGACGGCGCGATCCTGCAGTGCTTCGGCATATATTTTCTGCAAGGCAAGACGATTGGTCGTCGTCGGACATTTCGGGCGCAATATGCCGTCTGTTGCTTCTACGGCAGCCTTCGTTTCCTTGGATAACGCCGGGACAGTGCGGAAGGGGTCGGCGCCGATCTGGATATGCCGTGTCGCATCGCGATCCAATATCCATGCAAACGGATTGACGAAGTCGAGCGACATGATGCCTTGCAGGCGAACGTTGTTCCGGGTCTCGAAGGATTTCAGATCCTTCACCATCCGGTTTGCAGAAACGAGCCAGTAGACCTGGAAATCGATTTCTGAATAAAGCTGCCAGCTAGGTAGTTGGCCTTGCGCTGCCAGCGCGTCATAGGCTGCATTGTTTTCCGGGTAGTGGGTTTCGAAAAGCTCTGCCCGCTGCAGGAAATCGGGCCGGGTCAACACCTGCCCGAGGTTCTTCAGTTCCGGGAAGGACGGTTGCACATAAGTCGGGGCTACGGCAACGGCGCGCAGGGTACGGTGCGCAACCTTGGTGAATGTCGGGAGGGCACAGAAGGCAGCGAGCACGACGAAGGCGATTTTGAGCTTCTCGGTGTCGGCTTTTATCCGCTGAAAAATCATAAGCAGGATGGGCCAAAGGAATATGAATTCCTGACTTCCGGTGTTCTGTGTCTCAAGGATGATGCCACCCAGAAGCCCAACGGCGAGCCAGACCGAACTCCGGTCGAAAAAGCGATTGTGTTTGCCGGAATGGAACTGTTCATTCCAGAAAAGAATGAGAACAAGGATCGTCGCTGGCAGAATGACGTCCAGCTTCAACGATATGACGGTCAGGAAACGCGGCAGCAGGGCTTCTTCGTTCAGGGCGATCAATGAGGCGATATCGCGAATATATCCGCCGATAATCCCATTGTACAATTCAAGGACGAACAGAAATGCAACGGTAATGGCGGCGGCCAGCAGAACGTTGCGTATAGAGATTCGTCCAGCGAGAAGTGCCGCAAGCCCGAACAGTCCACCTGCAAGAAAGCCCGTGACCTTCATCAAGAACAAGGCGAGCATCACTGCCGCACAAAACAGCGCGAGCTTTGCGCCGTTTCGCATAAACAGCAATCCGCACATCAGCACGTAGAGCAAAAGCGATGTATGGCGGTTATAAATGCCAAACCCATCCAGTCCGGGGTAGGGATAAAAGCTTTGTGTATTGGCCGGAAAGATTGCGAAAACTAGAAATGGAACAAGGATCAGAAATCCGGTTATTCGATTATGGGGGGAAAGCTCTGTCAGTACCCATGCCATCAGAGGGGCTGCAACGACCAATATTGACCATTGAACGAGCAAAAGCGGTTGTGCCTGTGGGAACAGGGAGTGTCCCCATGCAAAAAGATAGTAGCCAAGCGGTCCGACAGGCGTGGAAAAGTCTACACCGGGAATCTGGTCCATTCTTATGCGCTGGGCTGCGTCGAAGTAGATGTAGCTGTCCCAGTACATTGGCCCAATGGGGGCATTGAGCCTGAATGACAGAAGCGCGATCAGCAGAACGAGAACAAAACCTAGCCAGAGCATAGGCGCGCATAGCAGCGTCGGTCTGGCCGATTTGAAGGTCGTGCTGAAGAACATGGAACCCCGCTCCCTCGTGCATCACGCGCAGAAATTACCTGCAAACCCTTAAAACTACTGAAATAGCCACAGGCTCACCTGATTGGGCACAAATTTCCGATATGTGTGAAGAGCTTTCCAGAAAAGAGAGCGCCCACTGCACTGGGAGGAGGAATGTGCAGTGGGCGGATCTATAAAGCGCGATTGGGAGGAGGAGTATCGCGCTTTGGGTTCGGTTTTTGGGAGGAGGAGTAAAACCGAACAAGCCCAAGATAGGAATAAGGGCCGCTGCTTACAAGGGGCAACGCTGCAATGCAGATATGCATTTTTGGGTAGCTAAAAAAGAAACCGCCCCGCAGCGGTCTAGCGCGCTGGGGCGGTACTCCCTCCTCCAAGTGAGAGGAACAATAACCGTGCTCATGGAGAAAGCAACCCCTTAATAAAACTCTATAAATTTCAGAAAATACTGAAATTTGTGTAGGGTTATTGGGTGATAGTCATTCAGGTTCCATCCGGTACAAGAGCATTTTAATTGCACTGCAGGACTGAACTATACCCGATCTTTAATAGTGTTTAGTCGAACAGTTGCAGACGCGGAAAAGTTCGTTGAGATAGGTTTCTCAACCATTGGCTGATATTGTTCACCAGATTTTCAAGTGTGCGTGCAGATTGTCTATTTATTTTCGTCAAAGCTGTGAGTAAGTTCTTCTATCTTCTTCGATTGGGGGCTTTCGGGGGAGATATGCCGCCTCAGCGCGTTCATTCGCTGCGAGGCGGTTTTCATTTGGATCTGTTGAAAGTGCATATCAGCAATGCAAGCTTGTTGATTGAGTAGGCCGGCTGAACGGGTTATTAAAAAAACGTCCGGTTCACTCCTCCTCCCAAGAACCGGACCCAAAGCGCGATACTCCTCCTCCCAATCGCGCTTACAGATTAAGCCCACAACGTTCTCCTCCTCCCGAGCGTTGTGGGCTTTTCTATATTCTACTCACGTAATTTTTCAGGCTGGAACGTATTGTTAGTTCCAGAATCGGAGCTAACGTTCCATTTTCCCTGTGCGTGCACTCCTGAGAGCTCGCCCGCCTCGCGCCCCTAAGCCCCCCGCCCAAACGCGAGGCGGTTCCTTTGAGCGGAACCTTCCAGAAGATTTATATTTCAGTGTTTCCGTCAGGGATTATTCCCACTGAATAAAGCTGCGTTCGAAGAGGAATGAAAGCGATCAGAAAGATCGCTGTTGCTTCGTTGGGTTATACTCATTTGCTGCGTCGGCTAGGTTGGCTGATAGGGCGTGTGAAGATTCCTCATGGCGCAGATTGTTCATGGAATTCTTGACGCAGTGTCGACAATACCAGAAACTGATTTAGTTGATCTGCAATTCCGGAACAATTAGAAGAAATATACTTTAAAAAGAATCGGATAAGGTTCGGCAGCTTTCCACTTGCTACAAGTTATTCTGATTTTTGGCTAAATAAAAATATATTATAAAATTATAATACATTACGTAGCGTCATATTTGATTGGAAATTAATTTTATATTTTCTGCGTTGTCTTCTGTGGATGGGTGAAGAAACGATGATTATCGATCCTGATATCCGTTTACAATCAAGAATAAGCTGAGTCGTTTCCAGGCTGGAGGCGCTTTCGGCTGTTCAGGTGGGCACAATGTTGCGTTCTGTGTCTGGAGGCTAATGCCTCGTCGATAGTTATGCTTTGATCGTCAAAAGGGACCGGCCGCTTCAGCAATGGGGGCGTTCTGGCTTCAGAAATTAACCATCTGTTAACCATTGCGCATATAGACCGGATAAACCGTTTTTTAACCAAGATGAATCAAGTGCTAACACAGTCTCGTCCAATCCGTTTGAAAGGGAGATCCTTTCTTGCGCTGGTACTCTCGCCTGAACTGCCGCTCGATGGCTGGCTCGACAAGCTGGACGATCTTGCAGCCCGTTCCGTGGGTTTCTTTCTGAATCGCCCGATCGTTCTCGATCTGGAGAACGTTTCGATCGAGCGTCCGCAATTGGTTCAATTGCTTGAGGATTTGGTTAAACGTGGTGTCTGGATCACGGGCTTTGAAAATGCGCGGCCCTCTCTGCTGGGGCCAGGCATGCCGCCAGCGATGCGTGGCGGACAACCTGCCGCAGATTTCGACCCGGAGATCACAGAACCGAAGTCGCAGGAGCGCACTCCGGTGGCACCCGCATCGGTACAACTCGTCAAGGCCGTTCCGTCCATGGTGGTTACCGAGCCGGTACGGTCTGGTCAGTCGGTCTACTTTCCGGACGGCGATGTAACGATTGTTGGTTCTGTAGCGTCCGGTGCGGAAGTGGTGGCTGGTGGCTCGATCCACGTTTATGGCGCGCTGCGCGGTCGTGCGATGGCTGGGACAGCCGGAAATGCCGATGCGCGCATTTTCTGTCGCAAGATGGAGGCAGAACTCGTTGCCATCGACGGTCTTTACAAGACGGCCGAAGACATGGAGAGCCGATTGCGCGGACAGGCAGTCCAGCTCTGGCTCGACGGCGATTACATGATGGCCGAAACGCTAAACTAGCATGTTTCCCAAACGGCCGAACAGCCTTGGGAAAATGCTGGTCCAGACAAATTGTCAGGGCACTTTTGAGTGCTGAAAAAGAAAAGCAGAGCATTTCATATCCCGGGTAACGAATGCTCTGGAGGCGCGCGGGAGATACAGGAGACAAATATGGCAAAAGTGATTGTTGTAACTTCCGGTAAGGGTGGCGTTGGCAAAACGACATCAACCGCTGCAATCGGCGCTGCGCTGGCGCAACGCGGTGAGAAGACAGTCGTTATCGACTTCGATGTTGGTCTGCGTAACCTTGACCTCGTCATGGGGGCTGAACGTCGCGTCGTGTTCGATCTGGTTAATGTCATTCAGGGTGACGCAAAGCTTCCGCAGGCTTTGATCCGCGACAAGCGCCTTGAGACACTGTATCTGCTGCCTGCCTCCCAGACGCGCGATAAGGATAACCTGACCACTGATGGCGTCGACCGCGTCATGGAAGATCTCAAGAAGGAGTTCGACTGGATCATTTGCGATAGCCCCGCCGGGATCGAACGCGGTGCCACACTCGCCATGCGTCATGCGGATATGGCTGTGGTTGTCACGAATCCTGAAGTGTCGTCTGTGCGCGATTCCGACCGTATCATCGGTCTGCTGGATGCCAAGACACTCAAGGCCGAACGTGGCGAACGTGTGGAAAAGCATCTCTTGCTGACCCGTTATGACCCGGTACGCGCCGAGCGCGGCGACATGCTGAAGGTTGATGACGTTCTCGAAATTCTGTCCATTCCGCTTCTGGGTATTATTCCGGAAAGCCAGGACGTTCTGCGGGCATCCAATATTGGTTCCCCCGTAACGCTCGCCGATCAGCGCAGTGCGCCTGCATTGGCTTATCTCGACGCAGCCCGCCGCCTTGCCGGCGAAGAAGTGCCGATGACTGTTCCATCCGAAAAGCGCGGCCTTCTTGGTAAACTTTTCGGAAGGAGAGCGGCATGAGCCTGTTTCGTTTCTTCAGCAAGCCTGCCTCCGCGCCGCAAGCGCGCGAACGGTTGCAGGTTCTGCTCGCCCATGAAAGGGCGTCACACGAACATTCCGATCTTGTTGCGGTATTGCGGGAGGAAATTCTCGCCGTTATCGCCAAGCATATCCAGATTGATCGCGACAAGGTCAGCGTGAAAATGGATCGAGGTGACCAGATGTCGACGCTCGAAGTCGATATCGAGCTTCCGTTGAAAACAAAAGCGAAGGTGCGGGCAGCCTGATTAAAGCACAATCCGACCGGAGTGAAACGAAGGTCGATAAGATTATGCTTACAATAGAAAAGGTTAGAGCGCCGATCTGATTTAATCGGATCGAAATGCATTCTAACACCAGTCTTGCGGATAGCCAGAAAGATGGAGGGAAAACCATGAACCGCGGTGCACTTCTCACCAGATTGAAGGAGCTTCAGGAGCTTCCAAAGTTTCAGAAGCGGGATATCTGTACCATAAGCGCTTTCCTGCAGCTTGAGGCACTGGCTGAACATGTCAGAGTCTGCGAAGAGGCAGCGGGCGTTGCACAAACGGGGCAGGATCATTGATCCTGCCTTTTCCTTGTAGGATTGAGCTTTCCTGAACACTCATAGCGTGTGTTCTCGGCAGATCAAGATTGTTGCGTGTTTACGGCACGGCGAAAAACATCTGCAAATAGCAGCCGAGAAAGGCAAGGGCGATCAGCGCCACGATGAGGAACAGGAGCTTCATGCATCATGCATCGCTCAATCGCTGTTCACGTTCAAGAAAACAGATGGTGATTGACGGCAATGGTACAAAAAATATTGCTTCATCCCATTGTTTCCATGTGTTTTTCGAATTGGCGGCTTTCCTCATTTGTTTGAGATAGGCGCAAGCTCCTGTCGTGCCGTCGTCAAAACCGTCTGTGTCAGGCTTGCGAGCCTGTCGGCCGCAAGGCGGTTGACCTGCCAGAACAGGGGAATATCCAGCGGCGTATCCGGGATGAGTTCCACCAGTTTGCCCGACTGCAAATGGTCACCGACCAACTGCACCGGATTCATCCCCCATCCCATGCCTGACAGGCTTGCCTCGACAAAAGCCTGTGTCGAGGGAAGCCAATGTGTCGGGCATGCTATATCGGTTCGGAGGGCAGTGCGCACCCACTGATCCTGCAATCTGTCCTTTTGGTTGAACGTCAGTGCCGGCGCTTTGGCAATAGCATCGTGGGTTATTCCGTCTGGAAAGTGGCGAGCGATGAATTCCGGTGATGCCGTGGCGCGATATTGAAGGATACCAAGCGGGGTTAGACGACAGCCTTGAACTGGTTTTGATAAAGAAGTCACGGCGGCTACGACACGCCCGCGCTGCAGCCATTCGGCAGTGTGATCCTGATCGTCGACCGCAATGTTGAAAAGATATTCCGCTGTCGTGCTGAAATGCGAGATTGCTTTCAGAAACCACGTGCCCAGACTATCAGCGTTGGTCGCTATATGAAGCGTTACGCGCTGTGCAGTATTTTCGCTTCCGGACAGTCCAGGCAACTCTGCCAGAAGTTCGCGTTCGAGCATGCCTACCTGCTCGATATGCCGGCACAACCAGTCTCCTTTTTCGGTCGCCGTGCAAGGAGAGCCTCGCTCAATGAGTACTGCGCCAAGCCGCTCTTCGAGATGTTTGACACGTTGCGAGATTGCTGACGGAGTGACGTTCAACGCTCGTGCGGCTTTCTCAAAACTGCCCGTCTGAACCACCATCGCCACTGCTCTCAAGGCGGAGTAGTCGATCATTAGAATTCCTAAACTGAAGTTATTAAGTTTAATTATTCTAATCCTATAGCATTTGGTATCCAAGTGCCAACTTACTCCCAGATGGCGACCATTTATGAACACTTCAATCTACGTAACCGGCTTTACCATGGGCCTCACCCTCATTGTCGCGATTGGTGCACAAAACGCTTTCGTTCTGCGGCAGGGTTTACGCGATGAGCATGTGTTCGCCGTCAGCCTGGCTTGTGCCGTATCGGATGCCATCCTGATCCTGATAGGTGTGACAAGCTTCCAGAAGATCGCTGCCATCATGCCTGCGCTTGATCCCATCATGCGATATGGCGGTGCAGCTTTTCTGATCTGGTATGGTGCGCGAAGCCTTTACTCCGCTTTCACCTCGTCAGCGGTTCTGGCCACTGCGAACGGGGCGTCCGTGAGCCTCACCAAGACGCTTGCAACCTGTCTGGCACTGACATGGCTCAATCCGCATGTCTATCTGGATACTGTCGTGCTGCTCGGAACGATTTCTACGCAGTTTCCCGGTTTGGAAACGTCGTTCGCGGCGGGGGCTATCACCGCATCCTTCGTGTTTTTCTTTTCGCTTGGCTTCGGTGCCCGCTGGCTGCGCCCGATCTTTGCCCGCCCGTCGTCATGGCGCATTCTTGAAGGCGTCATTGCCGTTACGATGTGGTCTATCGCGCTGAAGCTCGTGACCGGCGTGTAACGATCTCAGGCTATCCAAACTAAAAAGCCGGATGCGTTTACTGCATCCGGCTTTTTAGTTTTTGGAAGAACACACCTAGAGGCCCATAGCCTTCAATTCCTGAAGCGGAGGGATCGTTTCGTACATAACAGGATCGAGGCGGTCCCATATGATTCCGCAGGTTGGCTTGTGCGGGTCCTTCACCTCTATTGTGCGGGTGGGTGTGAAAATCACGTCCGCGACGGTGTCATAGACATCCGGCGTGAGCTTTTCGCTCAGAACCTGACAGTCGTGTACGACAGCGGCAGCAGGCGTCGCTGCAGTGATGCGGCCCAGACGGTAAAGCATACCCCATTCGGCATCGAAGAAGCCATGCCCTTTGCCGAAGCGTACGCCCTCGAGATTGATCGCGCCGGTGCCGGTGACCATGTAATCGACGACTGGCATAGCCGAGATATCTTTCAGCGTGACCGGCTGTCCCACACGCTCCATGCCGTCGAGCGTCGAGGCGTAAAGATAATAATCCGGCGAAATCAGCTTCGGATCGAGAACCCAGAAGCCGCGCTTGATGGAATATGTGGTTATCAGAACGGTCTTGCCGTCTTTCAAAGCCTGAAGACGCAGGCGGTCGAGACAATTATCGGGCGTAATGAAGATGAAATCTGCATTCTGATAATAATGATGGCTTGTCAGCCGGGCTACCGCATCCTCTCCACCTTCAAAATCTGCGATGAACTCGCCGAAGTCGAAATGGAAACGGCTATCCGGGACAGCAACCTTGCGCAACTCGCTCCACACACGTTCGCGAACGGAAGCTTTGTGATCGGTGATTTCCATGGGGACTCCTTGCATTTTAGTCTGCCGGGCTCATGCCGCGGCGTGCGAGCACCTGGCGCTCGCAGAGGGCTACGATTTGATAGAGAATGACGGACAGCATCACGGACACCACGGCAACGGCCCAGATCATGCCGTAGTCGAGATAGCCGCGTGACTGGTTGAGAAGGTTTCCGAGCCCCGTACCCGTTGCCAGCCATTCTGCAATCATGACGCCGAGCAAAGCGCGCGGTACGGCAAGGCGAATGGCAGCGAAGAGATAGGGTAGGGAGGCGGGCACGGATACCAGACGGATTTGGGTCCAGATGCTGGCGCCATAGGCGCGGGGCACATCCAGTGCGGCACGAGGAACCAGTGCCATACCCTGAGCCATAGTCACGAAGGCAGGGAAGAATGTGACCGAGACTGTAATCCAGAGGATGACGGACGGGCCGCGTCCCAATAACAAAACGAGCAGGGGGGTCAGGGCAACGAGTGGCATTGTCTGCGTGACAAGGGCGACAGGCATGAAGCCGCGCACGATGGCAGGCTTGGCGACTGAGGCGATAGCGAGCGCAAAGGCGAAAAGGATGCCTGCTGCCATGCCAAGAAAGGTAAGCGGCAAAGTCTGTGAAAGCGCTGTCAGCAATTTTGCCTGTGCGGGAGCTGCAGACGGAGCGAGGAAAAGATAGTCGAACAGTCCGGCTGGTGTCTTGGCAATCATGGCCGGTGTTCCCATGAAAACGAGCAGCAGCCACCATAAGACGAACGGAAGCGCGATCGAACAAATGACGAGAATAAAGTTTAGGCCGCGAGAGTCGCGCGGGGCAGTGTTTGGAGCGTTGGCTGGGACGGTGATGGCCTTGGTGCTGCCAGTCAGCATTTTTGCAAGAATGGAAAAGAGCGCATAGGCCAATCCTGCGAGCAAGGTAGCGCACAGACCGATACCCCAGAGCCGGGTCGGTTCTGCTCGCCCGAGAGAACCGATCAGATAGGCGCCGAGACCGAAACGCCCACCGCCACCAAACTCAGCCAGAATGGAGCCTAGAACCGCATTGGGAGCGGCAATACGCAGGCCGGCAAGGATTGACGGCAGAGCGGATCGCAATTGGGCCAGACGCAGCACTTTCCATCGGTTGCCACCATAGGCACGAACAATATCCACCATACGGCGGTCCGTCTGGCTGATGCCAGTCACGGTGGCGGCCATGGTGATGAAATAACAACCAAGTGCCGCCAGCGTGATACGCGGTGTCATTCCTGAAAAAGTCAGAACCAGAATAGGCGAGATGGCAATTGGAGGCAGTGCAAAAATCGCGATGTTGACGCCCCGACCCAGTTTCGCGGCAGCTGGAAAGAGGGCGAACAGAATGCCTGCAGCTACGGCAACAAGGTTTCCGATGACAAAGCCAGCACCGGCGCCCTGAAGTGTCGCTAGTATATGAGCTGGATAATCGGCACGGTCGATCCACAGACGGGCCAGGACCGCCGAAGGTGCTGGCAAGGCGCCGCCTGCAATCAGGGAAAAGCGGCCACACATCTCCCAGGCTGCAATGAGGATGACCCAGTTGCGCAAGGTGGAGAGATGGGTTGATGGCTTCATGTCAGCCATGCAAAGCCTCCGCGACGGCGTCCTCCAGCGCATGGAATTGCGATGTGCTGAATATTTCGGGGCTGCGTGGGCGTTCCAGCGGAATATTGATGATCTTCGCGATGCGTCCGGGGCGACTGTGCATCACCACGATCCGGTCGGCGAGGAAAACCGCTTCGTCTATGCCATGGGTGACAAGCAGGGTGGTGGCCTTGCTTTCAAGCCATATGCGTTGAAGCTCAATGTTCATCTGGCGGCGCAATATCTGGTCGAGTGCGCCGAAAGGCTCGTCGAGAAACAGAACGCGCGGATCGGTGACCAGAGAGCGAGCAATTGCCACACGCTGGCGCATGCCGCCGGAAAGCTCACCCGGAAGAGCTTTTTCGAAGCCTTTGAGGCCAACAAGGGCGATCAATTCGGCAATCCGGTCGGTCTTTGTCGAACGAGACAGGCCAAGCACATCCAACGGCAAGGCAATATTGTCTTCGACATTGCGCCAAGGCATGAGCGCCGCATCCTGAAAAGCCACACCGGTCAGTCCGGCCTTTGCGGCCTCTACAGGGCTTTTGCCCATGACTGAAATCGAGCCGTTATCAGGCTGATCGAGACCGAGTGCCAGCCGCAACATGGTCGACTTGCCACAACCGGACGGTCCGATGAGTGCAGTGAACGAGCCGGTCGGGCATTCGAGCGAGACATCGGATAGTGCAATTACGTTCGTGCCGCGCCCCGAAAAGGAGCGCGTCACATTTTCAAGTTTGATCCCGGACATATCAGGCATCAAATCTCTTCAAGAAGCGTTGTGTCGAAATGATCGCGCTTGGCGGCGATGCCAATCGTACCGAGCGCCTTGATCGTGTTCTCGATGGCTTCTTCGCTCATGGAGAATACACCATTCGGCGTCTCGATCAGCGGCTTCTGCGCCGTGTTGAAATAGACTTCGTTTTCGATCGAGCGGCCGGTGCCCTTGAACCAGCTGTCGGCAAATTTTGGTGGGTAGGCTGCCGGGTCCTTGAGGTTTTCATCCCAGCCCTTGCGGCTTGCGCGAAGGAAAGCAACGAGATCCTTGCGCTTTGTCTTGAGTGTTTCTTCCGTAACGACAACCGTATCGTTGAAGATCGTAAAGCCAAAATCATAGAGCAGGAAGGAAACTGCTTCTTCGCCAGCCTGCTTGATGGTGAAAGGAACATTGGTCGTAAAATCGAGTGAAGCGTCGATTTCACCCTTGATGAGCGGCGTCGGATCATAGGCGTAAGGAACGATGTTGACTTGAGAAGGCTCTATGCCCGAAATCTTCAGCATGGCTTCAACCGAGATGACGTTGACCGGCGGCACAGCCAGCGTTTTGCCGATCAGGTCCTTTGGCTCCCTGATCGGGTTCTTGGCCAGCGAAATAATACCGATTGGGTTCTTCTGATACTGGGCGCCGATGATTTTGAAAGGCGCACCCTGTTCGACGATGGCCTTGATCGTCGTGTCGGGGGTGGTGAGGGTCAGATCGGCCTTGCCCGCGATGATCGTGCTTTCCGGAATGACGTCGGGACCACCGGAGATATAGTTCAGGTCGAGGCCTTCTTCGCGATAGAAGCCCTTGTCGACTGCAATGAAATAGCCGCTGAATTCCGCGTCATTGATCCAGGAAGCCTGAAAGTTGAATGGTGTATCCGCAGAGGCAAAACGGCTCATGGCTGGCAGAGCGGCTGCGGCGCCCATCAGTCCGAGAAAACGACGGCGATCCAGGGCAATATTCATTGAATTTTCCTTTTGGTGCTGAACTGTCAGGCAATGCCGCGCATGCGCGCAAGCTCACGCAGCGGGGGGATGGACTGGATTTCTTCGGCTGAAACGTCGTTCCAGCGAATACCACGCGGCCTGCGACGGTTGCGCGTTATCTCGATCAGGCGGCTGGGCGTGGCAATGAAGTCGAGAGCAATATCGTTCTCCGATACGTTGAGGCGCTCTTCCACGATCTGTACGTCATGCACGGCTGCCACAATCAGAGACTGCTCGTCGGCAAGTCCCAGATCGGTGAACATGCCCCATTCCAGATCGAAGAACGCATGGCCTTTGCCAAAACGGACTCCATCGATGGAAACAGCGGATGCGCCAGTCGCAATGACATCAAAACGACCGATATGGGTCAGGTCTTCTAGACTGACCGATCGACCGAAATGTTCCATTCCGTCAAGCCAGGCTGCGGCTTTCTCCAACCCCGGGGGAACGGATCCCGGTTCGAGCAGGAGAAAGCCGCGCTGCATGCCGTAGGTCGGCATGATGAATGGTGTACCCGACATGATCAGGCGACGGCGCAACTCGATCATGGAATTATCTGGCGTCACAAAAACCAATTTGGCTTTCGCAATCCCTTCAATCGCCAGCAAGCGATCCGTAGCTGCCTCTACTTCTTCAAAGTCCGGTATGAATTCCGAGAATTTGAAGTGGAAGCGTGCATCAGGGCGCGCGACGTCTTTCAGCCGATCCCAGATGCGCTGCCGTGTATTGCGGGAATACGCCATGGAGAATCCATGAATTTCAATGTTTCACTATCAATGAAACAAATGTTTCAGTATTGCAAGAGGCGATGATAAGCTTTTTTAGTGCACAGAGAGATTCGGAATAAACGCACATGGCTTCACGTCTGGTACTGCGCATACAGGAGCGCTACGCAAAGCTCACGGCAGGCGAGCAGAAAATCGCGCAGCTCGTTCTCGAGCGCGAGGACGACATTCTGATTCATTCCGCTACCGAAATCGCGGAGATGGCCGGCGTATCCAAGGCGACCACAGCTCGCTTCTTTCAGCATCTGGGTTATGCCGATTTCAATGAAGTGAAACTTCAGGCGCGCGAAGAGCGCAATCGCACTGAACCTTTTGAATATTCGAGTACGGTTGACGAAGAAGTGCCGTTGGTGCGCACCATCAGCACGCACCTCGATCTGGAGATCGCCAATATTACTCGAACGTTCGAGGCGCTTCGCTCTGACAAGATGCGCGAAGCTGCCGAACTTATTGCAGAAGCGCCGCGTGTCTGGGTGATCGGGCTTGGTGACGAGGAAGGGTTTGCGCGCTACGCGCGGCTTCTGTTTTCAAGGCTGCGCCACAGCGTGATGCTCCTGGGCATCAACCAGGGGTCATGGGCTGAGGACCTGGCCATGACTGGTCCGAAGGATGTGTTGCTGCTGATCACATTGCCGCCGCATCGGGCATTGCTGAAACAAATTCTGGGCTACGCCGCAACGAGCCGGTTGAATATCGTGACTATTACAGACCGTGGATCAGTTTTTGAGGCACAGCGTTACGCGCGTGTTGTTCTCCCATGTCATGTAGACAGTATCGCATTGGGCGCATCTTATACCGCCGTCAGCAGCGCCATCCGGCTTTTGGCGCTGACCTATGCTTCATATGCGGGGAAATCGGCGCAACAGCGGCTGGAAATCGTCGCCGGTATTCACGACGAACTTGACGATATGGACTGAAACTCAGCCGTTCAGTTGTTTCTGACATGTTCCGGGCGGAAGCCGACACCGATCAACCTGCCCGCAAGATGTGCAAGAATGGGCCAGCGTGCGAGGTGACGCATAAAGGTGGGTGGCCCATCGCGTCTGGTATTGTTTGTTTCACGCTTGCGACGATCACTGCGCATCATCAGTTGCAGTTTCTGCGTTGCCTTTGTGGGAAAGCGACGTCGGGCTTCGACTGCTTGGAGATACGGTTCCAAAGTTTGGTTATCCTTAAGCGGTGCGGCCAGAATATTGGCTGCTGCAACGGCATCCTGAATGGCGAGATTGACCCCAAAGCCACCAATTGGCGACATGGCATGGGCGGCATCGCCGATACACAGAAGCCCCGGTTTCCACCACGTTTTAAGTCGGTCGATGCGTACGCTCAAGAGATGAATGTCATCCCATGTGCCTATTTCGTTCATTCGGTCAGGAGGCAATGGAGAGACTTCTGCAACTGCCTTGCGGAATGCATCGAGTCCTCCCTGCCTGACTTCGGCAAAGGTCTGTTTGCGGAGTACAAAACCGCATTGCCAGTAGTCACCGCGATCAATCATGACGAAACCTTGTCGAGGGCCGCCATGGCCCATCGTATAGGGTGGGTCATTGGGAGCGTGCGACAACTTCATCCAGAGAATTTCGCTTGGCGAGCCAAAACTTTCGACCTCCAGACCGGCTTTTGTGCGCACCACGGAGTTTCTTCCGTCCGCACCCACAACAAGTTTGGCATTGATATTTATGGTTTCAGCTGGTGTTGTCGCGACGAGGCCGGTAACACTTCCGTCCTTCTCGGTCAGATTGATCACACTTGCACGCATAAGGAGCCTGAAGTTTGAATATTTCGCAGCTTCGCGTGCAATGTAATCCAGAAATTCCCATTGCGGCATGAAAGCGATGAAACGACACTGAGCGGGAATTCTCGAAAAATCGGCTATCGTGATGTCCTTGCCGCCAATCTCCGCATGTAACCGATGCGCCTTGGTATGGGGCAAGTCGAGAAGACCGTCCAGCAAGCCGAGTTCATGCATGACTTGAAGCGTGGACGGGTGAATTGTGTCCCCGCGAAAATCACGCAGAAAATCTGGATGCTTTTCGAGAACGGTCACGTTCACACCAGCGCGTGCAAGCAAAAGTCCCAGCATCATTCCTGCTGGCCCACCACCCGCTATCGCGCAATCGGTTTCGATATAGCTTATTGGCTGCGTCATGACTGTTCCACTCGACCGCGCTTGTTTTGCACAAGACATAAAAAGACCGGCGCTCTCAATAGGTCAAGCGCCGGCTGGAAGTCTACGCGACCAGTAGAGGTCAAAACATGAATTAAATTATCAAGTTTAATTTGTCAAGCCGGTGAGCCCTGTCGTTGGGTCAGTGATTGGAGCTGATTTGACGGAAAGTACTCGAAACCTCTGACTCGTCGGTATATCAGGCATTGAGAATTGAAACCTATCCAAGCGCGGGTGGATTTCTTTTGCCAAGCTGCCGCTCGCGGAAGACCGAGAACAATCCGGCGCTGACGACGATGACCGCACCGGCAATGATGTTCCATGTCAATTGCTCGTGGAACACTGTGACTGCAATACACGCGCCGATAACGAGCTGCAGATAGGTAAGCGGTTGTACTTCTCCTGCCTCCAGAATGTTGTAGGCACGGATGAGGAAATAATGGCTTGCTATACCGCAGGCACAAAGGGCTGCCATCCAAAACCAGTCGCTTCTGGCAATAGGCATGAGATAGAAACTGCCGACAAATGTGAGGGCAACAGCACCTGCTATGCCAGTGTAGAAGAAGCTGGTCATGGCATCGTCGCTCTTGCTGACGGCGCGTGTCGCAACCGCGTAAACGGCGAACATGACCATCGCCGCCACGGGTAGAAGCAGGCTTGCGTCGAATGTCGCGTTCACTGGATTGATAATCAGCAGAACACCGATCAACCCGACAATAATTGCAGTCCAACGTCTCCAGCCAACCTTTTCGCCAAGGAAGGGCACCGAGAGCATGGTCACCAATAGCGGCGCGCCCTGAAAAATCGATTGTGCCGTTGCCATGCCCGCGCGACTGAGGGCGAATATGAATGTAACGATTTCAGCAGCAAGCAGGATGCCGCGAAAAACCTGCAAAAAGGGACGTTTCGTTGCTGCGGCCTTGGCAATGCCTCCGGAGCGGATTGCAAGCAGGAGAACGAAGGCAGCAAAGACCCAATAGCGGATCATCGTTATGAGGATCGGCGAATAATGGGTGCCAAGATACTTCGAGATACCATCCTGCGTTGCAAAAATGGTAACCGCGAGAAGTGTGAAGAGATAGCCCTGGCCTTTGCGTGTCATGGCGCACTCATATCGACACAGCTTTGGTGCTGCCACCCATAAAATCCGAAATGCCCACATTGTATGAGCATTCCATCGTTATCGACGGAAGATTTTCAGTCGATGTACTTTGATGGATTGACACCTCCAAGTTCTCGGCTATTCTTTTATAAAAGCCTATATAACATAATTGTGGAACAAATCAAGAATGGGGGTTCTGCCTTGCGGATCAAATTAGCACTCCTTCTGGCTTCTGCCATGATCTTCAGTCCCGGCGTTTCGCTGGCTCAGGACAAGGGTGGTGTCATCAATGTCGCGACCATTGGCGAGCCGCCGACGCTCGACCCGATGGTATCCACTGCCGATCTTGTGGGTATCGTCACGCAGCATATCTTCGAAACGCTCTATACGTTCGACAAGGAATGGAAGCCGACGCCATTGCTGGCAGAAAGCCTGCCTGAAATCAGCGCGGATGGAAAAACCTATACGATCAAGCTGCGTTCCGGCATCAAGTTCCATGACGGTAGCGACATGACGTCGGAAGACGTGGTTGCGTCGCTGGAGCGCTGGACGAAGCTCGCTTCGCGCGGAAAGCAGGCGTCGGCCTTTATCGATAATATCGCGGCGACCGATCCGGCCACAGTGACGATAACGCTCAAGCAGCCTTATGCGCCATTGACCTCTCTGCTTGCCTTCAACAACTCTGCGGCGATCATCATACCGTCAGAAAAACAGGCTGAGCCGATGAATGAATTTATCGGTACCGGTCCCTATATGCTCAAGGAGCGAAAGGCTGATCAGTATATTCAGCTGGTGCGTTTCGACGGATACAAGTCGCGCGACGGTGAGAGTGATGGTTACGGTGGCGCACGCCATCAATATCTAGACGAAATCCGTTTCGTGTCAGTCCCGGATGCTAACACCCGTGTCGAGGCAGCGGTTTCCGGACAGTATGATTATGTCGATTCCATTCCGGTTGAATCATTTGACAAGATCAAGTCTTCGACAGCTTCCCAGCCATTGCTTCTCAAGCCCTTCGGCTATCCTGTCTTTGTTTTCAACACCAAGGAAGGTGTGGCGTCGAAACTGCCGGTCCGAAAGGCCGTGACACATGCGCTGAGCATGGAAGACATGCTTGCAGCGGCATTTGGCAGCACGGAATTCTATGCATTGGACGGCGCTTTCTATCCGTCCAATTTTGTCTGGAATACAGAAGCTGGCGTCGAAGGGAACTACAATGTGGCCCAGCCGGAAGCTGCAGCGGAAGAATTGAAGGCGGCTGGCTACAACGGCGAGCCGCTGCGTATTCTGACCAGCCGCCAGTACGAGTTCCATTACAAGATGGCGCAGGTGGCTGCCGAATATCTGAAACTTGCCGGTTTTACAGTGGATTTGCAGGTTGTCGATTGGGCGACGCTGACACAGCGCCGCGCAGATCCCAAGCTCTGGGATATCTACATAACGCACAGCCCCTTCCTGCCCGAGCCTGCTTTGATGGGCTCTCTATCGACCAGTTCGCCGGGTTGGTGGGACACGCCAGCGCGTAAAACCGTAGTCGATGCTTTCACGTCCGAATCCAATCCGGAAAAGCGCGTTGCGCTGTGGGCGGACGTTCAGAAGACCATCTATGACGAACTGCCCCTGATCAAGATCGGCGACTTCAATGCCGTTGCAGCGATGTCCACCAAGCTGGAGGGCGTCGAGCCAGCGCCGTGGCCTTACTTCTGGAATGCTTCGTTGAAGAAGTAACTTCCGGCAAGGCGAATGCCGTCCTTACGGTCGGCATTCGCTGAATGGTTCAACCTGGAGAATCTGATCGCATGGTGCGCTACATCCTTCAGCGGTTTGTCGGCATGGCTGTCGTCATGTTTCTGGTCGTAACGATCGTATTCGTGATCGTTCGTGTGACGCCCGGCGATCCTGCCGCCGTCATGCTTGGGCCGGACGCATCGGCGCAGGACATTGCCGATCTGCGCGCTCGACTCGGACTCGATCAGTCGCTGGTCATCCAATACTTCTACTACATCGGTCAGCTACTGAAGGGCGATCTCGGCCAGTCGATCTTCCTCAACATGCCGGTTGGTGCAGCATTGCTCGACCGGGCTGAGCCGACCTTCTTTCTGACCGTTCTTTCGCTTCTGATTGCCTGCAACATTGCCCTGCCGGTTGGAGTTTATGCAGCTTATCGGCGCGGTTCCTTTGTCGATCAGGCGGCGACAACGGTTGCTATGCTTGCAGCGAGCATACCGAGCTTCTGGCTCGGTCTCATCCTCATGCAGTTTTTTGCCGTCCGGCTGAACCTGTTTCCGGTATCCGGCTATGGCGGGCCGGGTTCGAGCTTCATCGATCGAATGTACCATCTGATCCTGCCAGCCATCGCGCTGGGGCTGGTTTCCTCCGCTCTGATCCTGCGTTTCACGCGCGCCTCAATGCTTGATGTTCTTGGTGACGATTACATCCGCACGGCGCGCGCAAAGGGGTTGATCGAGCGGCGCGTGATCATGAAGCACGCATTGAAGAATGCGCTTATCCCTATCCTCACAGTCGTCGGTCTCACCGCAGCCGTTCTGATCTCCGGCGCTGTGGTGACGGAGACTGTGTTCGGCCTGCCGGGGGTTGGCAATCTTGTCGTGTCTGCGGTCCTCCGACGGGATTATCCGGTAATTCAGGGCGCGCTGCTCGTCATCGCGGGGCTCTATGTCCTGATCAATTTCATCATCGACATGCTCTATCTGTTCGTAGATCCGAGGGTTCGCTACTGATGGCCGATCTTGTTACGACCACGCAAAAAGCCCCTTCGGAACGCGCTTTGTTCATCCGTCGGCTGTTCAAACGCAAGACGGTGGCGGCAGGCATCATTGTGCTTGCCGTCTTCGCTATCCTCGCGCTGCTGGCACCCTGGATCGCGCCTTATTCACCGTCGAAGCTTTCTATCGTCAACCGGCTCAAGCCACCGAGCGAGATGTTCTGGTTCGGTACGGATGAGTTCGGGCGCGATGTCTTTTCTCGCACGATCTATGCCGGACGGCTGTCACTTATGGTGGGCGCGGCGGTCGTTGTCCTGTCGGCGATCATAGGCGTTACGCTCGGATTGCTTGCAGGCTTCTTTCAGCGTCTGGATACGCCGATCGCTCGCCTGATCGACGCGATGATGGCATTCCCCGACATTCTGCTGGCCATTGCGCTGGTCGCGGCGCTCGGCCCGTCGCTGGCGACGGTCATCGTTGCGCTGTCTGTTGTTTACGCACCGAGGCTGGCGCGCATTGTGCGCGCCTCAACGCTGGTGATCCGTGAGTTGCCCTATGTCGAAGCGGCCCAATCGCTTGGAATTTCGACATTCCACATCATGACGCGGCACGTGCTGAGAAATCTGATCTCACCCATCATCGTGCAATGCACTTTCCTTTTTGCGAGCGCAATGCTTGCCGAAGCGGGGCTCTCTTTCCTTGGTCTCGGCGTAAGCCCCGAGATTCCAACCTGGGGAACCATGATTGCGGCAGGACGCCAATATATCGGTCAGGCCGACTGGATGACCTACTTCCCCGGCTTCGCCATCATTCTTTCCGTCCTCTCGCTCCAGATGGTGGGGGATGGACTACGCGACATGCTCGATCCAAGACTGCGAAGGGATTTGTAATATGATTTCCGGTGAACAGGCGAAGCCGCTTCTTATCACCAATGTCAAACCGGTAGCCTTCGGGGTGGAACACTCCGACGCGACGACCGATATTCTGGTAGGGAAAGACGGTAGTATCAGCGCCATCGGCAAGTCGTTGAACGCACCAGCCAATGTGGAGCGTGTCGATGGCAAAGGAGCTTGGATTTCGCCAGGTTGGGTCGACCTACATGTCCATATCTGGCATGGCGGTACGGATATTTCGATACGCCCTTCGGAGTGTGGCGTTGAACGAGGGGTGACGACGCTTGTCGATGCCGGTTCGGCGGGAGAAGCCAATTTCCATGGCTTCCGGGAGTATATCATCGAGCCGTCCAAGGAACGGATAAAAGCCTTCCTCAATCTCGGCTCCATTGGCCTTGTCGCCTGCAACCGGGTTCCGGAATTGCGAGACATCAAGGACATCGATCTCGACCGTATTCTCGAATGCTATGCAGCCAACAGTGAGCATATTGTCGGGATCAAGGTCCGGGCCAGCCATGTCATAACCGGGTCATGGGGCGTTACGCCGGTCAAGCTTGGCAAGAAGATCGCCAAGATACTCAAAGTGCCTATGATGGTGCATGTAGGCGAGCCGCCCGCGCTCTATGACGAGGTTCTTGAAATTCTTGGCCCTGGCGATGTGGTCACGCATTGCTTCAACGGCAAATCCGGCTCCAGCATTATGGAAGACGAAGACCTGTTCAACCTCGCGGAACGCTGTGCAGGCGAGGGTATCCGGCTGGATATCGGCCATGGCGGGGCGTCCTTCTCGTTTAAGGTTGCTGAAGCGGCAATTGAACGTGGCCTCCTTCCATTCTCAATCTCGACGGACCTACATGGCCATTCGATGAATTTCCCTGTCTGGGATCTGGCGACAACCATGTCCAAGCTGCTGTCGGTCAACATGCCGTTCGAAAATGTCATCGAAGCTGTCACGCACAATCCAGCGTCGGTGATCAAACTCTCGATGGAAAACCGGCTTTCGGTAGGACAGCGCGCAGATTTCACGATCTTTGATCTGGTCGACGCCGACCTGGAAGCGACGGATTCCAATGGCGATGTGTCTCGCCTGAACAGGCTTTTTGAACCCCGCTACGCAGTCATCGGTGCCGAGGCCATCACGGCCAGCCGCTATATACCGAGTGCGCGCAAACTTGTTCGTCATAGCCATGGCTATTCGTGGCGCTGACACTGTCGGCGCAGCATTGAATTTGCGGGAACGTCCCGTGACGAAATGATGAGGAAAATTCGTGTCTCATTCTCCCCAAACGACCGAAGTACAGCACTCCCCCTATGACCGGCTGGCTTCGCTTGGCATAACTTTGCCACCACCGCCACCGCCTATCGCGAATTTTGTCACGCATGTTCGGGAAGGCAATATCCTCTATCTTTCCGGGCAGGGGCCGCGGGAAGAGAGCGGATATTTGCGTGCGGGTAAAGTCGGTGGCGATATCGGCGTGGATCAGGCCTATCAGGATGCCCGACTGACGGGTATCAATCTGCTGGCCGTCATGCACGAGGCGCTTGGCGATCTTTCCCGTGTGAAGCGTGTCGTAAAGCTGTTGGGGATGGTCAATGCCGTGCCGGACTTCGAATTGCACCCCAACGTCATCAATGGCTGCTCCGATCTTTTCATCGAAGTATTTGGCGCTGCCGGACAACATGCACGTTCAGCCGTCGGCTTCGGTTCCTTGCCGGGCAATATCACGGTTGAAATCGAAGCGATCGTCGCCCTGAATGACTAGGACAGCGTCAATGATTGCGCCAACCCATCAGCTTTTCGATCTTCGCTGCCGAAGCGCGCACCTGACTGGTGTAGCGGCTTTCGTCGGAAAGCACTTTCTGTTCCGGGAGCACGATGGAGATTGTCGCAACGCATTGTCCATCGCGGTCGCAGATCGGGGAAGCAATACAGGCAACCGCATAATCGGATTCCGCAATCTGGATCGAGAGTCGCTCATCGAAGGCTTTCGCCGCAGCCTCCGAAAGACTTGCGGCATCGATTTCAGCCCGACCGGTTGGAGAAGTCCGGGCGCAGCGCTTGAAAAGCTCGATCCGTTCATTTGCAGCCAAATGGCCGACCAACAGACGTCCGGATGCGGTCCAGTTCAAGGGCACTCTTGTGCCGACACGCGAGGCAACCTGGAACGGGCTCGGTCCATCTGCCATAGCCAGAACAAGCATATGGTCGCCGTCCCGGCCACACAGCTGCACCGCTTCGTTTGCTTCGCGGCAGAGATCATGCATCTCGTGCGTGGCCACACTCATGAAGTCAAGCGACCGCGCGTAAGCAAGACCGTAGTGATAGAGCCGCGCGCCGAGCCAGATTGCGCCATCCGCATTGCGGGCGAGCATATTCTTTTCAACGAGATCATCGATGGTCACATAGACCGTCGACAAAGGCGCCTTGATCGCCTTTGCAATCGCATAGGGGCCAGCCGGAGCACCGGTTTCATAAAGATAATCAATCACCTGCAACGCACGATCTATGCCGCTCACACGCGAGCGGCGTGTCGACTTGGCTTCGGTGTCGTCTGCAGGGGCCGTTTCAGCGGGGACGGTGGATGATGATGCGCTCACTCAAGTGCTCCATGTGAATTCGAGAAGTTATTACATTACTATGGTATATCCGTCTATGCCTGAGACAGCGAAAGAAATGGGAGAATTGAAATGACCGATGATATCCGCCGCAAGATCGGGCTTCGACCGGTCATCAATGTTTCCGGTACGATGACATCGCTTGGCGCGTCCATCGTTGTGCCTGAGGCGGTAGAGGCGATGGTGGCCATCCTGCCGCAATTCATCGAGGTCAATGATCTTCAGCGCAAGGCAAGTGAAGTGATTGCGCGATTGACAGGCGGCGAGGCTGGCTTCGTCACGGCGTCCTGCTCGGCAGGCATTACGCTTGCTGTTGCCGGAGCTATGACAGGCAGCAACCTTCTCGCAATTGAAAGGCTACCGGACACTACGCCGGAAAAGAACGAAGTTCTGGTGCAGACCGGTCACGTGGTCAGCTACGGCGCTCCGGTCGATCAGGCAATCAGGCTTGCGGGAGGCAAGGTCGTCCTGATCGGACAGGCAACATCGACTCATCGCTATCATATGGAAAATGCGATTACCGAAAAGACGGCTGCTGCGGTTTATGTCGTATCGCACCACGTCGTCGACTATGGCCTTCTGCATCTCAGCGAGTTTGTCGAGATCGCGCATGCCAAGGGTGTGCCTGTGATCGTGGATGCCGCATCTGAATACGACTTGAAGCTGTTTCTGGAAAAGGGCGCAGACATCGCAATCTATTCGGGACACAAGTTTCTGGGCGGTCCGACCTCCGGCATCGTTGCGGGTAAGAAGGAGCTCGTCCGCAATGCGTTCCTGCAAAATCTCGGCATCGGGCGCGGCATGAAAGTTGGCAAAGAGAGCATTTATGGCGTTATGGCGGCGCTGGAAGCGTGGGAGAAGCGTGACCATGCTGGAATTCGCGAGAGGGAAACCGGATATCTGGAATTGTGGAAGAAGACACTGGATGGTCGCCCCGGTATCACGGCTCTGATCGAACCAGATCCGACCAATAACCCGCTCGACCGCCTGCGAGTAATTGTATCAGCTACTGATGCCCACATCACGGCCTGGGATTTGGTAACCGCTCTTGCGCGAGGGAACCCACCGATCATCACACGTGACCATGAGGTAGAGCACAACTATTTCTATCTCGATCCCTGTAATCTTCATCCCGGTCAGGAAACCGTTGTTGCGCAGCGTCTTGGTGAGGAGCTCGATAAAGCCCGGGCGTCTAATGAGATTATCGCCACTCCTTTTGAGGACCGAAGCAGACATCGTTTCGACGGTTTGCTGCGTTGGCCGGATTGATAATCGGAAGAGCCTGAGTAAAGCGGAGGAACATCATGACGTCTGAGAAAATAGCGACGGTTGGAAAACACGAACCTGTTCTATCCGTTCAAGGACTGACCACTTCTTTTCTGGTCGATGGTGTCTGGAAGCCTGTTGTCGATGACGTTTCCTTCGATGTCCACCCCGGAGAAACCGTGGCAATCGTCGGGGAATCCGGCTCGGGCAAGAGCGTAACCTCGCTGTCGATCATGCGTCTTTTGCAAAAGGATACGAGCCGCACCGAAGGCAGTATCAGGTTGGGAGATCTGGAGCTTCTGACGCTCCCGGAAGAGGAAATGCGCCGGATACGCGGCAATGAAATCTCCATGATCTTTCAAGAGCCGATGACCAGCCTCAACCCGCTCTTCACAATCGGAGACCAGATTTCGGAAGCATTGCTCTGCCATTCGCAAATGTCGAAGGCAGATGCGCGCGCTGAAACGATCCGCTTGCTTGAAAAGGTCCGTATCCCGTCGGCTGCTTCCCGCTTCGATGAATATCCACATCGCTTTTCAGGCGGTATGCGTCAGCGTGTCATGATCGCGATGGCTCTGGCGTCGAGACCCAAACTGCTGATCGCCGACGAACCGACAACGGCATTGGATGTAACCATTCAGGGGCAGATACTCGATCTTATCAAGACATTGCAGGAAGAAGAGGGCACGTCCGTTCTTTTCATCACGCATGACATGGGCGTGGTGGCCGAAATATCGGATCGTACGGTCGTCATGTTTCGGGGAAAGCAGGTCGAGACAGGGCAGACTGCTGATATTTTCCGGCAGAGCCAGCATCCTTATACGCGAGCACTTTTGTCGGCGGTTCCTGTACTGGGTTCAATGCAGGGCTATCAACGTCCTCTGCGGTTTCCGATAGTAGACAATGCGACTGGCCTTTCGGAAACGCCAGTCGAGGTGGCGGATACGGTCGACAAGATCGATGTACCCGTGTTGGAAGTAAAAGGCCTTACAAAGCGCTTCGAGATTTATTCGGGCTTTATGTCTCGCCTGAGCGGGCGTGTTCATGCCGTGGAAAACGTGTCCTTCGATCTTCGCAAGGGCGAAACCCTTTCGCTAGTTGGCGAGAGTGGGTGTGGGAAATCGACGACCGGCCGTGCCATCATGCGGCTGAGCGAACCGGATTCCGGTGAAGTTCTGGTTGAAGGCCGAAACATTCTGTCCCTCGACAAACAGGCTATGCGCGAGATGCGACGGTCGGTTCAGATGATCTTTCAGGATCCCTATGCATCGTTGAACCCGCGCATGACAGTGGGTGCCGCGATCGCGGAACCCTACATTGAACACCGGCTGGGGAGTGTGCGGGACGCGAAGGATGTTGTTGCAGACATGCTGGAGAAAGTTGGCCTCACGCCTGATATGGCAAAGCGCTATCCGCATGAATTCTCTGGCGGGCAAAGGCAGCGTATCTGTATCGCCCGCGCGCTTGCCTTGAAACCTAAAGTCATCGTGGCAGATGAGAGTGTGTCGGCGCTCGACGTCTCGATCAAGGCGCAGGTCATCAATCTCATGCTCGATCTTCAACAAAGTCTCGATCTAGCGTTTCTGTTCATCTCACACGATATGGCCGTCGTCGAGCGTGTAAGCCATCGTGTGGCCGTCATGTATCTGGGCGAGATCGTAGAAATCGGACCGAGATCGGCGGTATTTGAGAACCCTCAACATGATTACACACGCAAGCTGATGGCGGCTGTTCCGGTTCCTGATCCTGACAGACGCCGGGTGAAGCTTTCAAGCGAAACGGGAGAACTCAAGAGCCCAATCCGTCCTGCGGATTTCGTTGTGCCTTTGCGCGAATATCGAGAGGTATCGCCGCAGCACTTCGTGGCGTTGTAGAGCATGCAATTCATTATGGTGCGCCGAGACGATCCAGTGCAGTGCGAAGCGGAGTTTCGGAAATGTGGATCAGTCCGGCATAGGGGCTCGCCATATCCGAAATCACGAAAATCGCGCCGGCAACGGACAATGAGCATACGATTATTATCAGTATGACAGTGCTGTTTAGCGGGGCCTGTAGGCCAAAAGTTGCGAATAAAAGCGCCAGCCATGAAATCAGCACGATGAGAAATGGGACAGGCAGCCCTTCATCTGTCGTTTCCACCAATTGCCAGTGACCTTCTGCAATCATGCCGCTGACTTCAAGCGCGCGTGTTTGGAGAGAGCCTTGCGCGGCGTCCTTCGGGTTCAACGCGCGCAGACTGTCCTGAATATCCTCAATATCCTTGAACTCCGGCAAAGCTCCATTGGAGAGCTCATCGGCCCGCTCGGCATTCCATGCCCGATCAAGACGTTTCTGGATTATTTGCTTGAGTACGGCACGTGGATGCTCCGTTTCAGGACCATAGCGGGCCATGATCCGGTCCAGGAGAACAATGCGGGCTGCCGATGTCTTCATCTCGGCTTGCGCATTGTCGTAATCGGATTTTGCTGAAGCAATCAGAAGTCCGAGAGCGAGAGCGGAAAGTGTTCCGACAACAGCGGTGGCAAGGCGTATGACATCCTTGGACTCAGAGTTAAGATGATGCTCGGGCAAACGCGATCGAGCGAACATGCCAAGCATAGTCGCCAATATCAGGATGAAGAATACCAGTGCGCCAAGCAATAAAGAGTTCAACTTCGCCTTCCGCGACTTGCTCTCGAATGATCGCCCATTGAAACTTAGTATATCATCTGTGAGTTGAGATGCAGCTTCACCAAAGGGATGGTGTTTTCGGCTCGATATGGCCCGGTATGCGAAGAAAGTGCATTCAATAAATCACACTGCGATCAGATGAAAAAGGTCGGCACATATGGCCGACCCTTTGTTATCAAAACTGCTTTCAATCAGTTCTCTGTATGTTGCTGCTTTGCGAGGTCCTCGACGCTCATGTCCGGTTCGTTACGGGTTTTATACAGCGAATAAAGCACACCGCTTGCGAGGATAGCCAGCGTTACGACAAGCGACAGCAGCGTGTTGATGTGAACGCCCAGCGGTACAAGGAAAATCTTGATACCGATCAGCACGAGAATGATAGCAAGCGAAACCTGTAGATAGCGGAACCGGTTCATCGCCGCAGCCAGCGCGAAATAAAGCGCGCGCAAACCCAGAACGGCAAAGATGTTCGAAGTGTAGACGATAAACGTGTCCTGAGTGACTGCGAAGACGGCGGGGACAGAGTCGACTGCAAAGATCAGATCGACAGTTTCCACCATGATGAGCGCAACCGCCAGAGGGGTCAGCCAGGTGACCATCTTGCCGGTTTTGGGATGTGGCTGTTTGACCGTGAAGTTGCGACCATGCAATTCGCGGGTGATATTGAACCGGCGACGAAGGAACTTGAAGACAGCGTTCTGCTCGATGTCGGGTGTCTCGTCCTGATGGCCGAACATCTTGAAGCCGGTGAAAACGAGAAACGCGCCAAAGAGGAACAGGATCCAGTTGAACTCGTGCACAAGGGCTGCACCAAGTCCGATCAGGATTGCCCGGAAGGCGATAACACCGAGAATACCCCAGAACAAAACACGATGCTGGTAAAGACGAGGAATGCCAAGAAAGCCGAAGATCGTTGCGATAACAAACATGTTGTCCATCGCAAGACTCTGTTCGATCAGATAGCCGGTATAAAATTCCAGGCCGGATTCCGCTCCGCGCTGCCACCACACCCAGCCACCGAAGGCGAGTGCGATCAGAACATAAAAGCCATAAAGCAGGAGGCTTTCCTTGGCTTCGATCTCGTGTTCGTCACGATGGAGAATGCCGAGGTCGAAGACAAGCAAGCCGACGACGACGACGATAAACGCCGCCCAGAAATATACAGGTGTGCCAAGAAAATCGCCCGAAAGGGCTACAATAAGCGAATCCATCGCCGGACCATCTCCATTTGAACAAGTGGAGCAGCCCCGACATCGCCATAGCGGTAGCCATGACCAGAGGGGCCCGGCGCTGCATTTCTTCAAATGTGTATGGTTTTGCCAAGTTCAAGAGTGGAACCTGAATTTTTTGTAATGTTCGATCCGGTACGTGTCCCGTTCTGAGAACTTTCAATGCGAGTTACGATATCTAAGCCAAGTACTGGAAGCTGATTGCCGCTAAACGCGACATGAAAAAAGCCAGGAAGTGTCCCAACTTGCTGTCTATAACATTGATTTTATTGAAGAAAGTATTGGCTGGGGAACCTGGATTCGAACCAAGACTAGCGGAGTCAGAGTCCGCTGTTCTACCCTTAAACTATTCCCCAGCAGGAATATGCAAATGCCTTCGATCTGGAGGCCTGCAAGCGCGGTAAAGCATCAGCTCATCCGCGACGGCTTCCATCTAGCGAACTCAAACACCGAACGCAATACTTTTCTTCGAAAAAAATCAAAGCGATTTAAGTTATCCAGCAATTGCTGATTTCATGCGATAGGGTCGCTGCAAATTGATGCGCTGAGGAATGGTTTCTGGAAGCCGGCGCATAAAAAAAGCCCGGCCAGCGGAGGAGCGGCCGGGCAAGAGGCAGGCTGACCGGGAGGGGACCCGGTATGTGAAGGTGGCGCCTGCCAGATGATTTGTCTGCGGGCTTAAAAAGGCTGCGCCTTACTTACCCGAAGAGATGTTGGTTCAGCAGATCAGGCGTGTAGCCTTGATCTGCAACCGAGCGTCTGCCAGCTCACTCAGAACCCGCGTAGGGTCTTCCGTGCCGCGATAATGAGCTGCCGTGTAAATATCCTCACGGCGAAGTCCGATATCGCGCAGCATGTGGTCGTCAAAGCTGCTCAGGTTCAGCACTTGCCGTCGACCATTGGAAAACGTCCAGCGACGCATGATCGACGTAAATACGGTCTTTACCATCTGCACGAACGTGGAGGTTTGTCCGCTTATTGCAGGTAAATGCGTTGTCGTTATCTTGCTTGTCGCTGTCATGTCCGCTCTCCTTTGATCTGGCGGGGCTAAGTGATCCTTATCGTCAGGGTCATTCGCTTTCGCGGCTCCTTTTCCTTTACGATGGCGGCTTTATCCAACAATCGAATTGATTGTTCCAACGAATGTTTTTAATGTAATTCTTCAATAATAATGATGGATGACGCCGATGAGCACGCCTCTGGATCTCGATCAGTTGCAGACCTTCATAGCGATAGCGGATGCGGGCAGTTTTACGCGGGCAGCCGATGCTGTTTTCAAGACACAATCCGCTGTTTCCATGCAGATGCGCCGGCTGGAAGAGCGTATTGGTAAACCGTTATTTGAACGTGATGGACGGATCAATCGTCTTACTGAAGAGGGCGAGCGGCTTCTGCTTTATGCACGCCGCATGATGCAGCTCAATGGTGAAACCATCGCTGCGTTTGATGACACTCAACTGGAAGGCCACGTGCGTATCGGTACGCCGGACGATTATGCCGATCGGTTTTTGCCGGAAATCATGGCGCGTTTTGCGCGATCAAACCCGCGCGTCGAATTGTCGGTTGTGTGCGAACCGACCGTCAATCTGGACGAGATGATCCGCCGCGGAACACTGGATATTGCTCTTGTCACCCAGTGCGATGATAAGCGTCGCTCCGAGGTCGTTCGTACAGAACCACTGCTTTGGGTGACTTCTGCCAATCATGCGGTGCATGAAGAGGCTGTCCTGCCGCTTGCTGTCGGGCGCCCGACCTGTATCTGGCGACATACAGCCATTGATGTACTGGAAGCGGCCAGACGAGATTATCGCATCATCATCACAAGCTGGTCAGCGACCGTTCTGGCGGCGGCGGTTCTCTCCGGCCTTGCGGTCTCAGTTCTTCCGGAATGTGCACTGCGTCCCGGTATGCGGGTCCTTGGTGAAGCAGACGGGTTTGGAATGCTGCCGGAGTTCGGTATTGGCATCATGCGCGGCCATACAAAACAGAATGCCGTCGTCGACGCCCTTGCGCAGCATATTATTGAAAGTCTAGACAATATATCGTCACCGCAGCCCGGCGCGATGGCTTCGGCGGAAATTTCACCGTTTCCGGCGGTTCGTACGAGGAGGGTGCGAGCCAACGAATTGCTGCCAGGCTGGTGACGACACCGTAAATAGCCGCATGGCTTCTTGACCAGCCATGTCACCTGGTTGCCTATGATGGGATGAGCATGGGTTCCGATTCGAGTTTTACCGGCGCATCGTCTAATGTTGCCGAGTATAGCGTTTCCGAGATTTCCGGCGCGTTAAAGCGCACGGTTGAGGATACGTTCGGGCATGTGCGCGTGCGCGGCGAAATTTCCGGCTATAGAGGTCCGCATTCGTCGGGGCATGCCTATTTCGCATTGAAAGATGATCGCGCGCGTCTTGAAGCCGTCATCTGGCGCGGTTCGATGAGCCGCCTCCGCTTCCGTCCCGAAGAGGGGATGGAAGTCATTGCTACAGGCAAACTCACAACCTATCCGGGCTCGTCGAAATACCAGATTGTCATCGAACAGATGGAGCCTGCCGGGGCTGGCGCCTTGATGGCGCTTCTGGAAGAACGCAAGCGGCGGCTTGCTACTGAAGGGTTGTTTGATCCAGCAGTAAAGCAGCTTCTACCCTTTATGCCCCGTGTGATCGGGGTGGTGACATCTCCAACCGGAGCGGTCATTCGTGATATCATCCACCGCATTGCTGATCGTTATCCGTTGCATGTCATTGTCTGGCCTGTGCGTGTGCAGGGCGAGACAAGTGGACCTGAAGTGGCCGCCGCGGTGGACGGTTTCAACGCTTTGCTCGACGAAGGGAATATTCCGAGGCCGGATGTGCTGATCGTGGCGCGGGGTGGCGGCAGTCTGGAAGACCTTTGGGGCTTCAATGACGAAATCGTCGTTCGTGCCGTTGCTGCATCGCATATACCGGTAATTTCTGCGGTCGGCCACGAAACCGACTGGACTTTGATTGATCTTGCAGCCGACATTCGTGCTCCCACGCCAACAGGCGCGGCGGAAATGGCGGTGCCTGTAAAGGAAGATCTTCTGGCAGCGCTGGCGGGGCAATCCGCGCGGCTTTCGTCGGCCATGTCCCGCTTTATCGACCTTAAACGGCAAGCCCACCGTTCGGCAGCGCGAGCTCTTCCGTCGGCTGACCAGTTGCTGGCTTTGCCGCGTCGGCGTTTCGATGAAGCCGCTGCGCGCCTCACGCGGGCTCTGTTCGTTAATACGCAAAAGAAGCGGGTCCACTTTGACGGTCATGCGCGACAGTTATCGCCGCGTCTCCTTCAACGCCGGTTTACGGAACTGCAGCGCGATGTTTCCGCTCTTGGACAAAGACTGCCTCGTGCGCTCGAGGCATTCCTGCGCGAACGAAGAACAGCTTTCATTCATCGGGCAAATCGCCTTTCGGCGGAGCCGATACTGCGGCGAACAAAACTTACGAGCGTTGCAATAGAACAGCTGGATCGTCGTCGCGATCAAGCCGTCCGTCTTCTCATTGAACGAGCTAAACGGCGCGGGCAGGAACTGGAGCGTCTTATGCGCACGCTTTCTTATGAAAGCATTCTAGAGCGCGGTTTTGCGGTTGTCTTCGATGAAGAAGGGAAACCGGTGAAGCAGGCTGGATCCGTATCGGCTGGCGATGCATTGTCTATTCGGTTTCGCGATGGTGACGTTGCAGTCGTTGCGGGTGATGAGGACGAGAGCGAGCCCGCAAAGCTTGTACAAACAAAAAAGGTTCAGTCTCCCGGCTCTGGCAATCAGGGATCGTTATTTTAGCAACAGTCAGTCGCTGTGTTTTCCGTTTTCTGCTGAGATTGTTTGGCCTTAAGGCTGGCTTAAGCTTGGACGTCTTTTTCTCGCGCATCTGTCATTGTTAGAGATTTAGGATGTCGCGTAAAAAATCCCAGGACGACCTCACAAATGGCTTTGCGAAGGCTGCTTTCAGCCGTCGCGGCTTTCTTATAGGTGTAAGCGCGGTTGCGTTGTCGGGCTGTGTTTCCACGACGCAACAGCCACCTCAACCGGTGAAAAAACTGCCTGAACCTGCACCGTCGCGACCTGTGCCGCTGATGTACCAGGCGCTGCCGGAAGAACAGTTCCCGATCCCGGCTGTCGATACGAGCAAGGTTGATCCAAAATTCTGGCGGCAGGAAGTGGATTATCCAACGGACGAAGTCAGAGGCACTGTTATCGTCGATACGCCGAACAAGTATCTCTACCATGTACTGGGCAATGGGCGGGCCATGCGCTACGGTATCGGTGTCGGGCGCGATGGTTTTGCATGGGCCGGACGCGCCAAGATCGCTTATAAGCGCCAATGGCCGCGCTGGACGCCGCCGGATGAGATGGTTGCACGTCAACCTGCGCTGGAGCCTTACAGCATCGCCAATGGCGGGATGCCCCCTGGTATCAAGAATCCGCTGGGTGCGCGAGCGATGTACATTCACAAGGATGGGCGCGATACGCTCTATCGCATTCACGGATCGCCGGAAGCATGGAGCATCGGTAAAGCCGTGTCGTCGGGGTGCATTCGCATGCTCAATCAAGATGTGATTGATCTTTACAATAATGTACGCGATGGCAGCACGATTGTCGTGATACCCGATCCGAGCAAAGGCCAGCAGGTCACAAGCTGACTAAAACAAAAAGGGCGCGGTATCCGCGCCCTTTTTGTTGGATGTGTTTTGCGGCTCAATGCTCAATAGGCATATTCGAGAAAGATTGGATCGACCGACCCTGCCCATACGCTGTTATATGCCTTCAGCATGCGCTCGGCATCCGTGACGCCTGCTGCTACGATTTCTTCAAGCGGTGCAAGGAAATGCGTTTCGTCATGGCCTTCGCTGTTGAGCTTGTTGCGATTCAAAAGACCGAGCCGGGAGATTTTCAAAGTCTCACGAGCGACCTGTTCCAGCGGCTTGCCCCGGAAGGTCGTGTTCAAAGCTTTAGCGGGAACCTCGTTACGAAGGGCAAGGACCTCTTCGTAAGTCCAATCCTTGGTGAGAAGCTCGGCAGCAGTCAGAGCCTCTTCATCATAAAGCAGGCCGACCCAGTAGGCTGGAAGCGCACAGATACGGCGCCACGGACCTCCATCGGCTCCCCGCATCTCAAGGAAGCGTTTCAGACGGACTTCGGGGAAAAGCGTGGAAAGGTGATTGGTCCAGTCGCCCATATTGGGAACCGGGTCGCTCACTTCACCTTTCAGCGCACCATTCATGAACTGACGAAACGTGACATGCGTACAGTCGTGATAATGGCCGTCGCGCAGGATGAAGTACATCGGTATATCAAGCGCCCATTCGACATAATCGGCGAAACCGAAGTTCTCCGAGAAGACGAACGGCAGCACGCCCGAACGCTGGTTATCGGTATCGCGCCAGATATTCGAGCGCCACGACAAAAGGTGGTTTGGCTTGCCTTCGGTGAATGGGGAACTGGCGAAAAGTGCGGTGGCCACAGATTGCAGCTTCATCGAAACCTGCATCTTGCGGCGCATGTCGCGTTCCGAGCTGAAGTCGAGATTAACCTGAATGGTCGACGTGCGGTACATCATGTCCAGACCTTCATGCCCGACTTTTGGCATATAGTTGGTCATGATTTTGTAGCGTGATTTCGGCATGACAGGTGTTTCAGCCAAGGTCCATTTTGGACTGCCACCAACACCTAAAAATTGGATGCCCAGAGGCTCGGCAATTTCGCGGACCTGGGACAGATGCGCATTCACTTCTCGACACGTCTGGTGAATGGTGGAAAGCGGTGCTCCGGAAAGCTCAAACTGGCCTCCGGGTTCCAGCGAAATGGCACCCTGTCCGGTTGGCTCTACCAAGCCGATGATATTGCCTTCATCGATAATAGGCTCCCAACCAAGCGTGGCCTGCATGCCTTCGAGTATGGCTTTGATACCGCGCGGCCCCTCATAGGGAACAGGACTAATATCGGCTGTGTAAAATGGAAATTTCTCATGCTCGGTGCCGATACGCCAGGCATCCTTGGGCTTGCATCCGCCAGCCAGATAGTTCGCCAGTTGTTCAACGCCCGTCAGTGCCGTTTCGTCAGTTGTATCGCGCGCCATGCAGTCTATCCCTAGCCTATTTTTCGCTTTTCAGCGTGATTGGACAAATTTGTCAAATCACGCAAGTCAATTCCATTGAACGTCAGATTTCGAGAACGTCATCCTGCATTCCGCCAGTCTCCGAGCACAGATTGTACCAGAGCCATCGCAGCGACAGCAGCTGTGTCGGCACGCAGGATTCGAGGGCCGAGCGGAATAGCTGTCACGAAGGGGAGATTTCGGAGCGTTTGACGTTCGTCTTCTGAGAAGCCACCTTCGGGACCAATCAACAACGCGACAGGGCCGGGCGCCATTTTCTGCAAGATGGTCAACGGATCGTCCGATTCGTACCCTTCATCGCAGAAGATCAAATGTCGGGATTTGTCCCACTGCTCAATGAAGCGGTCAAAGCGAATGGCCTCACAACATTCCGGTATGGAAAGTACGCCGCACTGTTCCGCAGCTTCTATCGCATTGGCCTTGATGCGATCGGCCCCCAGCTTTGGTACCTGCGTGTGCTGTGTGATGACAGGTTGCAGTATACCTGCGCCCATCTCGACAGCTTTCTGGACCATATAGTCCAGCCGCCCCTGTTTCAGAGGGGCGAAGCAATAAACAAGATCACTCGCTAAAGGCTGCGGGCGCGTCTGTTCGAAGGGCATGAGGAACAGACGCTTTTTACCCTCCGGCTTCAGCCGTGATTTCCATTCGCCGTGGCGTCCATTGAAGGCGAGAATTTCATCGCCATCCTTCAAGCGAAGGACGTGGGTGAGATAATGTGCGGCCTGCGGGGCGACCTCAATCTGGTCGCCGTCGTCGAGGTCGTTTTCAACGTATAGTCTCTGCATTTTGTAGTTTGCGCGCATGACAGCATCGATGGCAGAGGGCAGGGGCGGCGGTCAAGCGCTTTGGTAATGCATCAAGAGACAATTAATTAGCATTCCTACACAAACAATTGATGGGAAACATCATGGCAGTTGCATTTAATTAGATTGTATCCATATAGGTATGAAGCTATCTATTTGAATGGAATTGATGTGATGAAACAAACTTGGGTCGAATTCGCACCGCTTCTTGCAAGCACCGCCAGAGGATGGCGGAAAGCTTTCGATGCAGCGATGGCGGAACATGGTCTTTCCGACGCGAAAGCCATACCGCTGATGATCCTGTTGCGGCACGGAGATCGTATTCCCCAAGGTGTGCTGGCCGAACGGGTCGGTATCGAGGGAGCAACGATTGTCCGGGTTGTCGACGAGTTGGAGAAGGATGGCCTGATCCAGCGGGTTGCCGACGATGCTGATCGTCGCGTCAAGCTCATTCAACTGACAGAGGACGGTCGCGCCCTTGCCGCCAAGGTGGAAAAGTCTGCTGCCCGTCTTCGCGCCATTTTCCTTGGTGATTTCGATTCCGATGCGGTCGACATCGCCATGGAAGTGCTGCGCAAGCTGAATGAGAAGTTTCAAACACAATCTTTCTGATCGGTCGCGCGACCGGAAAGATGCGATGCATTCAACCGGTGCCCTCACAGCCATGATGAAGCCAGTCGAAACAACTCCGAAGTTCTGGGACGTAGTCTTTTCACTGAAGACTTTCGCTGCAGCCATGCTTGCGCTGTGGATCGGCCTGATGGCCAATTTGCCCAATCCTTACTGGTCCATTGCGGCTGTCTATATTGTTGCGCATCCGCTCTCAGGTGCGACGACATCAAAGGGTTTTTACCGTCTGATCGGTACGATTATCGGCGGAGCAGTGACCATTCTGTTCGTGCCGCATCTGGTCAATTCCCCTGAAATACTGACGCTGGCGATCGGTCTTTGGATGGGCCTCTGCCTTGCGATCAGCCTGCTCGATGGTACGCCGCGCAGTTATTTGTTCATGCTGGCTGGCTATACGGTGGCTATCGCGAGTTTTGCCGTTGTTTCCGTGCCTGAAACGACTTTCGACTATGCCGTGGGTCGTGTGGAAGAGATCGCAATCGGGATCATTTGCGCTGCTGTCGTCAATCGACTTGTTTTTCCACGTCACAGCGGCCCGGTGCTCGTCAGTCGTATCGATAATTGGCTGCGTGACGGCTCAAAGCTGGCGCTGGCAAGCATGCGGGGTGAAGGTGCTACACCTGAATTTCTTCGGGATCGCCAGCGTCTTGCAGCCGATGCGCTCGAGCTGCGCAATCTGACGACGCATGTTGCCTATGACACGTCATCAATCAGAAATGTCGGAACGCAGCTTCACGTTTTGCAGCAGCGTATGGTGGCTGTTCTTCCGATCATATCAAGCTTGCACGATGTGCTGGCGATGAAGCCTGGTGAAAACGAAAAGTCCTGGCATCCAGCGGTGCAGAAACTGTTGGACGAGGCCTGTGACTGGATCGAGAGCGGCGAAAACCTGACAGAGGAACGCCGTGCTGTTTTCTTGCAGTTGATCGACGAAATCGACCGGCATGGGAAGGATGCGACAAGTTGGGGTGAATTGCTGCCGTTCAATGTGGCTGCGCGCGTTCGCGATCTGGTTCAGATATGGAGCGATTGCATCACATTGCGTCAGGACATTGTTTCCGGTTCCCGACATTCGCTGCGCTGGCGTCGCTACGACGCACATTTGAAGGCCCGCCCTATGCATCGGGACTACGGCATGGCCTTCCTGTCTGGCTTTTCCGCCTTTCTGGCAACTTGTGTAGCGACTGCATTCTGGATTGCGAGCGGCTGGTCTCAAGGCAGTGCTGCAGCCATGATGGCCGGTATTTTCTGCTGCATCTTCGCAACCATGGATGATCCGGTGCCGGTCATGCGCAAGTTCAACTGGCTGCTTTTGATTGTCATCGTTGCTGCCTTCATTTTTGAGTTTGCGTTGCTGCCACTTGTGGACGGGTTCTTTCCGCTGGTTCTGGTGTTGGGACTGTTCCTCATCCCGGCAGGCTTGCTGCTTGCCATTCCTTCGCAATTTTTGCTCGGCATGGTGCTCTGCGTGAACTTGCCGAACATGCTCATGCTGCAGGGCCATCTGACCCACGATTTTGTCAGTTTTGCCAATGCCAATCTGGCCACCGTAGTGGGGATCGTAATCGCTGCCGTAGTGACTTCAATTGTCCGGTCTGTCGGTGCTGAATGGAGCGTGCGCCGCCTGATCAAGGCGGGTTGGAACGATATTGCACTTGCTGCTGAACGGCGCCCCGGACGTCATCGTCGCCAGCGCATGAATCGCCTTTTGCTCCGGATGATCGACCGTATCGGCATGATGACCCCGCGTCTCGCGCTGGTCCCGGCGGCAGATGTCGCGAAGGTCGATCTGTTGCGCGATCTGCGAAACGGCATGAACACGATCGATCTCCAGCAATACCGCTCCAAACTGCCCGAAAACTGTCGGCCAGCTGTCGATGAAGTGCTGGATGGTGTTGGCGCGCATTACCGAGCCTTGGCCAACAAGCCACAGGAGGCAGGTGAAATCGACAGAAACCTGCTCGCCTCCATTGATGCGGCAATCACTACCATTATCGAGAGCGGATCGCCAGTAATAGCCAAACGTACGCGAATGGCGCTGGTCGCCCTTCGCTTCAATCTGTTTCCGAAAGCGCCACCTTTTGCCTTGCCGCCGCGTCCACTCATGGAACTCCCGCAAGCAGCCTAAGACAACGATGTGATTTGTGATGCAACCTGAACTCGATATCTACGGAATTTACATTCCGACCCTCGGCGTGCTGGCGCTTGGCGCTTATTTTGCAAATACGGTCATGCAACGCCTTTTGGCGCGGGCACGCCTTTATCGTTTCGTCTGGCATCGGCCTTTGTTCGATGCTGCGATGTATTTTTGTATTCTCGGTGTTGCCGCCGTCATTCTCAATGGAATACCGCTATGAAAAAGCTCTTTGCACATTCAGGCCGTGTCTTTGTAACCGTCGTCATGGTTACGATGGCAGGGCTCCTCGGTTGGCATTTGTGGGATTACTACATGAACGCGCCATGGACACGCGATGGCAAAATTCGTGCCGATGTCGTGCGTGTTGCGCCGGATGTCTCGGGCCTTGTTGGCGAAGTGCTCGTCCACGACAATGCGACTGTTCATCAGGGCGACGTTATCTTTCGCATCGATCAGGCCCGTTACAAGCTCGCCCTGCAAACAACGGAAGCAAAGGTTGATAGCAGCAAGGCGGCACTTGATATGGCAAACCGCGATCTGGTCCGCTATCGCCAGCTTAACGACACGACCGTGACACGCCAGAAACTGGAGCAGATTGAAACGACGGCCCAGCAAGCGGAAGCTTCCTATCGGCAGGCGCAACTGGATCGCGATCTTGCAGCACTCAATCTCGATAGATCGTCGGTAAAAGCGCCCGTCAACGGTGTGATTACCAACTTCTCGCTTCAGCCGGGTGATTACGTCTCCGCAGGCTCAGCAGTGACTGCCTTGGTGGATACGGACTCGTTCTACGTTTCTGGCTATTTTGAAGAGAACAAACTCGAGCGTATCCAGATTGGTGACCCGGTAGTGGTCGATATCATGGGCAGCAAAGTGCAACTCAAAGGAAAGGTTGAAGGCATCGCTGGAGGTATTGAAGATCGTGAGCGTAGCGATTCTTCCAGCTTGCTTGCGAATGTTTCGCCGACCTTCAACTGGGTGCGTCTGGCACAACGTGTGCCAGTGCGTGTGAAACTTGAAGAGGTGCCGGACAGTGTCCATCTCGTTGCTGGCCGAACAGTCAGCGTTTCGGTGGTGAACTGATTTAAAAGCCCGGCTGTCGTCCGGGCTTTTTCCATGTTAGCAAAGACAAAAGCGGTTGGGGATTTCTCATGGGTGTGCTGGTTGTCCAGAACTACGATGGGTCCGGATTGGGACAGATCGAGCCAATACTGGTGAATGCTGGGCATTCGATTGATCTGCGTCATCCCTACAACGGCGATTCATTACCCTCCGATGACAATGGCTATCAAGCCTTGATCGTTCTTGGTGGTGAGCAGAATGCGCTTGCCGACGCCGAATGTCCTTACTTCCCCCATTTGCTCGAGCTTATACGCCGGTTTGGCGATCATGATAAGGCCGTTCTCGGCATTTGTCTGGGCAGCCAGCTCGTGGCTCGTGCTTATGGTGGGGAGAATATTCTGGATCGCCCGATGGAGTTCGGCTGGCAAGAAATTCGGCTTACCGAGGAGGGTAAAAGCGATCCGGTCTTGTCTGCCGCGGGTGACATCTTTCCAATCTTTCATTGGCATCGCGATACGTTTTCGCTTCCGAAGCAAGCTTTGCATATGGCGATAAGCGATATGACACCTCATCAGGCTTATCGCATTGGACGTGCAGTCTATGGCACGCAATTCCATTTCGAGGCGAACACGCAGCTTGTGGCCGAGTGGAATGACCAGCTAAGCGAACTGATCGCGGGTTTCGCGCCGGATTGGGCGTTACAATATCCAGAGCTTGCAAAGAAGTTCGGAGCACAGGCGGATGCCGCAGGTGCTGCATTAGCCAAGGCGTGGGTAAACCAAATCTAGAGGCCTCGTAACTGCGTCTTAACCTTAAGTCGAAGTATCGCGTTGCCGCTTTGCCACAGCGTTCAACCAATTCGGTTTTTCAAGAGAAAAGCGGTGGCTTGGCTGGAACCGTTCAGTTGCGGGTAACTTTTTTCGGGTGTAACTGAACGCCGTCTCCCCGGGCAGCAACCGAATGAGCAAGGCTGATCGCCATGCTCTCAAGTGGCGGCTCGTCTACCGAACTTTATCCGGCCACCGTCGAAAGAGTTTCCGAATATGACCGCCAAGCATGCCGCTCTTCTCACCGTCCTGATGGTTTCCGCGATTGTATTCATGGCGGTCGGCATATTTACCGTCGATGCGGGCAACAACGCGATGTCTACTGACGGTTATGGCATTTCCAGCGCTCATTGAGCGTACTAGCTCGTTGCAATAAAACGCTTTTCAGAGCCGTTGATCACGATGGCTGAAAGCTGCCCACTTCTCCATGCATATGTATCGAGATTGACCCTGTTCGGTTGAATATCGATAGCGCTTTGCGGTGTATGCCCGTGGATGATGACCTTTTCGAAGGGCTCAGTCCATTTGAGGAAAGCTGTGCGAATCCAGATCAATTCTTCCGGGTCTTGTGCATCCAGCGGCACAGCAGGGTTTATGCCTGCATGACAGAAGAAGAATTCGCCAAAAGCGACTGAGCGCGGCATGGCGCGAATGAAGTCGATATGGGTTTGGGGAACGGCCTTGACGAGCGCGGCATGACCTAGGCGCGCTGAATCTGCATCAGTAAAATCAACTTCCACATTGTAGGAGCGGGCGGTATCAATGCCACCGTGGAGTGCGAATATCCCGGCAACGTCTCCCGTTGCTAGATAGGTAAGAAAACCGTCGTCGTGATTGCCCAACAGCGAAATGACGCGCTTATCCCGACGTGACACATCAATCAGAAAATCCAGCACTTCTTTCGAGCGCGGACCACGATCGATATAATCACCAAGATGAATGATACGCCAGTCGTGAGCGGGGCGGTGGTCAAGGTCGGCACGGATCAGCCCGTGCATATCCTGCAACAAGTCGAGACGGCCATGTACGTCGCCGATGGCATAAAGGCGGATACCGTCGGGTCCTTTGGCATCTTTGAAAACTACGCCGTTCATTCGCTGTCATTTTCCTTCGTGTCCTTGCCTGACTTCGCACCCGCCCGCTGCCGATAGCGCAGGCGCGAGACACGTTCGCGTTCTTCGTGAAGCTCGCGATCATGCGTGGCCTGTTCCACGAAACGAATGTGTTTTCGCACCGCTTCGCGTGCCGCTTGCGGATTACCGGCCATGACGGCATCGTAAATGGCGCGGTGCTGCGAAAGAAACATGTCGGCGACGCCAGGATAGCTGTAAATTAGGCTGCGATTGTAAAAAACGCCATCCTTCAGAAGTTGATAGCAAGACCGCAGGGTGTGCAGCAGAACGATGTTGTGTGCTGCTTCACCAATGGCATTGTGCAATTCCACATCGAGGCGTGCCTCCGTGTCGAAGTCGCTGACGCCATGAGCCTTTTCCATGGCCTCCATGATCTCGGTCAAAAGCGCTTTGTCAGCTGGTGTAGCTCGAAGTGCTGCATATTCTGCGGCAATGCTTTCGATTTCCCGGCGATATTCGAGATAGTCTGCGGTCGCCTTGCGATGATCGGCAAAAAGCTTGACCACAGGGGCGCTGAATACCTGTCCGATCACGTCTGCAACGAATGTGCCTCCACCATGACGAGAGATGAGGAGTTCGGCAGTCTCAAGCCTTTTTAGAGCATCGCGCAATATCGGGCGAGATATATCGAACTGGCGCGCCAGTTCACGCTCGCCGGGAAGCCGGTCGCCACCGCGCAGAACGCCTTCGAGAATGAGCGTTTCGATCTGATGCACAACGTCGTCTGCCGTGCGGCTTGCCTGTATGCGTGAAAAAATTGTTTCGGCCATGCCGTCTGAAGCCCTCTCCATAACGGCGGCAAATTAGCCTTTAGGTCGATGCCCGGCAACGGAATATATTGAAAAGGAAAGTCCGATCGATGATGCGACCGGGCTTTCGGAATACATGATCAAAAAATGATCAGGCTTTTTTGCGCTTGCGTGTCGCGACGAGTACGAAAAGACCTGCGACAAAGCCGTACATAGCCCATTTAAACGGGAGTGCGTCAGCGGTTTCGCTGCGGATCGGAAGTACGGTCACAGTGCCGGGGCGGCTTTCTACGCCCGATTTGCCTTCGGCTTTAGCTTGTTCGATCTGTTGTGGAGAAACGACCCACTCGGCGCCACGTGATTTGTCATAGAACATGAAACCACAGCCGACGATAACGGCGACGATGATCGCTAGAATAAAACGTAAAGGTGTGTTCATCATTTTTCCCAGAAAATCAGGACAATGGGAGAAAATCATCCGATTCGCTTGAATAACGGATTGCGGGATATTTAAGCCTTTTAGAATCAAAAGCTTAGTTAGCTTTATATGCTGGCACACTAATATAGCGCGCGCGACTTATTAACCGACGAACGAAAGCCAGTCTATTTCTTTGCTACTTCGTGCGGAGATGCGCCGCTTTCCCAGTAAGGAACAGGGCCATAAAGATCTGCCAGATAGTCGATGAACAGTCTGACCTTTGCCGGGAGGAACTGTTTCGATGGATAGACGGCATGAATTGCAACGTTGCGAGACGCGGCATAGTCGGGCAGAACTTGTACCAACTTGCCTGCTGCAAGTTCCGGGCCGATATCCCAGGTCGAGCGTTGCGCTATGCCGAGGCCTGCCAGGACTGCCTCGCGTACCATTTCGCTGGAATTGGTTTGCAGTGGCCCCACTGGGCGAATGACGATGGGGCCTTTGGGGCCTTCCAGTCGCCAGGGGTCGTTGTTGTGCGGTGCCAGACAGATATGGTCCTGCAAGTCCTCAATCGTCTGTGGTGTACCGCGTTCCGCGATATAGCCGGGTGAAGCGACGAGAATACGACGCACGGGTGCGAGACGGCGTGCGACGAGGGTTGAATCGGAAAGTTCGGCGATCCGAATGGCAAGATCGTATCCATCGCCTACAATGTCGACCATCTCGTCGGTGAGCTGCATATTGACGGTAAGGTCTGCGTTGGCGCGCATGAACGGCACGAGATAGGGCGCAATGTGCATGCGACCGAAAGTCGTAGGGGCTGAAATTTTCAATGTACCGCGCGCATCGGCAGAACGGCGGGCAACAAAGGCTTCCGCTTCTTCGATGTTGGAGAGAATGGCCAGAACCCGCTCATGATAACCCTGACCGGCCTCAGTCAACGCGATCTGGCGTGTCGTTCGTTGAAGCAGTCGGGTTCCGAGGCGCTCTTCCAGCCGTCCCAGACGTTTTGAGACGACCGCTGGCGAGAGGCCCAGATCGCGAGCGGCTGCTGACATGCTGCCCGTTGCCACGACGCGGGCAAAGATTTCCATATCCGCCAGACTGCTCATCATGTTCTGCTATCCCACTCATTGCCGTGCTTTGCTAAAGCTTTGGGTTTAAAGCATCTAGCCGAGCGCTAGGAAACTAGGCAAGCAATTATGCCGCAGTGTGAAAACTGTTTAGCCGCTGACTAAAGTGGTAAAAATGATTTACCACTTGACGAGAATGGTGCGGAGTGCACTTTGACCACATAAGTGGTGGAGGAGAATATGAGCGGACTCATCATGCCGGAACCGGACGCGTCCGTCATGCAGCGGCGCGAGCAGATCGTTGCAGACTTGCGCGACATCGTGTCGGGCGAAGGCGTTGTGGATGCTATCAATGCAATGCGCGTGTTCGAGAGCGATGGCCTGACCGCGCACCGTTCGTTGCCGTTGGTCGTTGTGCTGCCAGAAACGGTTGATCAGGTTTCGCAGGTTCTGCGCTATTGTCACGATAACAACGTTCGTGTCGTGCCACGGGGAGCGGGCACATCGCTGTCGGGCGGTTCCATGCCGCTGCAGGATGCGGTGCTGCTTGGTATGTCTCGCTTCAATCGTATTCTCGAAATCGATTATCCGAACCGCGTTGCCGTGGTACAGCCGGGCGTGACCAATCTCGGCATTACCAAGGCTGTTGAACACGAGGGGTTTTATTATGCGCCTGATCCCTCGTCACAGATTGCCTGTTCCATTGGCGGTAATGTCGCTGAAAATGCGGGTGGTGTGCATTGCCTTAAATACGGTCTGACCGCCAATAATGTGCTCGGCATCGAAATGGTGCTTATCACCGGAGAAGTTATCCGGCTTGGCGGTAAGCATCTCGACAGTGAGGGCTACGATCTTCTCGGTCTGATGACCGGCTCAGAAGGACTGCTCGGTGTCGTGACAGAGATTACGGTCCGTATCCTGCAAAAACCGGAAACGGCGCGTGCAGTCATGGTCGGCTTTCCCTCCAGCGAGCAAGCCGGTCAGTGTGTCGCTGACATCATCGGCGCAGGTATCATACCAGGCGGCATGGAGATGATGGACAGGCCAGCCATCAAGGCTGCCGAAGATTTCGTGCGGGTCGGTTATCCGCTCGATGTCGAAGCGCTGCTGATCGTCGAACTTGATGGGCCGCCCGTCGAAGTGGACTATCTGATAGGTCGGGTCGAAGCACTGGCGCTTACAAACGGTTCCACAACCTGCATTCTGTCGCAGTCGGAAGAACAACGTCTGGCTTTCTGGGCAGGCCGGAAGGCGGCATTCCCGGCAGTGGGACGCATCTCGCCGGACTATCTGTGCATGGATGGCACCATTCCGCGCAAAGAGCTGCCGCGTGTTCTGTCCGGGATGCGCGAACTTTCCGAGAAATACGGATTGCGGGTGGCCAATGTGTTCCACGCGGGCGACGGCAACCTGCATCCGCTTATCCTCTATGATGCGAATATTCCTGGCGAACTGGAAGCTGCGGAAGATTTTGGCGCGGACATTTTGCGCCTTTGCGTGAAAGTCGGTGGTGTTCTCACTGGCGAACATGGAGTAGGCATCGAAAAGCGCGATCTGATGCCGGAAATGTTCAACGAGATCGATCTTGACCAGCAGATGCGCGTCAAATGCGCTTTCGATGCCAAGCATCTGCTCAATCCCGGCAAGGTGTTTCCGCAATTGCGCCGCTGCGCCGAGCTTGGTCGCATGCATGTGCATCGCGGCGAGCTGGCCTTCCCGGATATTCCCCGATTCTGAGTTGTGGTTTTGATCATGAGCGATGCAAATATTCTAAAGCCGCAGGATGAGGCGGGCGTTCTGGAGGCGGTGCAGGATGCACTGGCCAGTTCTACGCCGCTGGAAATTATCGGCCATGGCTCCAAGCGTGGCATCGGACGCAGGGTTGATGCAGGTCGCGTGCTCGACGTGTCGCGGCTTACGGGCGTGACCTTGTATGAGCCGGACGAACTGGTGCTTTCGGCAAAAGCCGGAACGCCAATGGTCGAGATCGAAAAGCTTCTGGCCGACAACAATCAGTGCTTTCACTTCGAGCCGATGGATTACGGCCCGTTGCTGTCGGGCGAGGGTGGGCGCGGCACGATTGGTGGCGCGCTTGCCGCCAATCTGTCCGGTCCGCGCCGTCTCAAGGCAGGTGCTGCCCGCGATCATGTGCTTGGGGTGCGCGTCGTGTCCGGGCGTGGCGAATTGTTCAAATCTGGTGGTCGCGTGGTCAAGAACGTGACCGGCTATGATTTGTCCAAAGGCATGGCTAATTCCTGGGGCACACTGGGCGTTGCCACCGAGGTGACGTTCAAGGTTCTGCCGAAGCCGGAAACGGCGGCAACGCTTGCCGTGCGTGGGCTGACTGACGAACAGGCCGCGCGCGTCATGGCCATGGCGATGGGGTCGCGCGAGGAAGTCGCATCTGCGGCACATTTGCCACCGACGGTTGCCAACCGCTTCCTTGACGGAAAACTCGGCTGGGATGCGGCGACCGTTCTACGGCTCGAAGGCTTTGCACCTTCGGTCGAGCACCGTAGTCGGCAATTGCAGGCGCTGCTGGGCCAATCCGGCACGGTGGAAGTGTTGAACGGGGGGCAATCGCAGCAGCTCTGGCGTGAAGTGCGCGATGTCCTGCCTTATGCCAATGCAGGCGACAATCGCGCTGTCTGGCGTGTTTCGATGACGCCGATGCAAGGCTGGCAGATGGTGGACGAGTTCCGCCGTCATGCGGGCGTCGATGCCTATTACGACTGGCAGGGTGGGCTGATCTGGATGCGGATGGAAGCGGACCCGGAAGCGCAAACTTTGCGCAAGCTGATTACCAAATATGGCGGTGGCCATGCGACGCTCGTGCGCGCATCGGAACATATTCGCGCAAGCAATGCAGTGTTCGAGCCGCAACCGGCAGCACTTGTAGCGCTTTCTCAGCGGTTGAAGCAACAATTCGATCCCGAAAATATCCTCAATCCGGGGCGTATGCATCCCCGTCAGGCTGGAGCTTGAAGCCATGCAGACCCATTTCAGTCCCGATCAGTTACGCGATCCTGGTGTCAGCGAAGCCGAAAAAATTTTGCGCAAATGCGTGCATTGCGGCTTCTGTACCGCAACATGCCCGACCTATGTGACGCTCGGCAACGAACTCGACAGCCCGCGCGGGCGCATTTATCTGATCAAGGACATGCTGGAAAATGGTCGTCCGGCGGATGAGGAGGTCGTGCGCCATGTCGATCGCTGCCTGTCGTGCCTCTCATGCATGACGACCTGTCCTTCGGGCGTCAATTACATGCATCTGGTCGATCATGCCCGCGCGCATATCGAGAAAACCTACAAGCGCCCCTTCATGAACCGTTTTCTGCGCGGTGTTCTGGCGCAGGTTCTGCCCTATCCGGGCCGGTTCCGTGCAGCGTTGAAACTGGCGAAGCTCGGCAAGCCGTTCGCGTCGCTTTTGCGCAAGAGCGATGCCCTGAAACCCATGGCGGCGATGCTTGATCTCGCGCCGCAAAGCCTGCCATCAGCGGCCCCTATTGAAGCCATCAGCGCTGCCAAGGGAGAAAAGCGCGGTCGCGTGGCAATTCTCAACGGCTGCGCGCAACCTGTGCTCAATCCGGGTATCAATGCCGCCACCTTGCGGCTTTTGAACCGCTTCGGCATCGAAGTGGTGACACCGAAGGGCGAAGGCTGCTGCGGTTCGCTGGTCCACCATATGGGCCGCGAAGAGCAGGCGCTGGAACAGGCGCGGCACAATGTCGATGTGTGGACGCGCGAGATCGAGGCGGGCGGTCTCGACGCGATCATCGTCACGGCGTCCGGCTGCGGCACAACGATCAAGGATTATGGTTACATGCTGCGGCTTGATCCGGCCTATCACGACAAGGCTGCGCGCGTGTCGGCGCTGGCAAAGGACATCACCGAATATCTCACCGGCATCGATCTGCCGGAACCCGATGCGCCGCAGGCGCTGACAGTCGCCTATCACTCGGCCTGCTCGATGCAGCACGGGCAGAAAATTGTGCGGCAGCCGAAAGACCTGCTGTCAAAAGTGGGCTTCACGGTGAAGGAACCGCTGGAAGGGCATCTGTGCTGCGGATCGGCTGGCACCTATAACATCATGCAGCCGGAGATTGCCGCCAAGCTGCGTGACCGCAAGGTAAAGAACATTGAGGCGACAGGCGCCGATCTGATCGCTACCGGTAATATCGGCTGCATGACCCAGATCGCCACCGGCAGCAAGCTACCCATCGTGCACACGGTGGAACTGATCGACTGGGCCTATGGTGGGCCGAAGCCTCAGGGATTGTCACAAATCGCTGCATAAAAAAAACCGGGCAATTGCCCGGTTTTGTCTTCGATGTCTGCTCAGCCAGCCGAAAAGGTACTCGGGTTCGGGCCGATCCGACCGTCTGCCTTGTCCAGTTTCGTAATCGCATCGTGATCGGTTCCGTTGAGACGGAAATCGAAAATATCGAAATTTTCTTTGATACGGGCGGGCGTAACGGACTTGGGAATGACGATATTGCCCGTTTCGATGTGCCAGCGCAGGATGATTTGTGCGACCGACTTGCCATGCTTTTCCGCGATGGCCTTCAGCGTGGCATTCTCCAGAATTTTACCCTGACCAAGTGGGCTCCACGCTTCCGTCGCGATGTCGTGTTTGCTGTGGAACAGACGCAACTCGTCCTGCTGGAACTGTGGGTGCAGCTCAATCTGATTGAGAACCGGCGTTACGCCGCTTTCCGTGATGATGCGTTCGAGATCGGCTGTACGGAAGTTGGATACACCAATGGATTTGGCTCGACCCTCTTCTTTCAATTTGAGAAAAGCGCGCCATGTTTCCATGAAAAGATCTTTCGAGGGCATCGGCCAGTGGATGAGATAGAGATCCACATAATCCGTGCCAAGCTTTTTCAAGCTGGCGTCGAATGCTTTCAGCGTCGATTCATAGCCTTGTTCACCGTTCCACAGTTTCGTGGTGAGGTAAATGTCGCCGCGCTCGATTCCGGAACTCTTGATCGCCTTGCCGACGCCTTCTTCATTGCCGTAAATGGCAGCGGTGTCGATGTGACGATATCCTGCTTTCAACGCTTCGCTGACAGCGGCCACTGCTTCGTCATTACCTACTTGCCAGACACCGTAACCGAGCTGCGGAATGTGATTGCCGTCGTTCAGTTTAACCGTCGGTACGGTCATGATTTATCCTTTCCCTCCGAAGCATTCAGCGCAAAGGTGGATCCTTTGATGCGCATGAATGCTATTGACCTGCATGCCGGTTCTTTCTCCAGCACGAACTGCCATTTGGCAGCCATTTTCATATCTCTTTGGACTTTGCCACTGTCAGCATATGGGTGTTCGGGGGAAAAGGAAAAGCCCTTTCAATCATGTTTCCAAGCCTGCAATCATTCTTTCTGTGCAGAAATTTTGATCTTTTCAGATTTATGAAAACAATACGACCGCCTCCGAGAGAAGGCGGTTGTAAATGGCATAAAAAAAGATGGTTCGATTAGCGGACAACCACTTCTGCGCCGACCGGGACACGTTCATAAAGATCGGTGACGTCTTCATTGCGCATGCGAATGCAGCCGGACGACATTGCCTTGCCGATAGTCCAAGGCTGGTTAGTCCCGTGGATACGATAGAGTGTTGAACCGAGATAAAGCGCGCGCGCGCCAAGCGGGTTATTTATCCCCCCTTCCATACGCGCCGGGAGGATACGCCCCTTCTTGCGCTCGCGGGCGATCATTTCCTTCGGCGGCGTCCAGGTTGGCCATTCAGCCTTGCGGCTGATGCGTTGCGAACCCTTCCAGCTGAAACCTTGTTTCCCGACGCCGACGCCATATCGCATCGCTTTACCGCCGGATTGAACGAGATAAAGGAAGCGCTTGCCTGTATCGATGACGATTGTGCCCGGTTTTTCGTTGCCGGAATAGGAAACCGTCTGCGGCAGGTAAGCGGGATCGATCTGGTGCTTTCGTACTGTGGTTGCCGGATTCGCAGCCGGGCGTTGATACGAAACCTGACGATAGCTGGATTTGACTTTCTGCTTCTGTCTGGCGGCAACACGTGGCGCTGGCTGCAAAGATTGCGGTACGGCCTTTATGCGGGCAGGCTGTCCATGCAATTGAGCTACCCATGGCGCGGAAAGATCAGGACTCACACGTACCGGCGGCAGCGTTGCATAGCGGTCGTTGGCAAAGGCCATGCCCGTACTGACGATGGAAACGGCAATCGCCGCAAGCGACCCGATTAAAAGAAGATGCCGTGGTTTCATAATTCAGATCCGTATCTTTGCGCCTGAAAATCTTTGTGACGCAGTTGCCCGTTGCAGCTCCTGACATCTGCTGTCAGGAGAGCGACCCTCATGCTCGTGTGGGGATTGTGTGCCGGAATGGAATCGTAAAGGTAAATTTTGGTCGCGTGTTTTGCCTGACGGCCCTTCCAATTAAAGTTGTGGTTAGTGTCAGGTTGCGCGACATAATTAATTATGGATGAAACTTGAGAGGCGGAACAATGAGCGATGTCGCTGAGGCAAAAACCGGTCTGATCGTCGGCGCCGATGGAATGACGCGTTGCTTCTGGCCGGGCGAGTTACCCGATTATCTTGCTTATCATGACAAGGAATGGGGTGTTCCTGTCTCTGACGATTTCCGGCTTTTCGAAAAAATCTGCCTTGAGGGTTTCCAGTCAGGCCTGTCGTGGCTCACGATCTTGCGCAAGCGTGAGAACTTTCGGGCCGCTTTCGATGGCTTCGATTTCCATCGTGTTGCGCAGTACAATCAAGAAGATGTGGCGCGCCTGCTGGCCGATAAGGGTATCGTGCGCCATCGCGGCAAGATCGAATCCACGATCAACAACGCCAAGCGCGCAATTGAGCTGGTTGCCGAAAAGGGTTCACTTGCGGCCTATTTCTGGTCATTCGAACCGGGCGTAAAAGATCGCCCTACCGTGGTGGACTATCCAACTCTTGTTGCCAATCCGAAGACTGAAACATCAATTCGCATCTCCAAAGATTTGAAGAAGCGCGGCTGGTCATTCGTTGGTCCAACGACTGTATATGCTTTCATGCAAGCAATGGGGCTGGTGAACGACCACATCGAAGGTTGTCACTGTCGGACACACATTGAAAAATTGCGACAGAGTTTCAAACGACCCAGCTAGAGCAACGATTGCTAAGCTGCATCATTTCTGCGAGAAACATCCATCTTTGAGTATGGGAGACGATCATGGATTTGGTGTCGTTGTTGGCATTTGCCGGTATTCTGGTTGTGGCGGCGGGTACGCCGGGGCCGAATGTCGGCGCGCTGGTGGCACGCGTCATCAGCCGCGGCCACAAGGGCGTCTTTCCATTCATGTTCGGTCTGTGGCTTGGTGATGCTATCTGGCTTTCACTCGCAGTCTGGGGACTGGCTGCGCTGGCCAACACATTTCACACTGCGTTTCTCATCCTCAAATATGTGGGCGTAGCCTATCTGATCTATCTTTCGTGGAAGATGTGGATCGCACCGGTAGATGAAGTTGCGGATGAAAATGCCATTCCGCGTCAGGGTGAGGCTGGGAAGCTCTTCCTTAGCGCGCTGGCGATTACACTTGGTAATCCGAAAATCATGGTTTTCTACCTTGCCATTCTGCCGACGGTGGTTGATATCACCCATGTTTCGCTGGTTGGTTGGGCTGAATTGCTGGTGGTCATGTTTGCTGTTCTCGCTGCAGTTGATACGGCATGGGTGGTGCTTGCCGCGCAGGCAAGACGGTTTCTGCGCAGTCCTCGCATGATGCGGATCGCTAACAGAACCAGCGCTGGCATGATGGCAGGCGCGGCCGTCGCCATTGCGACACGCTGAACACGCTTCCTGCACTTGCCGCAACGGACTTGATCGGTTAGGAAACCGGCAACAGAATTGATGCCGGTTCCAATCGGCATGTGTGTATAAATCAGCGATCAGGCAGGAAAAATGGCCGATAAAGCGGACAAGATGAAGGCGCGGTTGCCGCGCGGGTTTGTCGATCGGGTGCCGGATGATTTGCGCGCCGCTGAAAAGATGATGGCGACAATCCGTGAAGTTTACGACCTTTATGGCTTCGAGCCGGTGGAAACTCCGCTCGTGGAATATACGGATGCGCTCGGCAAGTTTCTGCCGGATCAGGACCGCCCGAACGAAGGCGTGTTCTCGTTTCAGGACGACGATGAACAATGGCTGTCGCTGCGCTACGATCTGACTGCGCCGCTGGCACGTTACGTCGCTGAAAACTACGAGTCGTTGCCAAAGCCTTATCGCAGTTATCGTAATGGTTGGGTGTTCCGCAATGAAAAGCCGGGACCGGGTCGTTTCCGTCAATTCATGCAGTTCGACGCTGACACGGTCGGTGCGCCGAATGTCTCGGCCGATGCCGAAATGTGCATGATGATGGCCGACACGATGGAGCGCCTAGGCATCAGTCGTGGCGATTATGCGATCCGCGTCAATAACCGCAAGGTTCTTGACGGTGTGTTGGATGCTATCGGTCTTGAAGGTGAGGGCAATGCTGTCAAGCGCCTCAATGTACTGCGTGCCATCGACAAGCTCGACAAGTTTGGACCTGAAGGCGTTCGCCTTCTGCTCGGCAAGGGCCGTCTTGATGAAAGCGGCGATTTCACCAAGGGCGCTGAACTTACTGATGATGCAATCGAGAAAGTTTTGGCTTTCACTGCGGCGGGCGGGGCGACAGGCGTCGAAACGATCGCCAATCTCCGTGCAGTTGTGGCTGGCAACGCCAAGGGTGAGGAAGGTGTAACCGAACTTGCCGACATGCAGGTGCTGTTCTCGGCGGGTGGCTACGATGGTCGTGTGAAGATTGACCCGTCCGTTGTGCGTGGTCTTGAATATTATACGGGGCCGGTTTTCGAAGCGGAACTGCAATTCGACGTTACCAATGAAGACGGTCAGAAGGTCGTGTTTGGTTCTGTGGGCGGTGGTGGCCGGTATGATGGTCTCGTGTCACGCTTCCGCGGCGAGCCAGTACCAGCGACGGGCATTTCTATTGGTGTTTCGCGCTTGATGACGGCTTTGAAGAACCTCGGCAAACTTGATGTTTCCGATGTTGTCGGCCCGGTAGTGGTTCTGGTTATGGACAGGGATACAGAAAGCCTTGGCCGCTATCAGAAGATGGTCTCCGACCTGCGCCAGGCCGGTATTCGCGCTGAAATGTATGTCGGCGGGTCCGGCATGAAGGCGCAGATGAAATATGCTGATCGTCGTGAAGCGCCTTGCGTCATCATTCAGGGCTCGCAGGAGCGTGAGGCAGGTGAGGTGCAGATCAAGGATCTGGTCGAGGGCAAGCGCCTTTCTGCGGAGATCGAGGACAATGTAACCTGGCGCGAAAGCCGCCCGGCTCAGATCACGGCCGAGGAAAATGGCCTCATCGATGCCGTCCGTGAAATCCTTGCCAGCCAGGCGCGAGATCGCGCAGAACAGTCGAAGTGACGGAAACCATGGCTGGATCGAGCTCGTCTGGTGTTTTCAATTCTCTTCGTGCGACGCTTGGTGCGCGCGAAGCCGAAATTGTCGAAATTCCGCTGATTCAGCCGGCTGATCCATTTCTGGATATGGCGGGCGAGGATTTACGCCGTCGTATTTTTCTCACTGAAAACGAGAACGGCGATAGTTTGTGCTTGCGGCCTGAATTTACCATTCCCGTCTGCCGCAACCACATCGCCCTGAATGCTGCCACGCCGAAGCGCTATGCCTATCTGGGCGAAGTGTTCCGTCAGCATCGTGACGGTGCGGCTGAATTCCTTCAGGCCGGTATCGAAGACTTGGGTGCTTCCGACGAAGCCGCATCGGATGCGCGCTCGATTGCTGATGCGCTTTCCTGTGTTCGAGCGGCGGCTCCTGAAGCAGAGCTTGAGATTGTTCTGGGAGACCAGTCGGTTTTTGCGGGTATGCTGAAGGCGCTGGGCCTGCCACAAGGTTGGCGCAAGAAGCTTCTGCGTTCTTTCGGCGATGCGAATTCCATGGAACAGGTACTTGCTGAACTGACTGGCGCACAACGGCGTGATCCGTTGCCGGAAACGCTTGCCGGGCTGGTGGCAGAGGGCGATGAATCCGGGCTTGCACGCATGCTGGAAGCGGAAATGCTCGAAGCTGGCATTTCGCCCAGTGCAGGACGTTCGCCGGCCGAGATTGCACGCCGGTTGATCGAGAAGGAAGATCTTGCGGTTACGCGCTTTCCTGCACCCGCGCTTGATCTTCTGAAACAGTTTCTTGAAACGCGCGTCTCGCTTGATTCCGCAGCCGTTACCTTGCGGGCATTTGCTTCGGAACACGCCCTTGATCTTGCTGCAGTCTTGCAGAAGTTTGAGGCGCGCAGTGAAGCTATTGTGAATGCGGGCATCGCCACAAAAGATATTATCTACGATGCCTCCTTCGGGCGTCCGCTCGATTACTATACCGGTCTCGTTTATGAAATCCGGGCTCCGGGTGTTGAAAAGGAAGGCGTTCTCGCTGGCGGCGGTCGCTATGACCGGCTTCTGACCATGCTTGGCGCTTCGGAAAACATTCCCGGCGTCGGCTTTTCCATCTGGCTCGACCGACTGCAAATGCTGGCGGGAGAGAAAAAATGAGTGTGACTCTGGCATTGCCGTCCAAAGGGCGCTTGAAGGAACAGACGCTCGCAGTACTAGACAAGGCAGGTTACAAAGTGATCCTGCCGGATGACTCGCGTAATTACCGGGCTCGTGTTGAGGGCGAAACTGATCTCGACATTCTGTTCCTTTCGGCTTCCGAAATCGCCCGTGAACTGGGATACGGCAGTGTTGATCTGGGCGTTACAGGCGAAGATCTTGTTCGCGAAACATTGGCGCATTCGGAAGAACGCGTGGCCATCGAAGCGGAACTGGGGTTCGGTCATGCTGACGTTGTGGTGGCAGTTCCGGAAGTCTGGCGTGATGTGACCAGCATGGCTGACTTGGACGATGTGGCGGCAGATTTCCGCCAGCGTCATGGTCGCCGTCTGCGCATCGCCACCAAATACTGGCGACTGACACAGCAATTCTTTTCGCAGAAGCATGGCATTCAGGTTTACCGCATCGTTGAAAGCTTGGGGGCTACTGAAGGCGCTCCGGCTGCAGGTTCTGCAGACATGATCGTCGATATTACATCGACGGGTTCAACACTGCGGGCTAACCGCCTAAAGGTTCTGGAAGACGGCGTTATTCTGCGCTCGCAGGCTTGCCTTGTTTCAGCGCGCCGCAGTCGCGAGAATGCACGTGTCACAGAAGTTGCGACCCGTATTCGTAAAGGACTGGGCGGGTAGATAACTTCAAGTTTGTCTTTTATGTTGCGAGTTGCCATTTCACAATTGGAACTCGGAACAGTTCAGATGAATAGTGTGCGGAAATTGATTGGACGTTGTACCTGCGAAGCAGTCCGTTTCACAGTGACGGATGAATTCGAATATGCCCTGAACTGCCATTGCTCATTATGTCGTCGTGCCACTGGCAGTGCATTCAAGGCTTTCGGTGGAATAAAAACCCACGCACTCGAAGAGACAAATAGTAAATCGTCGCTCATGCTTGTCGGCAACGAGATCGATCACGATGTGCGATGCGCTTCTTGTGGTTCTTTTCTATATTCCATCGTTCGCGGGGGCGAATATGTTCACGTCAATTATGGTGTGTTGGCTGAGGAGCCAAAGCTGAAGCCGTCTGCTCATATTTTCGTCGGCTCGAAAGCTCCATGGTATGACATTCTGGATGACTTACCTCAATTCGAGGAGAATCCTCCTTTTTAACCATTGGCAGCAAGACGCTGGAAATTAAAAAACCGCGCCATCTGAATAGCGCGGTTTCTTTATGTTGTGTTGGTGATTTCTGATCAGCCGCGCTTGGCGTCAATCGAAAGCGAACCTGCACCATGCAGGGCGAGGATAAAGAGACCACCCGCAATTGCGAGGTTTTTCTGCGCCATCATGGCGTTCATGCCTTGCGAGAAGTCCATGTGGGCAACAAGCGTCGCGCCGATGGTGAACAGACCGACAATGGCTGCCGCGATGCGGGTCTGAAAGCCGACGAGAATTGCGAGGCCGCCGACAAATTCCACCAGACCGACAATGACAGCCGTAACGGTTGGAACCGGAAGGCCGAGACCAGCGAAGTAACCTGCAGTGCCCGAGATGGCGGTCAGCTTGCCGTAGCCGGCAAGAATGAAGAGGATCGAAAGAAAGATGCGGGCGATGAGCGTTACAGCGCCATTGGACTGTGGAGTGATAGAGGACATGCGGGGCTATCTCCTGTTGAACTGAGGCATCAATTAACGACTGCAGACTGTCAAGGAAAGCCGTCTAATCCTCGACAGTTTGTTTACAGTATGAATACCAATTCACTCTGGTGCAATCATTCTCTCTGCCCGCACCAGCCGCTCATAGTCTTCTGCCGACACCAATCCGCTCGCCAATGCTTCTTCACGTAAGGTCGTTCCATTCTTGTGCGCAGTCTTGGCGATCTTGGCTGCATTGTCATAACCGATCGCCGGAGCCAGCGCGGTCACAAGCATCAGCGAGCGGTCCAGCAGTTCCTTGATACGGTTCAGGTTCGGTTCGATTCCCTCCACACAATGATCGGCAAACGACACCATGGCATCACTGAGAATGCGGATCGATTGCAGGACATTATATGCGATTACCGGTTTGAACACGTTAAGCTCGAAGTGACCCTGGCTTGCGGCGACCGTAATTGTGGTCTGGTTGCCAAACACCTGTGTTGTGACCATAGTCAAAGCTTCTGCCTGGGTCGGATTGACCTTGCCCGGCATGATTGAGGAGCCGGGTTCGTTTTCCGGCAGTGACAGTTCACCAAGCCCGGAACGCGGACCCGAACCGAGGAAACGAATGTCATTCGCGATCTTGAAAAGATCCGCCGCCAAAGCATTCAGGCTGCCATGGAAATTGAGGATAGCGCCGTGGCTGGCAAGAGCCTCAAATTTGTTGGGCGCAGTCTTGAAAGGGAGGCCGGTAATTTCGCTCACGGCTTCAGCAAAGCCCGTGTCGAAACCGATTGGCGCGTTCAGGCCCGTGCCGACTGCAGTCCCGCCTTGTGCGAGCAGAAAGACGTCTGCGAGCGATTGCTCGATGCGATGGCGCGCATATTCCAACGCGGCGCGATACCCGGAGAATTCCTGTCCCAGTGTAACCGGCGTTGCATCCTGCGTATGGGTACGACCGATCTTGATGATATCCTTGAAGGAATCTTCCTTGGCCTGGAGCGCCTTGGTCAGATGTTCAACCGCCGGATAAAGCCGATTGACGGCCTCGACTGCCGTGGCAACATGGATTGCCGTTGGGAAGCTATCATTGGACGACTGGCTCATATTCACGTGGTCATTGGGATGGACCGGCTTCTTGGACCCCATTTCACCACCGAGAAGTTCGATAGCCCGGTTTGAAATGACCTCGTTGGCATTCATGTTCGATTGCGTTCCCGAACCAGTCTGCCAGACGACCAGCGGGAAGTGCTCGTCGAGCTTACCCTCGATGACTTCGGACGCCGCCACTGCAATTACCTGGCCGAGAACCGGATCGAGTTTGCCAAGCGCAATATTGGTTTCCGCTGCCGCGCGCTTGACGACACCCAGTGCGTGGACCAACGGAAGCGGCATGCGCTCCCCGCCGATCTTGAAGTTTTGCAACGAGCGTTGCGTCTGAGCGCCCCAGTAGCGGTCTGCAGGAACATCAATCGGTCCGAACGTATCTGTTTCGGTACGCGTAGCGGTCATTTCAGGTCTCCGGGTAATTGGACTCGAAACCGAGCCATCCAAAGCAAATATAGCACCGCCAGGTGCTTGGCGGGCTAATGTTTCTTCGTGAAACTTTTATAACGCAATCATTTGATAAAACATGACTATAAAAGTCAATTTTTGTTGACCTGGACCTCCACGGTCAAGCGTCGTCCTCTTCGTCACCGTTATCCGTTTCGGAAATCCAGGCGGTCGGTTCGATCTTGCGCTGGGTTTTGCTATCGGTGAACGTCCACCAGCCAGTATCTGTCTCATCCCACTGACCGCCACCGGCCTGCAATTGGGCTAGCGTTCGATACTGTGCAATTGACTCATTGCGCTGGTCATCTTCATCGGTCCAGACGACTGTAATCTTACGGCCGTCTTTCGGAGCTGTGGCGATAGGAAGTTCTTTACGCATATGATCATCCATTACATTGTGACTGCGGATAATCATAGGGCATACAATGCTAGCGGCAAGCCGGAACTCTAACGTTCCGGCTTGCCGTCTTATTCAGATGGCACGCGCCGACTTAAGTGCCTTGCCCCACCAAACCAACTGATCCAGCATGTTTTTGGCTGCTTCTGCCAGATGAGGGAAGTCGTCCAGCTTATTCTCGCCTTTGACGACGGCGAGATAATCAGGGAAAAGTATATGAACGCCGGTCTTGACGGACATAGAAGACATTTCGACTGCAATCATCCGCAGTTGTTCGACAGCGCGAGCACCACCGACGCCACCATAGCCGACAAATCCCATTGGCTTCTGAACCCAGTCACCATAGTCGATGGCGTTTTTTAGAACAGCAGTAGGAGCGTGATTGTATTCAGCCGCAGTCAGGATATAGGCATCGAATTCGCGCAGCTTGTTTTTCCATTTGTCAGCAGTTTCTGCTTGTGCGGTCGTGGTGGAAGTGTCGCCATAGAAGCCCATCGGATAATCGGCGACATCGAGAATTTCCACGTCCAGTTCCGGGCGTTCTGCTACGAGTTTCGCAATCCACTGAGCAGGGACTGGAGCAAAACGCTGTTCACGTGTACTGCCGACGATGACGGCGACTTTGAGCTTAGACATAGATAGCACCTTTATTTAGAGTGGTAACCGTTAGAAACTGACGCTATATAAGTGACTTACCTAGCGCACAAGGAGGCACTTTTATGAAACCCGGTGACTTCAAGGAAACCAGTGCATGCAGGACCGTTGCGGATATTCTGTCTCGCGTGGGCGATAAATGGACGGTGCTTGTGGTGAGCTATCTCGGTAATCATCCAATGCGTTTCAACGAGTTGCGTCGAAGCGTAGATGGTATTTCTCAGAAAATGCTGACGACGACGTTACGCAATCTGGAGCGAGATGGTTTCGTCACGCGTACGATCTTTCCGACAATTCCGCCCAAGGTCGAATATGAACTGACTGAAATGGGGAGCGATCTCTTGCGGCCTGTGCGCGCATTGGGTGAGTGGGCGATAGCCAATGAAGCAAAGGTAATGATGGCTCGCGCGCGTTATGACGCCTCGATATCAGGAAAGGCGCAGATTGACGCCGCAGAATAGAAGCTGAGTTTTTGGAAGTGCAAGTGGAAAGACAGGCCGAAGCCTGCCTTTCCTGTTGCCTGAGACAGGACTTCCAAAGTGCGGGGGCAAACAGGAAGTCCATCTCTGTGTCATTCGGGATTGACCATGATTGGTGGTTATGAGTCAATCAGAAGTTTCTAAAATAAAGACTTCGGTGCAGCAAAGCGCGAGCAGAGTAAATTTTTCATAAATCACAAACGGTTATGCAACGTAAAAAGAAAGGCGGCCCAAGGCCACCTTTCTCGCATTTTCATCAAAGTAAGCTTGACGGACTTCTTGGAAGTCCATGCCGCTACCCGCACCGCTTTGCGGTGCGAGCTTATTACCTGATGGGCGTGCTTTATAGACTTCTTAGAAGTCCATGCCGCCCATGCCGCCCATGCCGCCAGGCATGCCAGCCGGAGCTGCATCCTTCTTCGGCAGTTCAGCGATCATGGCTTCCGTCGTGATCAGGAGGCCGGCAACCGATGCAGCATTCTGCAGGGCGGTACGGACAACCTTAACCGGATCGACAACGCCAGCCTTGATCAGGTCGCCGAATTCACCATTGGCAGTGTTGTAGCCGTAGGTTTCAGAAGCATTCTCAAGAATCTTGCCAACGATAACCGAAGCTTCTTCACCGGCATTGGTCGTGATCTGACGAGCTGGAGCCTGCAGAGCGCGACGAACGATGTTGATACCAGCTTCCTGGTCGGCGTTGATGCCCTTGGCGGAGATCTTGGCCGAAGCGCGGAGGAGGGCGGTGCCGCCACCAGCAACGATGCCTTCTTCAACCGCAGCGCGGGTTGCGTTCAGGGCGTCGTCAACGCGGTCCTTCTTTTCCTTCACTTCAACTTCCGTTGCACCGCCGACGCGGATCACGGCAACGCCACCAGCAAGCTTGGCAAGACGTTCCTGAAGCTTTTCACGGTCGTAGTCCGAAGAGGTTTCTTCGATCTGCTGTTTGATCTGGCTAACGCGAGCGTCGATTTCAGCCTTCTGGCCTGCACCGTCAACGATCGTGGTGTTTTCCTTCGAGATCGAAACCTTCTTTGCACGGCCGAGCATGTCGAGCGTAACGGTTTCGAGCTTGATGCCGAGGTCTTCGGAGATAACCTGACCGCCGGTGAGGATCGCGATGTCTTCGAGCATGGCTTTGCGGCGATCGCCGAAGCCAGGAGCCTTGACAGCAGCGATCTTCAGGCCGCCGCGCAGCTTGTTGACGACGAGCGTTGCAAGAGCTTCGCCTTCGACGTCTTCAGCGATGATGACGAGCGGCTTGGAGGTCTGAACGACAGCTTCCAGAACCGGCAGAAGAGCCTGGAGGTTCGAGAGCTTCTTTTCGTGCAGAAGGATGTAGGCGTCTTCGAGGTCAGCAACCATCTTTTCAGGGTTGGTGACGAAGTAAGGCGACAGGTAGCCGCGGTCGAACTGCATGCCTTCGACGACTTCGAGTTCGGTTTCAGCGGTCTTGGCTTCTTCAACCGTGATCACGCCTTCATTGCCGACCTTCTGCATCGCATCAGCAATCATCTTGCCAATTTCGGCTTCGCCGTTAGCGGAGATGGTGCCAACCTGAGCAACTTCTTCCGACGTGTTGATCTTCTTGGCCTTGCCGAGAAGTTCAGCAACAACTTCGGTTACTGCGAGGTCGATACCGCGCTTCAGGTCCATCGGGTTCATGCCGGCGGCAACAGCCTTTGCGCCTTCCTGAACGATTGCCTGACCGAGAACGGTAGCGGTCGTCGTGCCGTCACCGGCAGTGTCGTTGGTCTTCGAAGCCACTTCGCGCAGCATCTGTGCGCCCATGTTTTCGAACTTGTCTTCCAGTTCGATTTCCTTGGCGACCGATACGCCGTCCTTGGTGATGCGCGGAGCGCCAAAGGACTTGTCGATGACAACGTTACGACCCTTCGGGCCGAGCGTTACCTTTACAGCGTCAGCAAGGATATCGACGCCGCGCAGCATCTTTTCGCGCGCAGAGCGACCGAATTTTACGTCTTTTGCAGCCATTTTACTCTCCTGGGAATTGTCCCGGTCAGATTATGGTGAATTGGTTTGTGGTATATGATCGACCCGTATGTAGGCCATATTAGCCGACGATACCGAGTCGGAGGCGTTAGCCGACAATACCCAAAATGTCGGATTCCTTCATGATCAGCAGGTCTTCGCCGCCGATCTTGACTTCGGTTCCCGACCACTTGCCGAACAGAACCTTGTCGCCAGCCTTGACTTCCAGAGCGATCAGCTTGCCAGCTTCGTCACGAGCGCCTGCGCCAACAGCGACGATTTCGCCTTCCTGCGGCTTTTCCTTGGCGGTGTCAGGGATGATGATGCCGCCAGCGGTCTTGGCTTCCGATTCAACGCGACGAACGACGACGCGGTCATGAAGCGGGCGGAACTTGATATCAGCCATGGTATAACCCTTGGTGTTATAGACGTTGAACCCTGTTAACGGATCGAGCCGATCCGCGCTTGTTAGCACTCATCATGCGAGAGTGCTAACGTGGCTCTGAGATAGAAGCCGGACCTTATCTTGTCAAGGTTGCCTGAGAAATTTGACAGATGAATGATGGTTAATTTGCACCATCCTTAACGCGGAGCGGCCACGGGTTGACTATGTCCGATCCGGCATATGGTGATGTCGTTGGCAATATCAATCCACAATGCGCAAATTGGAGAGTTCGTCGCCGATCTGCCTGAATGTTTCGCTTAGTTCACCGCCGGTTGAGTTCCAGAAAAGCTTGGCTGGTCTGCCGCTCTCCATGCGAACGCGCGAGTTTGAAGAGCAGGATCTCAACAGATCTATTTGTGCTTTCTCGGTGCTGTTCGTCTCGTTGAGATCCAATGCGACTGTCATAACGATGATATTGGCTGACTTGGCGTTGTCGCAGAGCTTTGCAAAACGCGCATTCATAGCCTTCGTATATGTACTGTTATTTTGCGAAACCGAAACGCCACTTTCCTGAAATAAACGGGCCTGGCTGTAGTGTTTGGTTATGCGAGCAGTGTAGCCGTGCGCTGAATAGTAGGAAAAGTTTGCAGCTCTGTCGGGACCCGAGCCAGCCAGTCCGTCATATTTATAATAGGTGTTGGCGCCGTCGGTCAGCACGATCACAACTTTATCATTGCCGCGTTCGGTCGAAGGCCGGGCTTCTGTAAACGGTGCTCCTCGGACGATCGTTCGCCAGCCCCAGGCCATAGCCTCGGGAACATTCGTACCGCCGCTTGGTACCATCGCCTTGATTGCGGTTTGAATTGTTTTCATCCCCTGTTCGGTAGTGACGTCCGTCAATGGGGTGAGAGGTGATGATGTGCAGCTATAGTTGGGGCCGCCGCCATTCGATCTACCGCCTCGGTAAATCTTGTCGAGGGAATCGCGCAGATAGTATTTCTTGAGGTCGCTTTGCCGGGGCGAGTAAGCCAAGGATGTGTCGTCTTGCCACCAGCTGTTCAAAACGGTGGAAGTGACGTTTCCCCTGCTATCGGTATTGTAATACTCAGCCGGGCCGAACATGGGGACAAATAATGTGTCTGGGTTGTTGTCAGAAGGAGGCGTTACATCCAGCGCATAGGTGCCCGGACGAGATTCGACACAACCCTGCCAAGGGAGCCAAGTCTCTTTCGATCGCAGGGAAAGGTCGGCATAAAGTTCTGCACGCGAATAAGGTTTGTTATTGCGTTCCCCCCAGCCGGTTCCGGATTTGTAATATCGCCCGCTGCCTACCGGCTTTTCTTCTATCTTGCGTGTACTGTCGATGGTGACAGGCAGCGTAAAGTTTTCGAGATTGACGGGAGACCTGCCTTCCGGATCCATCCAGGCTGCGTTCAAATATTGCGGGCCGACATTTACTGAACCAGCAAAGGGAACGAGTGAAAATTGCACAGGGTTTTCAACGTGGGTTATGAGCGTGGATTGCGCGGCCAATGTCTCCACGAGCTGTGAGGCGGCTTCTTTCAGAAGGTCGATGCGCTTTTTTGTCGACCCGCTTCTGGTTTCATCCATGGAGCCGGAATTGTCGAGAACGAGAGCGACTTCAATCGTGTTCTTAAGCCTGACCGAAGAGCTGAGCGTATATTGGTTTTGATCCCAATCATCTCCTGTAAGGCGAGAAGCAATGACACCAAACAGGGACTTATAAGTGAATCCAGCGGTCGCCTGTATCTGTTGATCAGTTGTTTTATCTTTGGGAAAAGCGACGTCGAAATTGACCGCATCTGCGCTCAGTGCGGTAAGGTTAGCGGTAAAAACTTGCGCACCATATACCTGCACGACAGTTTGACTTTCGCCAGTGGAAAATCTCCTACCCACAGCAAGTGCCGCAGCATCGAGCGAAGCCTGCACATTGTTGCGCACGCGCATGAGATTGGCGGAGTCGACTGCAACCATGCCGGCAAGCAACAGGGGCACCAGCACCAAAGCCATTATCATCGCAAAATTACCGCGCTCGTCTTTGGCAAAGCGCAGGCTCATGGGTTGAGTCAATTGACGAAAACCACGCAGCGCAAGCCTGCTGGTTTGAGTGATCCAGTTTTTCAATGTAGCCCCCGCCGACGGTTGTGTCTGCGACACATGAAATGAAAGGTTGTATCCGCTCCTACCAGCATCCTTCTAACAGTCAGTCACGAAGCACGGTAAATGATCGGTGAAATCACCTATGGGATAATTGGACGCGCTTTGCCGGTCGGATATCCAGGCCAAAGACCGTGACAGATGTGATTGGCTGCGTTAGATGGAGCGCTGGCTGCCTTCTCGGCAGTCTTAAAGACACCCTATAGCGGTTCTCGCCTTACCGATGGATTATCAAGAGGAAACCATGAAGCAGCTCGAACGCCTCGACGATCTGACCGACCAGTACGATGTGCTCTTCTGTGATGTATGGGGCGTGGTGCATAACGGTGAAGCCGCGTATCCGGCTGCAATCGAGGCGCTAAAGCGCGCGCGCGCCGAGGGTGTTACGGTCATTCTGGTGACGAATTCTCCAAGGCCTCATCCTGATGTCGAAAAGCAGATGTTGGGTCTTGGCGTTCCCGCCGATGCCTATGATCGTGTGGTCACGTCCGGCGATGTAACCCGTGATCTGATCGCCGAAGGTCCGCGCAAGGTGTTTCACATCGGCTGTGAGCGCGAGTTGACCATCTATGACGGTCTCGATGTTGAATTGGTCGAAGAATTCGAAGCTTCGGGGGTCGTCTGCACCGGACTTTATGATGATGAAAGTGAAACACCGGACGATTATAAGGAATTGCTGGTCCGGCTGCGTTCGCGCAATCTTCCGTTCATCTGTGCCAATCCGGACATTATGGTTGAGCGCGGTACGCGGCTGATCTGGTGCGCAGGTGCCCTTGCACGCGAATATGGCCAGCTCGGCGGACGCACCCTTATAGCAGGAAAGCCGCATCGCCCGATTTACGAGGCAGCACTGAGGTTCGCTGAAGAGATCCGCGGTGAGACAGTCGAGAAAAGCCGGATTCTCGGTATCGGAGACGGTGTCTTGACCGATGTGAAGGGAGCTGCCGATTTCGGACTGGATGTGCTCTACATCTCCGGCGGAGTTCATGCTGCGGACTATACGACCGATGGTACTGTTGACATCGCCCGAATGGAAGCGTTTCTCCAGAAGCATGGCAATCGTCCGGTTGCTGCGCTTAATGCTCTTGTTTGAGGGCGAGCAATCTCGTTACGACCAACGAAGTTCGGATCACAATGACCCCATCCAGCTTTCAGCGCCTTTCTGGAACGGATTCTTTGCCGGAACGCCTGCAGAATTGTGTCGTGGCAATCGGTAATTTCGATGGTGTCCATCGCGGCCATCAGGCTGTGCTGGAGCGCGCGCTGGAGATTGCTGAAAAAAGCGGTCTGCCAGCAGTAGTCCTGACTTTTGAACCGCACCCGCGTAGCTTCTTCAAGCCAGATGCGCCGATCGATCGTTTGACCGCAGCAGCAAAGAAGGCTGAGATTCTGCGTCTGATGGGTTTTGATGCGGTCGTTGAGCAACCATTTACCGGTGAGTTCTCGTCTCGCTCTGCGGAGGACTTCGTTGAACACATTCTGGTTGAAAGATTGCACGCAAGCTGTGTGGTCACCGGTTATGATTTTCATTTCGGCAAGGGCCGGCGCGGAACACCGGAATTTCTTCAGAAAGCTGGAGAAAAAGCCGGTTTCACGGTTACACTTGTTGACGCCTTTTCAGACGAAGGCGATAACCTCGTCTCATCGACCCGCATAAGAAATCTGCTTTGCGAAGGGGACGTCGTTCAAGCAGCGGGACTTCTTGGTTATCGCTATATGGCTTGCGGTAAAGTTATTCACGGCAAGAAGCTCGGACGTACGCTTGGATTTCCGACCGCGAACATGCAAATCGACGCGCAGGCGGGCTTAAAGCACGGAATCTATGCTGTCAGGTTCCGGCGCGAGAACGGTGACCTTAATGACGGGGTTGCAAGTTTCGGTCGTCGGCCAACCGTCGACAGTGACGGTACGCCCCTTCTTGAAACATTTCTTTTTGACTTTTCGGGCGACCTTTATGGTGAGATCGCTTGTGTATCCTTCTTTGGCTTTCTGCGCGGGGAAATCAAGTTTGATGGCCTTGATCCGCTTATCGATCAGATGAAGCGCGATGACGCAGAGGCACGAGCCCTGCTTGCAAGTGCGAAGCCACTGTCAGAACTGGATCGCTTGCTTTCTTTTGAGTGAGGTGAAGTCTTGGTTTCGTTTTCCACTTAAGATTTAAATCAAATTTTACTTATTCTCGACAAAAAGTGATAAATGCCTCAAAACTTGTTGGGGCGCTTTTTGTTGGAGTTTAATGTGGCACATATTGTTCCTTTGGCGCTCGTTGCAGGTGCCGCATTCCTAACGAGTAGTTCGCTCGCTTTCTCCGCCGATGTACAGCAAACCGATATTTATGCGGCGGAAACCGTTCAGCCCGCTCGCAAGCATTTCTGGTCCGGCGATTGGTATCTCAAGGTCGGCGCGGCAGGTCTCGTCGCTCCAAAGTTCGAAGGCTCGAACAAATATCGCTTTTCTGCCCAGCCGCTGATCTCGCTTGGCCGACAGGGGCAGGCGACGCGCTTCTCATCGCGAAATGACAACGTGTCCTTCGCATTGATCGACAATGACCGCTTCCGTGTGGGTCTCGCTGGCAAACTTCTTTTTGAGCGGGATGACGACATTCATGGCCTGAAAGACACAAAGTTTGGCGGTGAAGCGGGCGCTTTTGTCGACGTCTACCCCACCGACTGGATGCGTGTGCGTGGCGAAGTGCGTCACGGTATCCGTGCGCATAATGGCGTCGTAGCCGATATTGCTGCCGATGCATTCTATGATGTTACGCCGACTGTTCGTGTGTCGGGTGGTCCGCGTGCGACTTTCGCCTCAAAGGATTACTTCAAAACCTATTTCGGCGTCGATGCCGAGGAAGCGGTTACGTCGGGACTTTCAGAATATAGTCCGGGCGGTGGCTTCAAGTCAGCTGGTGTTGGTGGCGCAATTACCTGGAAGGCAACCGACAAGATCGATACGAGCCTGTTTGGTGAGTACAGTCGTCTGCAAGGTTCGGCAAAGGATTCAAGCATCGTGAAGGAACGCGGCTCCCCGGACCAGTTCATGGTCGGCGTTTCTGCGACTTACCGTTTCGATTTCTCGCTGGACTGACCTCAACGGTATCAATGTGAACACTTTCAGGGGGCAGGGATGCAGTTTTATTGCGTCTTTGCCCCTCTGGCCTCTTTATTCCTGCGAAGCTCATTGCTAAAAGCGTGCCCATGATGACGGATTTTCGGCTTATCATGACGGCCATACGAATTATTGGCCCGGCCTCCCGCTTTGCCTGAATGGCTGCTTTGCCAGGCAATATCTGGCGCGGAGGTCCGGGACCGACCGGCTGTGCTCTACAGCCCCCTGTTTTCTTTGATCCACTTGCCCGCCATCTCCGGCCGGGGCTTCACAGGCGAATACCCTCATGACTGAGACGACCAAAATCGATTATTCCAAAACCCTTTATCTGCCGCAGACAGAATTTCCGATGCGCGCGGGCCTGCCGCAGCGCGAACCGCTGTTCGTCGAGCGCTGGGAGGGGATGAACCTTTACAAGAAGCTGCGCGAACAGGCCAAGGATCGCCCGCTCTATGTGCTGCACGACGGTCCGCCCTACGCCAACGGCAATATCCATATCGGCCACGCACTGAACAAGATTCTCAAGGATGTTATCACGCGCTCTTTCCAGATGCGCGGATACAACTCGAATTACGTTCCGGGTTGGGATTGTCACGGTCTGCCGATCGAGTGGAAGATCGAGGAAAAGTATCGCGCCGAAGGCAAGAACAAGGACGAAGTTCCGATCAATGAATTCCGCAGGGAATGCCGCGAATTCGCGACCAACTGGATCAAGGTCCAGACGCAAGAGTTCAAGCGTCTCGCAATTCTTGGCGACTTTGAAAATCCTTACACGACAATGAACTTTCATGCGGAATCGCGTATCGCTGGCGAACTTCTTAAGTTTGCGGCCTCCGGTCAGCTATATCGCGGCTCCAAGCCGGTGATGTGGTCGGTCGTGGAACGTACTGCGCTTGCGGAAGCCGAAGTCGAATATCACGATGTCGAGTCGGATATGATCTGGGTCAAGTTTCCGGTTGCTGGCCAGAACGATCTTTCCGACAGCGCCGTTGTGATCTGGACGACAACGCCTTGGACCATCCCCGGAAACCGTGCGGTGTCGTATTCTTCGCGTATCGAGTACGGGCTTTATGAAGTTACGGAAGCTGAGAACGATTTCGGTCCGCGTCCTGGTGAAAAGCTTATCTTCGCCGACAAGCTCGCCGAAGAAAGCTTTGCCAAGGCGAAGCTTCAATTCAAGCGTTTGCGTGGTATCTCGGCTGATGAACTGGGTAAAATCGTTCTCGATCATCCGTTGAAGGGCTTTGGCGGTGGTTATGAATTCATCGTGCCAATGCTTGATGGCGACCATGTTACCGATGATGCAGGTACGGGCTTTGTGCATACTGCTCCAAGTCACGGCCGCGAAGACTTTGAGGCATGGATGAACAATGCCCGCGAACTGGAAGCACGCGGTATAGATCCGAGCATCCCGTTCCCGGTTGGTGATGACGGCTTTTATACCAAGGATGCGCCGGGCTTCGGTCCTGACCGTGAGGGTGGTCCCGCGCGGGTTATCGACGATAACGGCAAGAAGGGCGATGCCAACAAGTCTGTCATGGATCAGTTGATCGCGCGCGACAAGCTTTTCGCACGTGGTCGCCTGAAGCATTCTTATCCGCATTCGTGGCGTTCCAAGAAGCAGGTCATCTTCCGCAATACGCCGCAGTGGTTCGTCTATATGGACAAGAACCTCGGTGACGGTACGACCTTGCGTTCACGCGCTTTGAAGGCAATCGACGACACGCGTTTCGTACCGGCAGCCGGACAGACACGCCTGCGCTCGATGATCGAAGGCCGCCCGGACTGGGTGCTTTCGCGTCAGCGTGCATGGGGCGTGCCGATCTGCGTTTTTGTGGATGAAGAAGGCAACATCCTTCAGGACGATGCGGTCAACAAGCGTGTTCTCGATGCTTTTGAAGCCGAAGGCGCTGATGCATGGTTCGCCGAAGGCGCGCGCGAGCGCTTTCTCGGAAGCCGTGCCAATGAAGGCTGGACGCAGGTGCGCGACATCCTTGACGTTTGGTTCGATTCCGGTTCGACGCACACGTTCACGCTGGAAGACCGTCCGGATATGAAGTGGCCAGCTGATGTCTATCTGGAGGGCTCTGACCAGCATCGCGGTTGGTTCCATTCGTCGCTGCTGGAAAGCTGCGGTACGCGTGGCCGGGCGCCATATAATGCCGTCGTGACCCATGGTTTCACCATGGATGCGCACGGCAAGAAGATGTCGAAGTCGCTCGGTAATACAGTCACGCCACAGGACGTCATCAAGGAATCCGGTGCGGATATTCTGCGTCTCTGGGTCATGACGACCGATTATTGGGAAGATCAGCGCCTCGGCAAGAGCATCATCCAGACTAACATTGATGCCTATCGCAAGTTGCGGAACACGATCCGCTGGATGCTGGGCACGCTCGCCCACGATGAAGGCGAAAATCTTCCTCACGCTGATCTGCCGGAACTTGAACGCCTGATGCTGCACCGGTTGACTGAATTGGATGAAGTTGTTCGCTCTGGATATGATGCTTTCGACTTCAAGCGAATCGCTCGCACGCTTATCGACTTCATGAATGTTGAGCTTTCGGCCTTCTATTTCGATATCCGCAAGGACGCGCTTTACTGCGATGCGCCGTCGAGCGTTCGCCGTAAGGCTGCGCTACTGACCGTGCGTGAAATCTTTGATCACTTGACGACCTGGCTGGCGCCAATGCTGCCTTTCACCATGGAAGAAGCTTGGCTCGACCGCTATCCGCAATCGGTTTCGGTTCATGCCGAGCAGTTCCGGCCGACACCTGCCGAATGGCGGGATGATGTGCTGGCGGAAAAGTGGCGCAAGGTTCGTGCGGTGCGTCGTGTCGTTACTGGCGCTCTGGAACTGGAGCGTGCGGATAAGCGCATTGGATCGTCGCTCGAAGCTGCTCCGCTCGTCTACATTTCCGACAAGAGCTTGACCGATTCGCTCGAAGGTCTTGATTTTGCGGAAATCTGCATCACCAGTGGTATTTCATTGAGCGATGCGGCTGTACCGGAAGACGCGTTCACGCTTTCTGATGTGAAAGGCGTTGCTGTTGTGCCTGCACGCGCCGAAGGTGAAAAGTGCGCCCGTTCGTGGCGTTATACGACGGATGTTGGTTCCGATCCCGAGTTTCCCGAAGTCTCGGCGCGCGACGCTGCTGCTCTCCGGGAACTCAAGGCACTCGGCAAGCTTGAAGCTTGATGGAGTTCTGAAAATTTTACCCTCGGCGTTTCATATGTTGGGGGTATTTTCAGAAGGAAACGGCTTGCAATCCTTTCTTCGGACATGGTGAAATACCGATTAACATCGGATTGCCGCATGGGTTGCACTCATGTACAAGGCATTCCTCGGATAATTTCAAGATCTGCCTTGGAGTTGCCGGTTTCTTCAGTCAAGGCTTGCTTGAGCAAATTTTGGTGAAGATAAAATCGGCAAGCGTAAAAGAAGTGGCGCTAATGAAGATTGAAGGACGAGTTCTGGTGCTTATGACAGCGATAGCGGGCGTTTCGCTATCCGGCTGCGTTTCTTCGCCAACCTATGGAACCGACAAGACCGCAGGAGCACAGCTCTTTGACGATGTGTCGAATATGGCGAGCTTCGGACAGGGTAAGAACAAGAAAGAACGGATTGACTACAAGCCTCGCCCCGACCTGGTTCGTCCGGCTCCGGGGGATAAAGGTCAGTTGCCCGCTCCGCAACAAAGCGTTGTTAGCGCCAACGATCCGAATTGGCCAGAATCGCCGGAACAACGTCGCAAGCGTTTGCGTGACGAGATCACGGCAAACCGCGATGATCCGAATTTCGTGTCGCCGGTCGTTCAGGATGGTCCGGTAGCGTCCAACATTCAGGCAGCATTGCCGCGTGGTAACAGCCGCCGCGAAGATTATGAGTCCCGTACGCCGACATTCGACCCGGCAAAGGTTGCTGCCTACAAGGCTGCACGCCAGCAGCAGGTTCAGGGTTCCTCGACGACACGCCGTTATTTGAGCGAACCGCCGCTTACTTATCGTGAGCCTGCGTCTACTGCAGCTGTCGGCGAATTGGGTACGGACGAGGCGCAGAAGGAACGTGAGCGCAAGAAGGCATCCGGCAAATCCAAGGGCTGGCGCGACTATCTGCCTTGGAACTAATTGCTCGCTGAATTTATTTTCTTGATAATAAGCCGCAGTAAATAGAATTTACTGCGGCTTATTATTTCAGTAGTTTTAGTGAATGTTTAATCTGTTTTCTTGCAGGAAAGATTATTAAATATTTTTAATGTCGGCAATTCTGACGTATATTTGATTTCAATCAAAGATTTCTTTCATGCAAATCGTATCATGCCAACTTGGGATGTAAGGTATGATTTGATGAACGATACGAACACTATCTGGGATACGCCGTCGGGATATGGTCTGATCAGTCGATCTCTTCATTGGCTGATGGCCCTCCTGTTTCTTTGGCAGTTTGCGTCAGCAATTCTACGCGTCGTGGCTAAAGATACGATGATCTACAATATCTTCTGGTCGGCTCATTACCAACTTGGTTTCGTGCTTCTGGTGCTTGTACTATTACGTGGGGTCTGGGGATTGTTGAACTCAGGTCGTCGTCCGCATAAGTCGGGCCATGTCGGCAAACTGGCTAAACTCGGGCACCTCGTTATCTACGGCCTGATGTTCGCAGTTCCTGCATTGGCTCTGCTGCGCACATATGGCGGCGGGCGAGGCTTCTCTTTTCTTGGCATCCGGATTTTCGAGCAGACCGGTGTGAAAAACGCCGCGCTGACCGCTCCGGGCAGTGCATTGCATGGTTTGCTGGGTTGGGGCCTACTTGTGATAATTGCGGGACACGTTCTGATGGCTCTTATTCATCATTTCATGCTGCGGGATAATACGCTGCGCTACATGGCCGGACACAAGGCTCTGAGCAGAAGCTAGCGCTTGTCGCGGAAGAAATCCCGCAGGATTTTCTGTGAATCCCCCTCGGAGAAACCCGCATAAATCTCCGGTACATGGTGGCAGGTGGGCTGCGTATAAAACCGTGGCCCATGTTCCACACCGCCACCTTTCGGGTCGGAGGCACCGTAATAGAGGCGACGTATACGGGCAAAAGAAATGGCGGTTGCGCACATCGCGCATGGTTCCAGCGTCACATAAAGATCGCAGTCGACCAGACGTTCGGATTGTAGGGTTTTTCCAGCCTCACGAATTGCAAGCACTTCGGCATGGGCTGTTACGTCATTGAACTCACGTGTACGATTGCCTGCTCGTGCAATGATCGTGCCGTGATGCACAATGACTGCGCCAATCGGAACCTCTCCACGTGAACCTGCAGCGCGCGCTTCTGCAAGTGCTATCTCCATGGGGGTGGCCATATTTGGGTCCGGGACTTTGGCACTCTTATTCATGGCTGTTCCATTTCGTGCATTCTTTCGGAAATTTCGCTCGCAAGCCATGAAGCGATTTGTTACTGCATAATTCCCGAAATCGAAACCGATTTGCGAACGGATTTATACAGCGTTCCTGTTTCCGGCTGTCCCTTGCCTGTCATTAAAGGTGTAAGGTGACACGGCAGCGCTGCTGAAAGGCCAATACCAGATGACTAAAGATGATGACAACAAGGATGGCAAGCGTCCGCATGGCCGTGGAGGGCGCTCCGATCGTCCCGGTCGGCCAGATCGTGACACTCGTCCGCGCCGCGATGACGGCGGACGTGACAAGCCACGTAAATTCGCACCGCGCGACGCCGAGGGGCAAGAGGACACGGGCGAACGTATTGCCAAGCGTCTGGCACGCGCAGGCATAGCTTCACGCCGTGAAGCGGAAACGATGATCGCTGCTGGCCGTATTGCCGTGAATGGCAAGGTGCTTGAGAGCCCCGCGGTCAATGTCAAGCGCACGGATATTATTACGGTCGACGGCAAGCCATTGAAGCAGACCGAGCGTACCCGTCTCTGGCTTTATCACAAGCCTGCGGGTCTTGTGACGACCAATCGCGATCCTGAAGGTCGCCCAACGGTTTTCGAGGCGCTGCCTGCCGAGATGCCACGCGTACTTTCAGTTGGTCGTCTCGACATCAATACCGAAGGTCTGTTGCTGCTCACCAATGATGGTGGGCTTTCACGCGTTCTGGAGCTGCCTTCCACCGGCTGGCTGCGCCGCTATCGCGTTCGCGCCCACGGCAAGGTCACACAGGTGCAGCTTGATGAGCTGAAGAACGGCATTGCCGTCGATGGCGTCTTCTACGGCAGTATTGAAGCAACGCTTGAGCGGGAGCAGGGTGCCAATGTCTGGATCTCTATCGGATTGCGCGAAGGCAAAAACCGTGAAGTAAAGAATATTCTGGGCGCTCTTGGTCTGACTGTTGGACGTCTTATCCGCGTTTCATTCGGTCCTTTCCAGCTCGGCGATCTTGAAGAAGGTGCCGTACGCGAAATCAAGGGACGTATCCTGCGAGATCAGCTTGGTGACAAGTTGATTGAGGATTCAGGCGCAGATTTCGATGCGCCTGTTCTGAACGAGTTTTCCAATGCTGCTGTTCAGGGACGGACTCGTCGCGACGTGGAAGATGAGGGCGAGGAAGGCGAACGCCGGCGTGGCCCGCGCGAACGTGAATGGATTTCCAGCAGTCCTCAGCGTCGTCGCGGTCGCGACGACAAGGGAGCCGAAAAGGTTGAACCGCGTCGTCGCGGAAACGCTAATGTCTGGATGGCTCCAGGTGCGCGCCCCAAGGGCGAAAATGCGGCTGCCAAGCCCGCCCGTGTCGAACGTCAAGTTCCGCATCGTTCAGCGAAATTCAGTGGCGATCTGCAGATGCGCCCGCGTCGAGCTGGTGATGAGGAGCAGGGACGCGACGAAGGTGGTGAACGCCGCTATAACAAGCGACCGGAAGGCCGCTTTGATAAGGACGCTCGTCCACAGCGTCCGCGTCCGGAAGGAAACCGCTCGGAAGAGGGACGTCCAGAGCGCCGTGAGCAGCGTGAGGATGGACGCAAGGAGCGTCGTCCCGGCAAACGCGAGCGTGCAGAATTGCGCGACGCGGAAGGCCGGACTGTAGAGCACGGTAAGGGTGGCTTCGAGGGCCGCAAGACGGGAAAGCCGGGCGGACCGCGTGGTGAAGGTCGTTTTGGTGCATCCGATCGCGATACGCGCTCAGGCCCGCGCAGCAGCGGACCGGGTAATAAACCTCGTCGTTTTGATGATGGTCCGAAGGATGGACCGCGTCGTGGACCGGGAAACAAGCCGGGTGGTAAACCAGGTGGAAAGCCGGGTGGCGGCAAGTCAGGCGGTGGCAGAACTGGAGGCGGTGGTGCGGATCGTCGGCGGTAGATTCCGCGGGCGCGCGCTCGTAACACCTTCGACCAACGCCATTCGTCCCACCACCGATCGCACACGCGAGAGCCTGTTCAACATCCTCGCGCATAATTTCCCCGACAAGGTAGAGGGCGCACGCGTCCTCGACCTGTTTGCAGGGACAGGCGCGCTTGGTCTTGAGGCCCTATCGCGCGGTGCGCGCTACGCGACCTTCGTGGAAGAATCTGCGGAGGGGCGGGGATTGTTGCGTCAGAATATCGAGGCTTTCAGTCTGCAGGGGCACACCAAGATTTTGCGGCGCGACGCCTGTCAGTTGGGTATCGTCGGTACGATGGAGCCGTTCGACTTGGTTTTTGCCGATCCGCCTTATGGGCGGCGTACGGGGGAAAAGGCATTTTTGTCTGCACTTCAAGGTGGTTGGCTTAATCCTGACGCACTTTTGGTGCTTGAAGAAGATGCGGAGGCGGCGCTCGAACTTGATGAACGATTCGTCGTGCTGGAAGAGCGCAACTACGGGGGCACGATTATTCGGCTGATCCAGTTGAAAGCCGCCGAATGAATTAGCGGACGATTCCGTTCGCATAAAATATAACATGTCGCCCGGAAAAACGGGCGGGAATGAAACCGATTGGAGATGTCGCTTGGTGAATAACCCCTCACTCCGGCGCTTGCTGTTGTCCACCGCCTTGGGTTTCGTGCTGGCTTTACCGGTGGCAAGCGGTGCAGTCCGGGCAGAAAGCCAACCTGCCGCTGCCGCCGAAACGCAACCAGCGCCCGTGTCGCCCCCAGTCGCTGAACAAACAGCGCTTCCAGAAATCATCCAGTCGGATGGGGTCAGTCATTTCACATTGCCAAATGGTCTGGAAGTGGTTGTCATCCCCGATCATCGCGCTCCAGTCGTGACCCAGATGATCTGGTACCATGTAGGGTCGGCCGATGAAGCGCCCGGCGTTTCAGGTATCGCGCATTTCCTCGAACATCTGATGTTCAAGGGTACGAAGAACCACCCAGCTGGCGAGTTTTCGGCGAAAGTCGCCTCCATCGGCGGGCAAGAAAACGCCTTCACCTCCTATGATTATACGGCCTATTTCCAGCGGGTATCTCCCGAAGCGCTGGAAATGGTAATGCAGTTCGAGTCGGACCGGATGGAAAATCTGGTGCTCAATGAAGAAGCCGTGAAAACCGAACGGGATGTCATTCTGGAAGAACGCCGGATGCGAGTTGATTCCAATCCGGCTTCCATGCTGATGGAGAATACCGACGCTGTTCTTTTCTATAACCATCCTTATCGCAAGCCTGTAATTGGCTGGCAGCAGGAAATGGAAAAGCTAAGCCTCAAGAACGCCATCGACTTTTATCAGCAATATTACACACCGAATAACGCAACGCTCATCATCGCTGGAGACGTTTCACCGGAACGCGTACGCGAGCTGACGTTGCAGACATGGGCAAAGGTGCCGAAACGCGCGGAAGTTCTGCCGCGTGAGCGTCCGCAGGAGCCCGCGAAGCACGCCGCCCGCGTCGTGACGTTGCACGATGAGCGTGTAAGCACCCCCTCATTCCGTGTGTCGTGGCTTGTTCCTTCCTATGCGAACGAAAAACGGTTTCCGAATGTAAAACCAGGGGATGCCCCCGCCCTCGATCTACTGAGCGAAATTCTCGGCGGTTCGTTGCGTTCACGCCTTTATCAGGAATTGATTGTCAAGCAGGGTATCGCTGCCAATACGGGCGCGAGCTATGGTGGCGATGCGCTTGATGACGGCACGTTTTCTGTATATGGCGCGCCGCGCAATGGCGCGACGCTTGGCGATGTCGAAAAAGCCGTTGAAGCCGAAGTGGCACGGATCATCAAAGACGGCGTAAGCCAGACCGAGCTCGATCAAGCTCGCAATCGTTTCCTGAAAGCGGTTATCTTTGCACGCGACAGCCAGACAGGTATGTCCCGGATTTATGGCTCGTCACTGTCTGTTGGGCAAACGGTTGACGATATCCAGAAATGGCCGGAGGTCATCAAGGGTGTCACAGTCGATCAGATCAAGGATGTGGCGACGCGTTATCTCGTTAAAGACCAATCGGTAACGAGTTACCTGCTTCCTCCGGACGCCGAGCCGGAGAGCGCTCGCGAGAACCCGGATGCGTCAGCGGGAAGCGCCGGGGCCAATGGTGCGGGAGGAGCGATCCAGTGAAGAACATTCTTACGTTGAACTTCAGACGTGTTTTCGACTTTCGCTATGCCGGGTCGGCTGTGGGTGTTCTTGCCGCATCCGTGACATTGCTGATCGTGTGCGCCTTGCCGGCGCGCGCAATCGAAATTCAGGAAGTTGTTTCGCCAAAAGGTATTCATGCCTGGCTGGTAGAAGACGATTCAGTCCCGCTTATTTCCATGCGGTTCTCATTCAAGGGTGGCACATCGCAGGACCCTTCCGGGAAGGAAGGGTTGGCTAACCTGATGACAGGGCTGTTCGACGAGGGCGCGGGTGATCTGAAATCGGATGCGTTTCAGGAGAAGATAGACAATCTGGGCGCGGAAATGAGCTTTTCTGCAACACAGGATTCCGTTTCGGGTGGTATTCGCATGCTCGCGGAAAATCGCGACGCAGTCACAAACTTGCTTGCTCTTTCTGTCAACAAGCCTCGCTTCGACCAGGATGCAATTGATCGTATTCGACAGCAGGTGGTTGCGAGTATCGAATCCTCACAACGCAACCCTTCGACGATTGCATCGCGTAAGTTCTCCGAAGTTCTCTACGGGAACCATCCTTATGCGCGTCCCGACGATGGCACGGTGAAATCACTGCAGTCGATCACGCGTGACGATCTGGTGAACTTTCACCGCAAGAACTTTGCGCGTGACCGTCTGACTATCGGCGTTGTGGGTTCGATCAATGCGAAGGATTTGGGGGCGTTGCTGGATAAGGTGTTCGGCGATCTCCCCGCGATGGCCGAACTGGTTCCTGTACCCGATGCCAAACTGGCACTTGGCACGACGACCAGTCTCAATTTCGATATGCCGCAGACCTCGATCAGCTTTGTCTATCCGGCTATTCCGCGCAAGGATCCCGAATTCTTTGCAGCCTATCTGATGAACCATATTCTGGGTGGTGGCTTTACATCGCGTCTTTATGCCGAAGTGCGTGAAAAGCGTGGCCTTGCCTATTCGGTATCGTCATCCATGGTCATGCGCGATCACGTTTCGGCATTGATGATTTCGACTGCGACCCGTCCTGACAAAGCGCAGGAATCCCTGAAGATTATCCGCGAGCAGGTTGCTGCTATGGCCGCGGACGGGCCCACGGAAGAAGAACTCGCTGCTGCCAAAAACTTCCTCAAGGGATCTTACGCCGTCAACAATCTGGATTCATCCGCCGCTATTGCTGAAACTCTCGTTAGCTTGCAGGAAGCAGAACTTCCGCGTGATTATATCGACAAGCGTTCGGGGTTGATTGATGCTGTAACGTTGGATCAGGTCAAGGCTATTGCCAAGAAACTGCTTGAAGCGGAACCGGCAATATTGATTTTCGGCCCGGCCCAAAGCTAAAAGGTGCCAAATTGGAAAAGGCAGTGCCGTCATCGCCCCGAATTGCCGTCGCTTTCGGCGGAGGTGGGGCACGCGGCATTGCCCACATCCATATTGTCGAGGTGCTCGATGAACTTGGTATCAAACCGGTTGCAATTGCAGGCTCGTCGATAGGTTCGATCGTTGGCGCCGGAATGGCGAGCGGCATGACGGGCAAGGAAATTCATGAATATATGGCGGCGATTTTCAATCGCCGCTCCGAAGTCGCAAAGCGTATGTGGCAAACCCGCCCTGCGCGCTGGGTAGAATTGCTGAAAGGTGGCTTGCGCGTCAGCCAGTTCAATATCGAAAAGGTGCTGGACGTCTTTTTGCCTGCAAGCCTGCCGATGAATGTAGAAGAGCTGAAAATCCCGATGACTATCACAGCGGCGGACTTTCACGCCGCTCGGGAAATCCATATTCGCGATGGCGATCTGCATTCGGCCATCGCGGCATCCTGTGCCATACCACCAGTTTTCGCACCAGTACGCCGGGATGGCCGCATTCTGGTCGATGGCGGTTTGTTCAACCCCGTGCCCTTTGATCTGCTGTTTGATGAGGCTGATATTGTCATCGGTATCGACGTTGTCGGCACGCCGGTCGGACCAGATGACTATATGCCTACCACGTTCGAGGCAGTGATCGGAGCGAACCAGCTGACCATGTGCTCCATCATCGAAAACAAATTTCGAATTCGCCCCCCGCACATTTTCATTCGCCCTAATGTCGAGCGGATCGGTCTTCTGGATTTCCTGAAGTTCGAACAGATATTGTCACAGAGCGCCAGTGTTCGCGACGAACTGAAACGTGCTCTCGAACTGACAGTCGAGGGAAAAGTGGTGCCGATAAATTCAACGCTTGCAACCTGAATCTACCGGCTTCCTATACGTTTGCTATTCCGCCGGAACGGGTGATCCGACTGTGTCACTTGACGACGAGGCGGATACGATATCATCCGCGCCTTTGTCGATGCGCTGACCTTCGCGGGCAGGTTTGACCAGAGGCTCTGGTGTGACCGGTTTGTTAAAGAGCAGATGGCGACCAGCCATGATTCCTTCCGAAGCCTGCACGTGGAGACGATCTTCGTCGCGCTGGCGAACGTCTTCACGAATTTCGTAGGCTTGGGTTTCGGCTATGCCGAGCCCTTCGAGTGTACGCTGACCAAACAGCAAACCGGATTCGAACGTTTCGCGCAGTTCATACTCGACACCTTGAGCGCGCAGTTGCAGCGTATGTTCCCGATCATATGAACGAACGAACAGCCGCACATCCGGGTATTCGGATTGTATAAGGTTGATGATGTGGTTGGTCGTTTCCTTCTTGTGGGTACAGATGGCAACGATCTTCGCTTTTCTTATACCTGCCGCTTCCAGCACGTCTTTACGAGTACCGTCGCCAAAATAAATACGGAAGCCAAATTTTCCGGCAGCACGCACGCGATTGGGCGAACTGTCAATCACGGTTACGTCGATACCGCCAGCGAGCAGGATTTGCGATGCAATCTGACCGTATCGCGAGAAGCCGATCATCAATACGTCAGAACCGGCACCTTCGAAGTTTTCCTCAATTTCATCGACAGTCTTGTCCTTGATAAGCAGCTTTGAGCCAATCAAAACGGAAAGCGGTGTTAGCGCCATGGATACGGTGACGGCGGCTACAAGCTCTGAACCGAGTGCGCTTGAGATTATGGACGCGGCAGAAGCTGCCGAGAAAAGAACAAAGGCAAATTCGCCGCCTTGCGGCAGAAGAAACGCAATTCGCACAGCATCGTTATGGTTGGACCGGAAGACACGGCACAGCAGATAGATGATCGCGATCTTGGTTGCCATGAAAATGGGAACAGCAAGAAGGATAACCTTCCAATACTGTACGATCACAGTGAGGTTCAGCGAAAGACCAACCGCCACGAAAAACAATCCGAGAAAGATTCCGCGAAATGGTTCGATATCCGCTTCAAGTTCGTGTCGGTAGGATGATTCCGCCAGCAAAACACCAGCGATAAATGCACCCATGGCCATCGAAAGGCCAGCCGCCTGAAGCAGGCTGGCTGATCCGAGCACCACAAAAAGCGCTGCTGCGATCATCACTTCGCGAGCGCCGGTATTGGCGATAATGCGGAACATCGGATTGATGAGATAACGTCCGGCGACCACCAGTGCCGCGATGGCCGCAATTGCTGTGGCAAGATGGAAACCCGCGCTCGCCTGCGACGGTTCGGTCGGCGAAAGTGCCGGAATAATTGCAAGGATCGGCACGATGGCGAGGTCCTGGAACAGCAGGATCGAAAAAGCACGTTGACCGTGTTTCTGGTTCGTTTCGGCCCGGTCCTCCAAAACCTGCATGGCAAATGCCGTAGACGAAAGTGCGAGACCGAAACCGATGATGATCCCTGCTTCGGGGCTGAGGCCCGCAAAGTAGATGCCAAGAGCAGTCAGGGCTGCTCCACAAAGCAGAACCTGCGCGGTACCAAGACCGAAGATTGATTGGCGCAACGCCCAAAGTCTTGAGGGTTTCAGCTCAAGTCCGATGATGAAGAGAAGGAAGACAACACCAAGCTCGGAGAAGTGCAGGAAATCTTCGCCGTCTGCAATGAGGCGAGCTACGGGTCCGATCGTGATGCCTGCCGCAAGATAGCCGAGGACTGTACCAAGCCCTAATCGCTTGAACAGCGGCGCAGCGATAATCGCACCGCCCAAAATCATCAGACACTGCAGGTAGAGACTTCCGCCAGTTGCAACCATGCCAAGCTCTTGGAATTTGGAGAAATGTAGGAGGGCTTGCCTTGAAGCCCTAGGATTTCGGCAATATAGAAACAAGATATGGCTGTAATCAGCCCGATGTCGAACAATTTGACGATATTTTTTAGCAAGTCCCGGTTTCGGTCCCGCTGCAAATTGTATTGCGAGGTTGAACCGTGATGAACTTGGGAAACTCGGATTATATAATGATTTCAGATAATTCGGCGGAGAAACTTGTCGATCGCGCAGCCGTTCTCGTGGCTGCAGCCAAACGGGCGGGAGCTGATCAGGCTGACGCAGTCGTGATGCGAGCACGGTCAGTTAGCGTATCAGTGAGGTTGGGCAAGGTTGAGGGAACCGAATCGTCGGAAAGTGACGATTTCGCTCTGCGCGTTTTTGTGGGCCGTCGCATTGCGAGCGTTTCGGCCAATGCGAGCGCCGATCCCGACCGTCTCGCCGAGCGTGCTGTTGCTATGGCACGCGTTGCGCCGGAGGATCCCTATGAGCAACTCGCAGACCCATCGCTGCTTGTTGTTTCGCCTCGTGATCTTGATCTCTACGATTCAACGGAAATCGATTCCGACCGTTTGACGCAGGACGCACTTGCGACGGAAGCAGCTGCACTCGCAGTCAGCGGCGTGACGAATTCAGGCGGAGCTGGTGCCTCGCGCAGCCTGGGTGGTCTGGTGCTGGTCACATCGACAGGCTTTTCGGGGCATTATGCTGCTACACGCTTTGGACGATCGGTCTCGGCCATTGCGGGCGAGGGCACGAAAATGGAGCGCGATTATGATTTCAGTTCGCGCCTGCATTTTTCTGATCTTGATACGCCTGATGATATCGGTCGTCGCGCTGGTGAACGCGCTGTGCGGCGGTTGGGTGCACGTCAGGCGAAGACGGGGCCTGTCACCGTTATCTACGATCCTCGCCTTGCGCGCGGTATTGCGGGACATCTTGCAAGCGCGATTAATGGCGCTTCTGTTGCACGCAAGACGAGTTTTCTTCGTGACAGTCTCGGTAAACAGGTTCTCAAGAACGGCATAAATGTTACTGACAATCCGCTGCGTGTGCGCGGTTCGTCTTCGCGCCCGTTCGACGGCGAAGGGATTGAGGGGCAATCTTTGACGATGGTGGAGGATGGCGTTCTCAAACACTGGCTGCTTTCTGGATCGAGCGCCCGGGAACTGGGCCTGCAAGGCAATGGTCGTGGTGTTCGTTCGGGCTCTGGCGTTTCGCCTGCTTCAACCAATTTTGCCATCGAGCCCGGTTCGCAGTCGCCGGAGGAATTGATCCGTGCAATAGGCACAGGTTTTTATGTGACAGAGGTATTCGGGCAGGGCGTTGACATGATCACGGGCCAATATAGCCGCGGCGCGTCGGGGTTTTGGATCGAAAATGGCGAACTTGCCTACCCGATCAGTGAAGTGACGATTGCTTCGAACCTCAAGGACATGTTCCTCAATATGACACCCGCCTCCGATATTGACCGAAACTTCGGGATGACGGCACCGACACTCGTAATTGAAGGCATGACTCTTGCCGGAAACTGACAGGCACAACGAAATTGTCAGTGAACTGACGCTTCTGCGTGATGCTGCGCGTGAAGCCGGACGTATCGCGATGCGCTACTTCGGTCGTTCTCCGGAAGTCTGGCTGAAGGATGGTTCATCGCCGGTCAGTGAAGCTGATCTGGCTGTTGACCGCTATCTAAAGGATGTTCTTTTGAAAGCGCGGCCAGATTATGGCTGGATATCGGAAGAGACCGTCGATGAACGGGCGGCTGAAAAACGCAGCCGCGCCTTCGTTGTCGATCCGATTGACGGCACCCGTGCATACATCGCTGGACAGGATCAATGGTGTATTAGCATAGCCGTTGTGGAAAATGGCCGCCCGTTGGCTGGCGTTCTGGAATGTCCGGCGCGCAACGAACTCATCGAAGCAGGGAAAGGCGTTGGGGCTTCACAAAACGGTGCTGTGATACGTGTCAGATTACCATCGCCCGGTGAACAGGTGACAATAGCATCAGCCCGCAATATGGTGACGGCACTCCCGGAAAGCTGGCGGGATCGTGTAAAGATTCATCCCTATGTTCCCTCGCTGGCCTACCGTATCGCTATGGTGGCGCGTGGAGATATAGCGGGCACCTTCATTCGGCCAAATTCACATGATTGGGATTTGGCAGCAGCTGATCTGATCCTGAGTGAGTCGGGCGGGGCAATCCTGACAAGCGATGCCCTACCGATCCAGTATGGTGGTCCGACGTTGAGCCATGGCGCTCTCGTTGCCGCCAGCGGAGACCTTCTGCAAAAAATGTTGAGTGTTGTCGCGGACTGACCCTTGGGTTAATCATGCCGCGAACCAATTTTGTTCAGGGATAATTGTCATGAGCGTCGAAGGCGACAAAAAGCAGCTTCTTCATCTGGTGTTCGGCGGTGAGCTGAAAAAGCTCGGTACCGTTGAGTTCCGCGATCTTGAAAACGTCGATATCGTTGGCATCTACCCGGATTACGAGTCGGCCAAGACCGCATGGAAGTCGAAGGCACAGCAAACAGTAGACAATGCTCATATGCGCTATTTCATTGTGCACCTGCATCGGTTGCTCGATCCAGAAGGCGTGACGCTGAAGGCGGATTGAGCAGTTTGACTGCTCCCGGCCAATATCGGATGCAAAGCGGAGATAGCCCGGGTCAGACCACCGGGCATAAGAAGCAAGGATTCGCGAAGCGCCTCTGGCGACGTATTCGCGGGCCACTGGCGCAGTCTGCCGTGGTTAAAGCCATGCTGGTCTGGCTGATCACCTCCTACTTCAAGCTTGTCTATTTCACAAATTCTCGCTTGAAAGAATCAGCAGACCCACAGGCGCTGGTGGGTAAAGACGATCCTTTCATCGTGACTTTCTGGCATGGGCAACATCTCATGGGACCGTTCATCTGCCCCAAGGGAATTGAACTTGTCGCCATGTTTTCGCGCAGTGCAGATGCGGAACTGAACGCTCGTGTTGCGGAAAAACTTGGATTGTTGACAGTGCGTGGCTCTGGTGGACGAGGTTCGCGCTCCAAGCCTGAAAAGGGAGGCGCGCGCGCGCTTCTGACGTTGAAGAATGCTCTCAAAAACGGGCAGTCGGCATCAATTATAGCGGACATCGCTCACGGCAAAGCGCGTGAGGCCGGAGAAGGCATCATTTTATTGGCGAAATTGTCCGGTCGTCCGATAATACCGGTTGCTTATGCTTTCTCACGGAACCATGTTCTGGAAAAGTCCTGGGATAAAACGACGATTCCGCTGCCCTTTGGGCGTTCGATTATCGTGCGCGGCGACAATGTATGGGTCGACGCGGATGCCGATGAAACGCAATTGGAAGAAAAACGCATGGAGCTAACGCGCCAACTCAACGACGCGACCGTCAAGGCCTATGCTGCGTTGGAGAAAGCGAAATGAGCGAACGCTGGGCGCGCAATATGTTGTCTGCCTACCGTGCACTCGGTTCCGCGGCCTATCCATTTATGGGGCCTTACATCGCCTATCGTGCGTCTCGCGGCAAGGAAGAGCGCATGCGCCGCGGCGAGCGCTACGGCAAATCCGCCATAGCACGTCCGCAAGGGCCGGTTATCTGGGCCCACGCGGCAAGCGTTGGTGAAACCGTCGCGATCACGCCATTGATTGAGCGGATCGCTGCGACTGGTATCCATATCGTGCTGACGACAGGTACTGTGACGTCGGCAAAAGTTGTCGCAGATCAGTTAGGTAGTAAGGTCATTCACCAATACGCGCCGCTGGATTTGCAACCGGCGGTTAACAGGTTTCTCAACCACTGGAAACCTGATCTTGCCATCGGTTGTGAATCTGAAGTCTGGCCTGCTACTGTGCTTTCACTTGGCAGTCGCCACACGCCGCAGGTTCTGGTCAATGGGCGCATGTCTGACCGCTCTTTTGCTGCCTGGCAGAAAAGACCGGCTCTGGCCGAAGCGCTCTTTGAAAATTTTGCCTATGTGGTCGCACAGTCGGAACTAGATGCAGATCGCTTTCGTACGCTGGGAGCGCGGCCTGTCAGTGTTTCAGGTAATCTCAAGGTCGATACGAATCCGCCGCCGGCTGATCCACAGGCTCTGGCCGCATTGCAACGCCAGATCGGTGGACGGAGAACGTGGGCCGCAATTTCGACCCATGACGGCGAAGAAGCGATCACAGCAGAAGTTCATCAGATGCTGAAAGTACGCTATCCGCATCTTGTCACGATCATCGTGCCGCGTCATCCAGATCGTGCTGCGGCCATTCAGGCTATGCTGGCTGAAAAGGGGCTCAAGGTTGCGCGTCGCAGCGCCAATGAGCCGATTGAAGCCGACACAGATATCCTGCTCGGAGATACCATTGGGGAGATGGGACTTTATCTTCAGCTCACCGAAATAGCATTTATTGGCAATTCGCTGACCAAGGAAGGTGGACACAACCCTCTGGAACCGGCGATGATGGGAACTGCTGTGTTAACAGGACGAAATGTCCAGAATTTCCGTGAATCCTTCCAACGCCTCATCAAGAATGGGGGCGCACGCATTGTGAAGGATCGCAATATGCTCGCAGGAGCGATCAATTTCCTGTTCAACAACCCTCAGCATCTCCGTGCCATGATCAATGCCGGGGTGAGCACGGTCAGGGATATGCGCGGCGCACTGGATCGTACGCTTGTCGCACTCGAGCCGTTTATCCAGCCATTGATCCTGCAGGCACAGTTACCCGGCAATCGCAATGAGGCTGCCTATCAGACAGGCGGTCACTGAGCATGGTGAGTGAAGCGCCGCCTTTCTGGTGGGATAAACCTGATTGGCGCGCTTTGTCTTTGGCGCCTGCTGCCTGGCTCTACGGAGCCGTGGCGGGCCGTCGGCTTTTGAAAGCGGAACCACCAAAAATTTCTCTGCCGGTTCTTTGCGTGGGCAATTTTACCGTAGGTGGGGCCGGAAAAACACCGACTGCAATTGCTTTTTCTGCTGGTGCAAAAGCACGAGGTCTAAACCCCGGAATTGTCTCACGCGGATATGGCGGCGCTTACAAGGGACTACACGTTGTTGATCCCGCGCATGACAGTGCGCGTTACGTCGGAGATGAGCCACTCCTGCTGGCACGTCATGCTTCGGTGGCTCTCTGTCCTGATAGGCTAAAGGCGGCTCGATATTTACAGGCGCTCGGTTGCGATTTTATCATCATGGATGACGGTTTCCAGAGCGCACGACTTTTTGCCGATTTTTCGTTGCTGGTTGTGGATGCTGCCCGTGGTATTGGCAATGGTAAGGTCATACCGGCAGGCCCCCTGCGGGCTCCACTGACAGATCAAATGCGTAAGACCGACGCTTTGCTGCGTATCGGCAAAGGTGATGGTGCTGATTTCGTTATCCGTCAGGCAGCACGAGCAGGTAGACCGATATATGAAGCTCAGCTTAAGCCGTCGTCTACCGTACCGGTAGCGGGCAATCGTTGGCTTGCATTTGCGGGCATAGGTAATCCTGAAAAATTCTATGCAAGTGTTGCTGAAGCAGGCGGTGAGATTGTAGAAACACGCTCATTCCCCGATCATCACAGCTTTGCATCAGACGATATTCGCAATCTGACAGACACAGCACGTCGTCAGGGATTGGGATTGATCACTACGGCGAAGGATCAGGTGCGTCTGGCAACGATGATTGGAGTTCCTGCCGGTTTTCTGACGAAACTCGCTGTCCTTAACGTTGATCTCAAATTTGATCGCAACGATGCGCTTGATCACATTCTGGATACGGTCATCGAGCGCTTTAAAAGCCGTGTTGCAAGCTGATTTTAAGCCTTCTTTCGGCTACGCATTTCAGGATTGACTTCCAACTCACGTTCAAAAGAAATCAGGCCTGTTGCGTAGGGTTCCTGCCGCGAAACACTCCAATATTTGAGTTCATCGAGCGGGATATGGGCGCCTGTCACCGCGCACGCGACATAGGCTCCATGCCTGACGATTTCATAATCACCGTCGAGATAGCGCAGAACAGCTTCAGAAGAACGGGGGGATTCAAATTTATTCATGTGTGTAAAACCTTTGTAGCCGACTCTAGCAAGCGTCGTGCGTTGCGTCCAGCAGTACAACATCATACGTCGTTGTAATTCTATCAGCGCCTGCCAAATAGCCGTTCGATATCTGTCAGTTTCAGTTCGATGTAGGTTGGGCGACCGTGATTGCAGGTGCCTGAGCCGGGGGTGGCTTCCATTTCACGCAGGAGCGCATTCATTTCTTCAGGCTTCAACCGTCGCCCCGAGCGAACGGAACCATGACAGGCCATTGTTGCGGCCAAATGGTTCAACATGGCCTTCAATCCTTCAGATGTGTCGTGTTCCGCAATCTCATCCGAAAGATCGCGGATCAGCTGCTGCACGTTCATTTCTCCGAGCATTGCGGGCGTTTCACGCACTGCGATGGCACCGGGTCCGAATTGCTCGATGCCAAGGCCAAAGCGGGCAAGTGTTTCCGCGTGGGTTGCCAGTCGCTCGGCGTCTTCTTCTGGCAGATCCACAATTTCAGGAATAAGCAGCATTTGTCCCGGTATGGGGCGGGAATGCAGGGCGTTTTTCAACGCCTCGTAAACAAGACGTTCGTGAGCCGCATGCTGATCTACAATGACGAGACTGTCTTCGGTTTGGGAGACAATATAGTTCGCGTGGATTTGCGCGCGGGCTGCCCCGAGTGGCTTTTGCTGGAGTTCCACTGGTGCTTCGTCACGCGTCGCTCGGACATCTGCCGCCAGCACGTTAACGGTGGCGAGCGTCGCCTGGTCACTTTCCTGAAAGGAGCGTGCCGCTCCCAAGTCCAGCGGCCGATGCGCCGGATGTGCGGTCTGCGGTGACCATTCGGTTCTCGGCGAGAAAACTGCGGGGTGCCAGCTCCCCGATGCATAACCAGCCGAAGAAGGCCGCGATGTGAATGATGGTGAGGGCGGCTGGAATCCTTCTGCACGGAACGCTTGCAGCATGGCATCGGCACCGCTGGTCGCAGGCCGAATACCTGACTGCGCCAGTGCTTGTTTGATCGCCCCGACGATCAGTCCGCGCACGAGACCCGGATCACGGAAACGGACGTCAGCCTTGGCAGGATGCACATTAACGTCGACTAGTGCCGGGTCCAGCGTCAGAAACAGTACGGCAACCGGATGACGATCGCGTGCCATGACATCCGCATAGGCTCCACGCAATGCGCCGAAAAGCTGTTTGTCCCGCACCGGGCGCCCATTCACATAGGCGAACTGATGCAGGGCGTTGCCACGATTATGGGAGGGGATGCCGACAAACCCGGCCAGACGCACGCCGTCGCGTTCCGCGTCAATGGCAAGCGCATTTTCGCCGAATTCTTTTCCGAGCACCTGATTGATGCGCTCAAGCGTTGCTTCTGCGCCGCTGCCGGTTGCGGCCAGTTCCAGCGGTGTCCTGTCGGTGCCTGCAAGCGAAAAGCGGACATGGGGAAAGGCAATTGCGATGCGCTTGACGACGTCGGTTATGGCAGCAGCTTCCGCACGATCCGTTTTCATGAATTTGAGACGGGCAGGCGTCGCGTAAAAAAGATCGCGGACCTCGGCAATCGTCCCGCGATTGAGCGCGGAAGGACGGGGACCGTCGAGATGTCCGCCGGAAACCGATACTTCAAAGCCGGAGTCAGCGTCCTGCGGACGAGATTTGAGGGTCAGTTTTGCGACCGAGCCAATGGATGGCAGAGCCTCCCCACGAAACCCAAGTGCGCGAATGTCGTGCACATCGTCCGAAAGCTTGGAGGTACAATGGCGGGAGACTGCCAATGGAAGCTCATCGATCGGAATTCCCGAACCATTATCAGTCACGCGCAACAATGTCTTGCCACCGCCACCGGTCACGACCTCAATGCGGGTCGCGCCAGCGTCGATAGCATTTTCGACAAGTTCCTTGATAACGCTGGCGGGGCGTTCGATGACTTCCCCCGCCGCGATCTGGTTGATGATGGTTTCGCTTAAGTGTCGAATTGGCATGGTTGGACTATAGAAGGATTCGCTTCTGTAAAGAACACGCTTCTACAGCCTGTCCAGACTGCCTTTTGTGCATCTGACGGGCCGCCGAAGTGCACAGTATTGTTGACAGGTAACCACCTTACTGCGGGGCATAATCCTTATATGCTGGCAAATTCAAATCCTTAAGGCTGTCTGCATTGACAACTGCACGTGCCACGGCTTCTGCCATAACAGTCGCTGCAATTGCTCCAATCGCAGTTACATCGGCTTCCACGTCTTTTGCCTTGCCTGTGGAAAGTGCGAAGATCGTGTCACCGTCCCACATGGTATGGATTGGGTTGATTGTGCGCGCAAAACCGTCATGCGCCATGCCCGCAATCTTTTTCAGCTGAGCCTTGTCGAACGGGACGTTGGTCGCTATTGCGCCAATCGTGGTGTTGGCACCGCCGGACTTGACCACGCCATGGCCCTGCATGATGGCGGACATCGTATCACGGAAGCCCTTGCCGTCCTCGGTCCGCGCCCCAGCCAGAATCTGGCGTGAATTTGGCGCATAGACGTCACCAACAGCATTGACGGCAACAATCGCGCCGACAACGATTTCGGTGCCAGGCACCTTGTAACTGGCTGTGCCGAGCCCACCCTTCATGGCGTAGTCCATGCCGAACATTTTGCCGACGGTAGCGCCTGCACCAGCACCGATGTTGCCTTCTCCAGAAGCTTCAGCCTTGGCGGCCTGGCATGCCAGATAACCGGCTTCCTCATCGGGGCGGACAGAAAAATCTCCGACACCGAGATCCATCAGGATTGCTGCTGGTACAATCGGAACGACGCCTTTGCCGATCTTGAAGCCGAGATTGTTCTCTTCAAGATAACGCATAACGCCAGTCGCAGCCGCCAGACCATAGGCACTACCGCCTGAAAGCAGAATAGCTTGAACCTGCTGCACATAATTGATCGGATCGAGCAGATCGGTTTCACGCGTACCGGGCGCCGAACCGCGTACATCAACACCTGCGGAAGCGCCTTCTTCGCAGAGAAGAACGGTGCAGCCGGTCGGGCGTTTTGTTAGTGTGTGGTGTCCCAGCTTGATTCCGGGTACATCCGTGATGCTTCCACCCATAAGCTCCAGCATGCCTGCTCCTCCCTCAGTAGCTGCCGATGCCGCATTGACGACAAAGGGCATTGCCCCAAGTCCCGCAAGCGACTTGGCGAATGTTCTGCGATCCATGAACAGTTTTCTCCTCCATTTTCGCTCTATTGAGAGAGCGTATTCTTTTCGCGCGCCCGGCGCTGGCGCAGTACGTCTGCCACGTAGTCACGTGACAAAGCATGGTAGAGCGGCTCGTGAGAGATCAGCCGTGCAGTGCCGTAGCCCAGCATCGATGCGCACATGAGTGGAATGACGTTGTTATGATTGCCGGTCATTTCCAGAATGATGACGAATGCAGTCATCGGCGCTTGCACGACGCCGGCAAAGTAGCCTGCCATACCGAGAACAGCAGCAAGACTCGCACTGGTTCCAAGAACCAGGCCGATTGTGCTGCCCAGTCCCGCACCGACCGACAAAGAAGGTGCAAATATTCCGCCCGGTATCCCCGAAATCATGGAAAGGAGACCGGCAAGGAACTTCCCTATGAAATAAAGAGGTGGAAGAGCCAACCCTTCCACGGCGCTCCGTGCCTGATCGTAGCCTGCTCCAAAGGTCGATCCGCCGGACGCAATGCCAATGATAGCGACCAGAAGACCGCAAATTCCCGCGAAAAATACGGCATTGCGAAGAGGGGCCTTTTGTATGCGGCGTCGCACACGACGTCCTAGTTCGAGTGCGAGTGCACTGAAGGCAGCCCCGAATGCTCCACCAATTACACCGCACGCAATCACCAGAACCCAGTCTTTGCCGCTGGAAGCGGTAACGGTAGTCAGCCCGAAATAATTATAGTTTCCAACGAGGCCAAGTGAAGCAAGACCGGCGAGAATAACAGCAGATAATACGAGACCGTTGGTTCGTGCGGCGTAGGCGCGCCCCATCTCCTCAATAGCGAAGACAACACCTGCAAGGGGGGTATTGAACGCAGCCGCTATACCTGCGGCAGAGCCTGCAAGGATGAGACCACGCGCTTGTTCCATGCCGCCGAAACGCGCAGATTGCATCATGATGGACGCGCCGATCTGCACGGTTGGACCCTCACGACCGATAGATGCACCACTGAAAAGCCCGGCCAGAGTAAGAATGATCTTACCGATCGCGGTTTTGAGTGAAAGCAGCAGAGTTCGATCTTCATGATCGTGCAAATGGCGTGCGGCAATTGCTTGCGGAATGCCACTGCCTCCAGAATTTAGAAACCAGGATAAGGCTATCCAGGAGCAGGCCATAAACCCCACCGGCGTGATCAGCAGGGGAAGCCATGCACGCCAGCCGCTTCCACTTGTGAGGCTCTTGAACCAATCTTGTGCAATGTCCGCAGCTTCGGCAAAGCCTACACTGATAAGACCGATGGCCAATGCGCCGCACCAGAAGACCAGTCGCGGTTTCCAGACATGTGGTGAGATCCACATGGCTTTTGACCGGCGGATGAGTGGAACGCGTCTATAGGATTTTCTCACTTTGCCCCTGCAAGCCTGCTGCTGCCCGATTTCGATGTGTGCAGAGATTTATCACGTAAATCCTTATCGGTAACTGAAACTTGTCAGCAAAAGGCTTTCCATTTGGTCATAACCGTGTTACCAGCCGGTGCCAATTCAACCTAGCAAACCAGATGTGTCGCTGCTCCCGGACCTATTCCGGAGAGGCGGCTTTTCTCATTCGATAAAATCGGCAAAGGAATTGGCAATGGCTAAAATCGTGGAATCGCCCACTGGCGCTCTCGCTCTCACATTTGATGATGTGCTGTTGCAGCCGGGCCATTCCGAAGTAATGCCGGGGCAGGTTGATCTGCGCACGCGCATCGCCAAGGATATCGAGCTTAACCTTCCTCTTCTTTCTGCTGCCATGGATACGGTGACGGAATCCCGTCTGGCTATTGCGATGGCGCAGGCCGGTGGTATTGGCGTCATTCACCGTAATCTGACGCCGGAGCGTCAGGCGGAAGAAGTCCGTCAGGTAAAGAAATTTGAATCCGGCATGGTAGTAAATCCGGTTACCATCGGGCCGGATGCGACACTTGCCGACGCTCAGGCATTGATGAAGGCACATGGAATTTCGGGTATTCCGGTCGTTGAGAATGCTACCAAGGGTCCGGGGCGTATTGTCGGTATCCTGACCAATCGCGACGTCCGTTTTGCGTCCGATCCGAAGCAGAAAATCCACGAGCTGATGACCCGTGAGAACCTCATTACGGTTCGCGAGAATGTCAATCAGGACGAAGCAAAACGTCTGTTGCACGCTCATCGTATTGAAAAGCTTCTCGTTGTCGACGATCAGGGTCGTTGCGTTGGTCTTGTTACCGTCAAGGATATTGAAAAGTCGCAGCTCAATCCGAACGCCGCCAAGGACGCTCAGGGACGTCTGCGCGCTGCTGCAGCAACGAGCGTCGGCGAGGATGGTTACGAACGCGCCGAACGTTTGATTGAAGCCGGTGTCGATCTTCTGGTGGTGGACACGGCGCATGGCCATTCGCAGCGCGTTCTTGATGCAGTGGCCCGTATCAAGAAAGCCTATCCGAATATAGCAATTCTTGCAGGTAATGTGGCAACGACCGCTGGTACACAGGCACTGATTGATGCCGGTGCGGATGCGGTCAAGGTTGGTATCGGGCCGGGCTCGATCTGCACCACGCGTATTGTTGCCGGTGTCGGCGTTCCACAGCTTTCGGCCATTATGTCAGCCGTTGAAGCAGCGCAGAAGCAGAATATCCCGGTAATCGCTGATGGCGGCATCAAGTTTTCGGGCGATTTCGCCAAAGCGTTGGCCGCTGGAGCAGTCGCGGCAATGGCTGGTTCGCTGTTGGCCGGTACGGAAGAAAGCCCCGGCGAAGTCTATTTGCATCAGGGCCGCTCGTTCAAAGCCTATCGCGGTATGGGTTCGGTCGGTGCCATGGCGCGCGGCTCGGCTGATCGTTATTTCCAAGCGGAAGTGCGCGATGAGCTGAAGCTCGTACCGGAAGGCATCGAAGGACAGGTGGCTTACAAGGGGCCGATTTCCGCGGTCCTGCACCAACTTGCAGGCGGTTTGCGCGCTTCCATGGGCTATGTAGGCGCGAAGACGCTGGAGGAATTCCGCGAGAAAGCGACTTTTGTGCGCATTTCCAACGCCGGGTTGCGGGAAAGCCATTCGCATGGCGTTGCAATCACCCGCGAAAGCCCGAACTATCCCGGCGGCATGTAAACCTGTCTCATGGTATTCATGATAGGGCGGCTTTAGGCCGCCCTTTTATTTTGTGAATGCTGCCAGTTCCTTTGAACGAATGAAAAGCCCATTGGCGCTTTCCACGATACAATCACCAAGCGCCTGAAAATCTTTTCGGCGCATACTCTGTCGCCGCCAGAATAAGGCGATTTCCCGCTTTGGTTGCTCGCCGTCAAAGGGCACGATGCGCATATGATTGCTGCGTGCTTCCGCGCGCACCGCGATTTCGGGAATGAGAGTAAGGCCCATTCCATGACTCACCATTTGTAAAAGGGTGGTCATGCTGGTGGCACCATACTTTACGAGCTGGCGCTGAGAAGGCAGCGAACAAACAGCCAATGCCTGATCCCTCATGCAATGCCCCTCTTCCAACAGGAGTAAACGGTCGAGAGCGACGTTGTCCTGTGTAATAGGCGAAGCGAGAACCGTTTGATCATTAGTTGAGGTCGCAATCAGGAAGCGGTCATCGAACAGCTTTCTTTGGGCAAGCCGCTCATCATCAATGGGAAGGGCAGCGACAATTGCATCGATTTCACCCGCGTGCAGTTCATCAAGAAGTTTCGCGGTTACGCTTTCTCGCAATTGGAGGCGGAATGACGGATGCCGTTCGCGCAAAAGAGGGATGAGAACCGGGACCAAATACGGAGCAACAGTCGGAATGATGCCCAGCCGCAGCCGTGTTTGTAACAATCCCCGGCTTTGCGCGGCTATTTCCTCAAGTGTGTGGAGTTCGCGCAAGATGGTCTGGATACCCGGATAAAGCTGCTTGCCGAGCTCCGTCATGATCACCTGTCGCTGCGAGCGCTCGAAAAGGGGCGCGCCTGCAAGAGCTTCCATTTCCGCGATCTGGGCCGAAAGGGCCGGCTGGGACACGTGTGCCAGTTGCGCGGCTTTGCGGAAATGCAGCGTGGCGGCAAGCGCTTCGAAATAGCGCATTTGACGTACTGTAAACATGATAAGAAAAACTTATCGAAAATAATCGGAAAAGCAATTGGAGATTATGATTGGAATAGGTCTAATCTGAGCCAGTTACCTAGCCACGGCGCGACACGGACGAACTGTGTCGTGCTTATAGCAAGGCTAGTTGTATTCCAATATTGGCTTTTCAGGAGGGAATTCCCATGACAGATCGCCCAATTATGACGACGAGTGCAGGCGCTCCGATACCGGACAACCAGAATTCCCTGAGCGCAGGTGAGCGCGGCCCGCTTTTAATGCAGGACTATCAGCTCATTGAAAAACTAAGCCATCAAAACCGCGAACGTATCCCGGAACGTGCCGTTCATGCCAAGGGCTGGGGCGCTTATGGTACGCTGACCATCACCGGCGATATTTCGAAATACACCAAGGCCAAGGCACTGCAGCCGGGTGCCCAGACGCCGATGCTGGCGCGTTTTTCGACCGTTGCCGGCGAGCAGGGTGCTGCTGATGCCGAGCGCGACGTGCGCGGCTTTGCTCTCAAGTTCTATACGGAGGAAGGTAACTGGGATCTGGTCGGCAACAACACCCCTGTGTTCTTTGTACGCGACCCGGTCAAGTTCCCGGATTTCATCCACACCCAGAAGCGTCATCCCAAGACGAACCTGCGTTCGGCGACCGCTATGTGGGACTTCTGGTCGCTTTCGCCCGAAAGCCTGCATCAGGTGACGATCCTAATGTCCGATCGCGGCTTGCCAACCGATGTGCGTCATATCAACGGTTATGGTTCTCACACCTATTCGTTCTGGAACGATGCCGGTGAACGCTATTGGGTCAAGTTCCATTTCAAGACCATGCAGGGCCACAAGCACTGGACCAATGCTGAAGCCGAAGGTGTGATTGGTCGCACGCGAGAATCCACGCAGGAAGACTTGTTCACTTCCATCGATAAGGGCAATTTCCCGAAGTGGAAGGTTCAGGTGCAGATCATGCCGGAACTCGACGCCGACAAGACACCGTACAATCCGTTTGATCTTACCAAAGTCTGGCCGCATGCGGACTATCCGCCGATCGATATCGGTATCATGGAGCTGAACCGTAATCCGGAAAACTACTTCACCGAGATTGAAAATGCGGCTTTCTCACCGTCGAACATCGTGCCGGGTATCAGCTATTCACCCGACAAGATGTTGCAGGCGCGTATTTTCTCCTATGCGGATGCGCATCGTCATCGCCTTGGCACGCATTACGAAAGCATTCCGGTCAATCAGCCGAAGTGCCCGGTTCATCACTATCACCGTGATGGTCAGATGAATGTCTATGGCGGTATCAAGACCGGCAATCCGGACGCCTATTACGAGCCGAATTCGTTTAACGGCCCGGTCGAACAGCCGTCGGCCAAGGAGCCGCCGTTGCGCATTTCCGGCGATGCCGCCCGTTATGACCATCGTGTGGGAAATGACGATTACTCGCAGCCGCGGGCCTTGTTCAATCTGTTCGATGACGGACAGAAACAGCGTCTGTTCTCCAATATTGCGGCGGCAATGGGTGGAGTTCCGGGCTTCATCGTTGAGCGCCAGCTCGGCCACTTCAAGCTGATCCATCCCGACTATGAGGCTGGTGTGCGCAAAGCCTTGAAGGATGCACATGGTTATGAAGCCAACACGATTGCTACAAGTGAAGAGGCAACGGCAGCCGAATAAACCGTGTTTATAAGACAGAAAGAAAGCCGGAGCTCGTTGCTCCGGCTTTTTTGTTTTGATTTGCCGATTGCCTTTTCCCTGCAAGGAAGGCTATGCCCGAGCAGGCATTCGAGAAGGAGACACAATGCGGCTTGGCGGACGCCTGCAGGCGGCTATCGAGGTATTGGATCAGATTGAAGCGGGTACACGCCCGGCTTCTGACGTGCTGAAGGATTGGGGCGCTTCCCATCGTTTCGCAGGTGCGGGTGACCGCGCTGTGATCGGCAACATCGTCTATGATGCGCTGCGCCGCAAGTTGTCCATCGCGTGGCGAATGGATGGCGATGATGCGCGCGCTCTGGCTTTTGGCGCACTATTGGCCGACGGCGGCATGGATATTGCGACCATCGACGCTGCTCTCGATGGAGACAAGTTTGCGCCGAAAGTGCTGGAGCAGCCGCGTCGTATTGCTTGGGAAAGCAGGGATGTCACTGAAGCGCCTGCCCATGTTCAGGCGGATGTGCCCGAATGGTGTGCATCGTCGCTTGAGGAACTTTTCGGCGCGCGCTGGGTGGATGAAGGCAGGGCGCTGGCAACGCGACCGCCAGTCGATCTTCGTGTGAACAGTTTGAAGGCGACGCCGGAAAAAACGCTCACAGCACTTGAAAAGGCTGGTGCTGCACCCGCGCCGTTCCTTGCGCAGGCGCTACGCATCCCGCCGATTGAAGCACTTGGACGCCATCCGAATGTGCAGGGCGAGCAGGCCTTTCTCGACGGCTGGTTCGAGGTCCAGGATTTGGGGTCACAGCTTGCTGCGCTCTTTGCCGGTGCCAAACCCGGCCAGCAGGTACTGGACTATTGCGCTGGAGCTGGTGGAAAGACATTGGCTTTGGCCGCTGCGATGCAGAATAGCGGTCAAATTCATGCCTATGATGCTGAACGTGCGCGGCTTTCGCCCATGCATGAGCGGCTACAGCGTGCTGGGGTGCGTAACACGCAGGTCCATGGAAATCTCGATGCACTGGACCCACTGACAGGGCAGATGGATCTCGTGCTGACCGATGCGCCTTGCACTGGTTCCGGCACATGGCGCCGCCGCCCGGATGCGAAATGGCGGTTGAACGACCAGCAGCTTGAGCGGCGCGTTCAAGACCAGAAGGAAGTGCTGGAATCTGCCAAGCATTATGTGAAGCCGGGCGGACGTCTGGCCTATATTACCTGTTCATTGTTCGCAGAAGAAAACACGAGACAGATTGCACAGTTTCTCACAGGGAATGCTGATTTTACGGAAGTTGCGCCAGAGGCTTTGTGGGATACAATTGTAGCGGACGCTGGTGATGTGAAGCCAGTATTCTCGTCGCACGGCGCGGTATTCTCGCCATTGTCCACTGGCACTGACGGGTTTTATGTGAGCCTTCTGCAGAGATCAAACTAAAGCATTTCCAGCAAAAGTGCGAAGCGGTTTTGCGTTGGATAATGCGTGATAATAGATGGAAAGAACGGGGGGACGATGTCAGCGCATCGTGTAGCAGAACCGGATTTCAAAGAGCGCGTCGAGGAAAGTTTTGGTCGGCAGGCAGCCATGAAACTGATAGGCGCTGAACTGACACGGTGTGAGCCCGGTATCGTTGAAGTTGAGATGCCGTTTCGAGAGGAGCTGACGCAACAGCATGGCATTCTCCATGCGGGCATGATTTCTGCTGCTCTTGATTCTGCTTGCGGCTATGCGGCACTGACGCTGATGCCTTCCGACGCGGCTGTACTGACCATCGAATTCAAAGTGAATCTGCTTGCTCCGGGCAAAGGGGAACGTTTCCTCTTTCGTGGCGAGGTCACCAAACCCGGACGGACGATCATGGTTAGTGATGGACAGGCATTCGCCGTAACCGACACGGAAGTGCGCCTGATCGCAACCATGACCGGAACAATGATGGTCGTGCAGGACAGAAAAGGCCTGCAGGGATGATTAAAACTGTCGCCGGAAAGCGTCTCCTCTACGTCATGGCAGTGGATGCCGAATATGGACGTCATTTGGCGAAACTCTTTACGCCGGTCATGATCGGGGTAGGGCCAGTCGAGGCGGCTGCCAATCTCGCATATGCTCTTGCAGGTCTGGCGCAGGCTGGAGAAAAGCCCGACCTCGTGGTCTCGCTTGGCTCAGCAGGCTCAGCCAGATTACCGCAAGCTGAAGTGTTTCAGGTATCTTCCGTATCCTATCGCGATATGGATGCTTCACCTCTCGGGTTTGAAAAAGGCGCAACGCCTTTTCTCGATCTTCCCAAAGTGATCGAGCTCCCGGTTTCTGTACCAGAAATCCCTGTCGCTTCGCTCTCAACAGGTGCCAATATCGTTTCCGACAAAGCCTATATGACGGTTGATGCGGATATGGTTGATATGGAAACCTATGCCTGTCTGCGCGCATGCCAGCTCGCAGGAATTCCGCTTTTTGGGCTTCGCGGTATTTCCGATGGTGCAAGCGAGTTGCAGCATGTGGGGGACTGGACACAGTATCTGCACATTATCGATGAAAAACTGGCCCATGCGGTCGAGCGATTGGAGGCTGCAATTGCGGATGGTCTCCTGCCGGCTCCTGACAATGGTATGTCAGTATAGGTCGATTTTTGGCAACGCACTTGTTGAGCACGATGCCTATAACCCATATAGGCATTGCATCTCGGTCACTTTTTAAATAGATGCTGCACATGAGCACCACGGCACATCCCGACACAATCCTAATCATCGACTTTGGCAGCCAGGTTACGCAGCTGATTGCGCGTCGCGTGCGCGAAGCCAGTGTCTATTGTGAAATCGTCCCTTTCCAGTCTGCGGAAGAGGCTTTCAAGCGGCTGAAGCCGAAAGGTGTTATCCTTTCAGGCAGCCCCCATTCGACGACTGATATTGGGTCGCCGCGAGCGCCGCAGGCCGTTTTCGAAGAAGGCATTCCGGTCCTCGGCATCTGCTATGGTGAACAGACGATGTGCGCCCAGTTGGGTGGTAAAGTCGAAAGTGGCCATGATCGCGAATTCGGTCGTGCTTTCTTGGATGTGCAGGAAGATAGCCCTCTCTTCGAAGGCATCTGGGCCAAGGGCACCCGTCATCAGGTCTGGATGAGCCATGGTGACCGTGTTACGTCGTTGCCCGATGGTTTTACCATTATAGGCACTTCGCCAAACGCACCTTTTGCGGCTATCGCTGACGAGAAGCGCAAATATTACGGCGTGCAGTTCCACCCGGAAGTCGTGCATACGCCGGACGGTGCAAAACTTCTTCAGAATTTCGTTCATCGTATCGTCGGTGTGAAGCCGGGCTGGACCATGGGCGCCTATCGCGAACAGGCAGTTGAGGCGATCCGCAAGCAGGTTGGTAGCGGCAAGGTTATCTGTGCGCTTTCCGGCGGTGTGGATTCTTCTGTTGCAGCACTCCTGGCGCATGAAGCCATCGGCGATCAGCTGACGTGTATTCTGGTTGATCACGGGCTGATGCGTAAAAACGAAGCTAACCAAGTCGTTGAAATGTTCCGCGAGCATTACAACCTGCCGCTCATTCTCGTTGATGCTGCTGATCGTTTCATCGGCGAGCTGGAAGGCGAAACCGATCCTGAAAAGAAGCGCAAGACGATTGGCCGTCTCTTCATCGAAGTGTTCGAGGAAGAAGCAAAGAAGCTCGGCGGTGCGGATTTCCTCGTGCAGGGCACGCTCTATCCGGACGTTATCGAAAGCGTTTCGTTTACCGGCGGTCCTTCTGTCACGATCAAGTCGCACCACAATGTAGGTGGTCTGCCGGAGCGCATGAAGATGCAGCTCGTCGAACCACTGCGTGAACTGTTCAAGGACGAGGTACGCTTGCTCGGCAAGGAACTCGGCCTGCCGGATAGCTTCATCGGCCGCCATCCGTTCCCGGGACCGGGTCTCGCTATCCGCTGCCCGGGCGGTATTACGCGCGAGAAACTCGAGATTCTGCGCGAAGCCGACGCGATCTATCTGGACGAAATCCGCAAGGCTGGTCTCTATGATGCCATCTGGCAGGCTTTTGCCGTTCTGTTGCCAGTCCAGACCGTCGGTGTGATGGGCGATGGTCGTACCTACGAATTCGTCTGTGCGCTGCGTGCTGTGACATCGGTGGACGGCATGACTGCTGATTTCTATCACTACGATATGAATTTCCTCGGCAATGCGGCAACTCGCATCATCAACGAGGTACGCGGCATCAATCGTGTTGTTTATGACGTGACGTCAAAGCCGCCCGGCACGATCGAGTGGGAATGATTTGGGTTCGCCTATCACACCAAATGTGATTTAAATCGCCGAAAACCCTTTGGATTTATGCCCGTCAGTTCTTGCTGGCGGGCATATCATTTTTATAGCTCAGCGTTGGCCGCTCCTGATCAGAACAACAACGACGCGATTAAAACTATGAGCGTTTCAAGTTCTGGACCGCGTAGGGATCGAGAGCAATCTTGGCGAACTGAGCGATGCTGACAGTCTGAGGCTGTGACGTGATGTTTACCAGCCAGAATTCTTGCTCCGTTGCAAAGGCCAGAACGTGGTCAGGCCGCGACGAAATAAGCTGCCGCCATTTTTTTCCTGCAAGCCGGGACAATATTTTTATCGTGGTGAAGAGTGGACGTTTCCCACCTGTGGGTGTCGGTTCGCCTTCATCTGCAGTAAGTCCGAAAGGTCCGGTGAGGGCTGAAAGCGTCAGGCTGTCAAGGCCAGCATTCAGCACAGATATGGCATATGCCATCGCGAAGCTCGCAGCGAATTTTCCATTGTGGCGAGGATCGCGATTGGCCATAGCAATGCGCTTGCCATTCGGGTTTTCCATCGTTCTGCTGCCATAAGGATTCTGGCGCATGGGGATGGTAGACGGCCCGATGCGATAGGGCTTATCGCCGTAGATCGCCCGCACCGAGCGGGTAATGAAAGGCAGAGCTTCCAGTGTTTGCATAACACTCAGGTCGTCCGCTGCATGGACAATCGGATTCGTGCAATGAGTGACGAAATCAAGATGCTCGCCCGGAACACGCTTGCGATTAAGCTCGGTGAAATAGCTCAGCATTCCGCCGCCAAGCTGCGCATTCAGGAATGCTGCTCTTGCTGCCGCATAAACATCTTCAAGCGGCGGGCAGGGCGGCCATTCGCTGCTGGGCGGTGTCGACTGCCGATCTATAGCCGGTGAAACAATGACCGCATCCGGGGTAAAGCCAGCCGCTTTCATGTCAGAAGCGATTGCTGTCGTCTCTTCGATGAGCGATTTCTCGCAAGGCAATGCAATTTCGAGCGAAACACGGCCTTTATGTCGGGCTGCAAGAGCTGCAAAGTCGGCAAAGGCTGAACCTTTGTGCCCTGCCAGTGGATCGTAATGAAATAACAAATCCTGCGGGCCAACTTCCTGCAACAGATCAATTGCGGCAAGGCTTGCTTTGGCTTCTTCCGGTGTGATGATGATGCCGATATTTGGCAATGTGCCGCTTGTGTCACCAAGCGTGATGCTCACCGGCTCTGCATACCGGGTGTTATTTGGTGTCACTGCGCGCGTGTCGGAAATGTTGAGCACGATGCGCTGATGCTGGGATTTGGTGGCTTCGATCTGGTAAGGCCATGGCAAAGCCAGCGGCCGTACATAGGTCTTGTAAGATGCGTCGGACCAGTTGCGCTGATCCTCCATCTCAAAGGTATCGCCTTCCATGCGGCATTCGACCGTAACGCCGGGCATGGCCTCATGGGTGATCGCACGCATATCCTTGAAAGGCTGCCACGGTTCGATCAGATCGGGCAGGCGGGTCTTGTTGAGTGTGCCGTCTACATGCTCGACCCTCACAGGGGAGCCTGCCACGCCGACGATTGGATGCAGGATGCAAAAGCCGCAACGGTTGGTTTCAAAGCCTGTCGCTGTATTCGCTACGGCTTCGAAAGTGAGCGTACCACCAACACTCTCTGCCTGAATGCGGACATCAATGGTGAGTTTGGTCGCATCCGGGCCTTCGCAACGTGCCTGATAGGTGACGATGAAACCGCTGTCGCTTTGCTCGACGTTCAGATCATGGATTTGCGGATTATAGGTCCCCCAGTCGCGATCCCGCACCAGATAGGAGACGGCACGCAGAACTTCGACACCGTCGTAAGTGATGGTGCGAAGATTGCCGTCGTTCAAATCCAGGCTAAGCAAGCCCGCTTTCAGATGCGTCGGCTTAGCTTCGGTTTCACGCGTTCCATAGAGCAGGAAAAAATCGACGTTGCTCATTTGAGCAACGCCGTAATGTCGACGCGGTTGCCGCTTGCGGCACTGTCATAGGCGGCTTCGACAAGCGCGAAAGTCTTGAGATTATCCGCACCCGATGTCGAGGTTTCTTCGCGAGTTTCCAGCTTGTCCACCCAATGCTGCTGAATGGCAAAAACGCTTCCCTGAATATTGTGCCATGGACGTGAGGCCCATGAGAGCAGTTTTGGCGAAACATCGGAAACCGTCGTGCTGTTCGGCGTAATCACTTCAAGGCGATAACCCTGATAAAGACGAATAGAGCCTTCGGCGCCATCAAGTTCAACGAGTGTTTCCGGGAAAGGATCGGTTGCGAGCTTGGTGGCATAGCTTACGTCGACAATGGAAGTAGCACCATTTTCATGGTCCATGAGAATGGTTGCTACATCTTCACCCTTGATTTTCGGGTTCACACGCTTGGTGCGTGCAACAAGGCTGGTCACATCGCCCAGAATGAAGCGCGCAATATCAAGCGTATGAATGCCTAAATCTTCGATGATGAAGCGTTCGCCTTCCGCAAGATAAGGCTGGCCGGAGAAAACATCAAAGCCCGAGCGGAAGGAAAAGCGTCCCCAGAAAGGCGCGCCTATGACGCCGCTATCGAGCGCTTTACGCACGGCCTGAATAGGTGTCTGCCAGCGGAAGTTTTCATGCACCATGAGCGGAATGCCTGCTTCACCGCAGATCTTCACCATGGCCTTTGCATCATCAAGCGTTTTGGCAAAGGGCTTCTGGCAGATTGCTGGCACCTTGTGGGCGGCGGCAAGCTCCACCAGAGCACGATGGCTTGAAACTGTGGTGGCGATATCGACAAAGTTGATGCCGCCATCTGCAAACAGCGCCTCAGCATCTGTGTAGCGTCGTTCGATGCCGAACTGGTCGCCGACAATCTTCAACCGCTCAGGATCGCGGTCGCAGATCGCCACAATTTTGGCACCCGAAACGTCGTTCCATGCGTGCATCTGATTGATTGCGAAGAAACCACAACCGATGAGAGCGCCATTCAAGTCTGCCATTTTTATCCTGCTTTTGCCATTTGCATGAGTGTAACGCGCTGCTGGAGGCGGCGCTGTGCCTGATCAACTACCACGGCGATGATGATGACAAGGCCCTTGATGACCATCTGCCAGAAGGACGATACGCCCATCATGACCAGACCGTCGGAGAGAATACCGATGACGAATGCACCGATGATTGTGCCGCCAATGGTGCCGCGTCCGCCTGACATTGAAGTGCCACCAAGAACGGCTGCTGCGATGGCGTTTAGCTCGAACGAGTTGCCGGTTGCCGGGTGCGACGACATCAGTTCAGACGAGATGATAAGCCCGGCAATCGCGGCACAGAAGCCCGAAAACATGTAAACGAACATCTTTACGCGGTCGACGCGGATACCCGACATGCGTGCCGCACGTTCATTGCCGCCGACTGCGAAAATCTGGCGACCAAGCGGCGTGTATCGCGCGATATAGGCTGCGGCCAATGCGACGACGATCAGAATCCAGATCGAGACCGGAAGACCGAGAATGCTGCCTGATCCGAGGAAGGCGAAGCCGGTTGTGCCCAGATCTTCGCGGCCTACAAGGTTCGGGAAGGTCTGGCCGTCCGAGGACAGAAGTGCCAGGCCACGCGCTACATAAAGCGTGCCGAGTGTCGCGATGAAGGGCGCGACATTCAGTTTGGTTATCAATAGCCCGTTTATGAAGCCGACTGCGACACCAACGGCCAATGTGATCAGCGAAATTTCGATGATGTTGAAATAGATCGTGTAGCCGATGCCAAGATCAATCCCGTAGATCAGAAGACCGCCGGCAACCATGCCGCAAAGCCCGACAATGGAGCCGACGGAAAGGTCGATGCCGCCTGTGATGATGACGAAGGTCATGCCCATTGCAAGAAATGCATTAAGCGCAACGTGCTTCGACATCAGGATCAGGTTGGCGGCTGAAAGGAAGTTTGGTGCTGCGAACGAGAAGAAGATGAACACCGCGAAAAGCGCGATGAAGGTTCTCAGTTTCATCAGCGTCAGCAGGGCCGAGCCGCTGTTAAAGGTTGAGTCAGTGGCGGCCGTCGTCGTGTTGGCTGTCATGACGCGCGTTCCCTTGTTTGTTTGTTGTGGTCGTTGTCATGTGTATGCCCGTGGCCCTTGGCCGAAGCGGCAACAATGTCGGCTTCCGTCGCTTTATCGCGGTCGAATATGGCAATCAGCTTCCCATTGCTGAGCACCGCGATGCGATCGGAGAGCGCCATGACTTCTTCCAGATCAGAGGTTGAAAAAAGAATGGATAGACCTTCGGCAGCAAGCCTGCGCATGGTGCGGAAGACATCGGCCTTCGCACCCACATCGATGCCGCGCGATGGCTCATCCATCAGAAGAACTTTCGGATTGGTCATCAGCGCCTTGCCGATGACGACCTTTTGCTGATTGCCGCCTGACATCGAAGTGACTTCGAATTCGGGGTTTGGTGCCTTGATCGAAAGGTCTTTGATCGCCTGTTGAATGGCCTGTTTTTCACGCTTTGGCGTGATGTGGAAGACGCGAGCCAGACGGTCGAGACTTGCCAGTGTCAGATTGCTGGCAATCGACAAGATCTGCACCAGACCTTCGCGCTGACGATCTTCCGGTATGAGGGCAAGGCCGCGCCGGATGCGACGGGTCGTATCGCGCTCTTTCACTTCCTCGCCATCGATATAGATATGGCCGGTGGAGTGCCCATGCTGGCCCATCACACACTCGAAAAACTCGGAACGTCCCGCGCCCATAAGGCCGTAAATGCCCAGAACTTCGCCCGCGCGCACGGTCAGGGAGACATCATCAACTGCAAGCCCGCCGGTTGCCCGGGGCAGGGTGATGTTTTCAGCACGAAACCGTTCGGCGCCAATCTTGTGGGTAACAGGCTTGGCAAAATCCTTGGCATCGGAGCCGATCATCGAACGCACGATCCATTGCGTATCGATATTTTTGATCTCTTCCTGGCCGGTGATTTTTCCGTCGCGCAGAACCGTGATGTAATCGCCAATTCGCATCAGTTCTTCGAGACGATGCGAAATATAGACGATTGCCACGCCCTTCTTTTTCAGCTCGGCGATCACCTTGAACAGAATGTCGACTTCGGCGGCAGAAAGGGCCGATGTTGGTTCATCCATGATGACGATGCGTGCATCGAGCGAAATGGCCTTGGCGATTTCGACAAGCTGCTGCTGACCGATCGGCAGATCGGCGACAAGCGTAGTTGCACAGATGCCTGCGTCAAGGCGGTCGAGATATTCATTGGCCTTGACGACCTGCGCCTTGTGATCAATACCACGCAAACCGCGTGTGATCTCGCGTGTGGCAAAGATATTCTCGGCCACCGTCATGTTTGAAAACAGGTTCAGTTCCTGAAAGATCATCGCAATGCCGCGCTTCTGCGCGTCGGCAGGGCTGTCGAATGACACTTCCTCGCCATCGAGAATAATCTTCCCCATGGTCGGACGCTCAACGCCCGCGATGATCTTCATCAGCGTTGACTTGCCAGCACCGTTTTCGCCGACAAGCACATTGACCGAACCACGGCGCAATTCAAGATTGGCGCGCTTGACCGCGACAATGCCTGAATAGACCTTGGAAACATCCTCAAGCTTGAGGACGATATCGTTTTTCTCGTTCAACTCCGTCTCCATGGCTTATTTCCCCAGAGAGATGGAAACAGGCGTCACAAGAGGAAGCTGGCCCTTCGATGGCAACGGGAAAGCACCTTCGGCCTTCACCTTCATGCCAATGAGTTCTTCGCGTGGCAGCTTGGACAATACGTCATCGTTGACGCGGGCGTTGAACGCCTTGCCAAATTGCGCCCAGTCGATCTGATTGCGGAACTCGTTGAAGTTCACAAAGGAGAGGCTGTCGCGGATTGCGCTGCCGCGAACCGTCGGCCCGATCTGCACGCGTGCATCGGCCTTGCCATCGCCATTGTTGTCGACATCGACATAGGCTGCACGCGACTTCGTTTCAGCGGCGACCACTGTACCTTCAAGCCTAGCTGCAAAGGTCCAGGGGGCATTGCCCTGCTTTTCGCGATGACCGTATTTCGCTCCAGCGGCATCCACATCTGTATTTGCAGCCTGCATCACTTCATCGAGCGTTGCAGTTTTCTCGGCAAAAAACGGCTTAACTTTTGAATCCCATATGTCGGCAACCGAACGATCGGGATTGAAATTATCGCCGCGTGCTTCTGCGGCTTCTTCTGCTGTCGGCGTCTTGATGATTTTGCAGCCCGAAAGCGCGACGCCGCAGGCCAGCAGGATAATGGAAGCTGACTTCAGCACTGACATGAATTTATCCTCGGTATTAGGAGCATTTCGGGAGCGCTAACATTTGTCGGCGCTCCCGATGTCGCAAGCCTTGGGAGTTAGTCCTTCAAAGCGAAAGTTTCGAGCTTGTCTGCATTGTCAGGATTGATAAGGACGCAGTCCATCAGCTGCTTTTCTTCAGCAGGGCCCTTACCGGTCTTGATGAATTCGTCAGCCTGAACGACAGCCATCTGTGCCTGAGCATAGGCAGGCTGAAGAACCGTTGCCTTGATGCCACCGGCCTTGATGGAGTCGCGGACATCGTTGGAGCCGTCGAAGCCGACAACGATAACGTCCTTGCGACCTGCGGCTTCAAGCGCTGCCCAAGCGCCCATGGCCATGGTGTCATTGCCGGAAATCACGCCCTTAATGTCGGGATTTGCCTGCAAAATGCTCTGCATCTTGGAGAAGGCTTCAGTCTGGCTCCAGTTGGCCGACTGCTGCGCAACCATTTTCATGTCTGGATATTCATCGATGACGTCGTGATAGCCCTTGGAGCGGGTGCCAGCGTTGAGGTCGGATTCGCGGCCGAGCAGCTCGACATAATTGCCAGCTTCGCCCATTAGCTTCACGAATTCTTCCGCACCGAGCTGTGCGCCCTGATAGTTGTTGGAAACAATCTGCGACACTGCAACGCCTGAGGCATTGATTTCACGGTCGATCAGGAATGAAGGGACTTTGGCATCCTTGGCCTTCTGAACGGCGGCAATCGATGCTTCCGAGCCAGCATTGTCGAGGATGATTGCCTTTGCGCCACGACCGATGGCCGTATCGACAAGCTGCGACTGCTTGGTTGGATCGTCGTCATGCTGAAGGATCAGTGTTTCGTAGCCAAGTTCCTTGGCTTTGGCTTCGGCGCCCACGGCTTCGGCTTTGTAGAATGGATTGTCGTGCGACGGCGTGATGATTGCGATCAGATCAGCGGCCCATGCTGGCATGACAACACCGCCTGCCAATGTTGCCGAGACGGCTGCAATCGCAAAACCGCGCGCAATTGTCCTGCGTGTAAACTTCATTATTTCCTCCCAAATCAAGCCCCGTTTCCCAAGAGGCGGTAAAAAAGGGGAAGGCGCATTACGCCCTCCCGGATAACGTCACGTAATGCGACGGATGCTTTCTGCGATTTCTTCCGGTTCGAAAACGTTTTTCCAGTCGTCGCGCATCAGCGCAGGAATGCCGAATTCGATTGCCTTGTTGCAGGCATCGGAGAATACGCCCTGGACTTCGCCAAAGATGACGGCGCCGAGAACATTCATGTGGCCGAGCAGGAAGTCGCGTGCTGCTTCTTCAGGAACGCCGCGACGAACGGTTTCATCCATGGCCTGCTTCATGACAACGAGAAGCGAAGCTGCAACGGTTTCCGAGAGGCCCGGCTCGAGAATTGCGAGCTGCTCAACGGTTACGCGATGCGAGCGCATCACTGGTGCCCAGATGACCTTGGCGATTTCTTCGCCCAGTGCATAAGCTTCTTCCGGTCCCTGCATCAGAGCCGAAACGATGTGCTGCTTTGCAAACAGACCGCCGAAGTGGTCCTTCTTTGCTTGCATATCCGTTTCGTCGTTGAAGATCGGCGGATGGCAAGGATGGGTCACGAAATAGGTGAGGTCTGCACGTTCTGGCAGATGGCCGGCAAATGGCGCGGCTGCGTCGAGTGCAACAACCATCGTGCCCGGCTTCAGCTTGTCTACGATGCCTGCTGCGACCTTGCCGATGATGGTATCCGGCACAGCCAGAATGACGACTTCCGCGCCTTCAAGACCCGCATCAACATCAATGGTATCGATGCCGAGGTCGTTCTTCAGGCGTGCCTTTCCTGCGTCACTGACTTCGATGTGACGGACTTCAAAGCGCGAACCTTTGAGGTTCTTGGCCAGACGGTAGCCCATCTTGCCGCCCGCTCCGAACAAAGCGATAGCTGTCATGATTGTAGTTCCTTCCCAGACTTTTGGTAGCGTAGCTGGTATAACCAGTCAATGAGTATTCCAGATTCAAGCGGTCAGGCCGTCGCGAATCTGACTGAAATAACCGTCAGAACCGACCTGACCGCCCTTGAGGGCAATCTGGAGGCAGTTGGTGGCGGCGTGAGCGCCGTGTGCCGTGCAAAGCGGCGACCCCGGAGTTTGTGGAAGCGGCAAAAGCGTGGTGAGTGCATCGACATGCAATTCACGCAATGCGTGGCTGGAAGTGTCGCCGCCTGCAATGACTGCGCGGGTAAGACTTTCGCGCTCGACAAGGCTGCGGAGGATGAAGCCGAGGCTGCGGGCCAGCTTGTGGCGGCTGCCTGCAATCTTATCGATTTCTGTACCTCGGTCAGCCGACGGACCAAGGGCGGTGTTGAGGATAACGCTGTTGCCCTGCTGGAGCGCTTTCTGGCCGTCAGCAATGGCAGCTTCGATTGCCTGATTGCCATTCTCACCCAGAAGATCGAGTGGGTTGAGATCAATGCCGGTAAAGCCTGACGCGGTCGCGTGACGAATCTGACGTTCTGTCGTCGGTGAGACGCTTCCTGAAACGACCGCGATGCGGTCAGCCTTGCCGGGAAGCGGAAATTCCTTTTTAGCGCCAATCAGTCCGGCCTTGGCCCAAGCGGCCAGAAGCGCATATTCAACGCCCGACGAACCAGCGACAAACCAGCCGTCGCGGGAACGCAAACGCCAGAGCTGCTCGCCTGCCTGCAACTGGCTTTCATGGCTGTCGACGTCGAACAGCAACATGCCGTCCGCATTTTTGACAATCGCGTTTATGCAGTCATTTGCATCTGCGGCTGAAAGCGCTACGAGATCAGCAAGCACCGTTTTCAGTGCGGTCTGCTTAGCCAGATGCATGCGCAGGTCTGCTTCATGCATGGGCGTGACCGGATGGCGGCTCATGACGGGATGGCGGTCGATACGATAGGTTTCGCCCTGATAGGCGGCGAACAGATTGCCGAAAGATGTGTAACGCTTGAGCTGCGGCGCACCGACAATCAACGGCACATAGGCCTGATTAAAGATCGCTTTGCCGATTTCCACGGCCTTACCGATATTGCCGACATGAGGTGCGGAATCGAATGTTGAGCAGACTTTGTAATGCGCAATCGCAGTATTCAGGCTTTTAAGCCAGTTGAACGCTGGCGTGAGATTTTCCTGCATCCATTCAGGCGTTTCGCTGCGGCTGGTGCCTGCAAGACCGATAGCCTTGCAGTGCGAGAAGCGCGAAAGAAGTTCTTCATCCGGCACATTCATGAACAGTACAGTGTCGACGCCGTTGGAAGCCATGGCTTCCATAACATCGGTCGAGCCGGTCAGATCATCGCCGTAGTAAGACAGCAGTAATTCGTTGGAAGCCTGTGACATTACTCGCCACCTTTCCCGAATTTTGCGAGCGAGGCTGCAAGTTCGGGGTGATCTACTGCGTAAGTTTCAAGCGGGATACCCGCAACTGCTGCTTCCCATGCTTGCTGCACAGCGCGAACACCGGCAGCCGGGCCACCCGGATGGCTGACAATGCCGCCGCCGCACAGATAAAGCAGGTCTGTCGTGCGGCCCGTGCGCTCATAGGTTTCCGGTGCCTGTCCACCCCATTGCCCGGAACCGGCGACAGGAAGCGGGCAATCGGACGGATCAAACAGGGGCGTGCTGACGGCCTTGAACGAATTGACGAAACTTTCGTCTGGCTCCCAATATTTCACGCGGATGCCGTTGATCTGGAACTGATCGACGCCGAGCAGCCGCCAGAACTGCTGATAAACGCGGAAATCCATGCCTGCGCCTGGGTTGCGGGTCAGGATGTCCCAACCGTTGCGATGGGCATGAAGCACGAGGCCCGAGCGCTTGCGCAAGAAGCTCATGCCCCCAAAGCCAACCGAGTTGATGTTGACCACGGCGCAATTGCCGCCAGCTTTCAGCACCATGTCGTGGTTGCGCATCATGACGTCGGGATCAGCATGGGAGATGCCGAAAGCATACATCACCTTTTTGCCGGTCTTCTGTTCGTGATCGAGAATACGCGGCACGATCGCGGCGATGCGCTCTTTAAGCGGCGAGTAGGCCGGACTCATCAGTTTTTCATCGTCCTTGATGAAATCGACGCCAGACTCAATCAGTTCGCCTACGAGTTCTGCTGTCTCATGTGGACGCAGACCGAGTGCTGGCTTGACGATGGTGCCGATGATCGGACGCTTTTCAACGCCTGTCAGACGACGGCTTCCGGCAATGCCGAATTGTGGGCCGGGATGCGCGCCTTTGAAGGCTTCCGGCAGCTTCATGTCGACAACGCGGATGCCTGTCATGCCCTTGATCGAATAGACGCCGCCAACGGCAATTGTCATCAGCGCTGCTAAATCGGTGCCGATAGCATCAAGCGGAAAGGCAATATCGACATCGGCGCGCTTGATCGGCCCGTGACCTGGCTCAAGCTCCGGCCATGCAGGCACCGTTGCGTCTTCAAGCGGGCGAATTTCGAGAACACGTGCTGCAACCCGCGCCTTCAGTTCTTCCGTCTCACCCGGAACGGCGACGAAAGTGCCGGTCGACTGATCGCTCGCGATCTTGGCGGCCATCTGTTCGATGCTGCCGGTTGTCTCAATGCGATAGGTCAAGCAGATGTTCATCGGAATTGTCGTCACTCATGGTTTTCGTTGCGCCTGCAATAAGCGCATGGTGTTTGAGTGCGAACTGGTATAATGAGTATTCCAATATCTGCAAGCGGAAAATTGTTAACCGGTCGCGAGAGTGTGGGTAACGGCTTTCCTCAGAGCATTTGAAGATGCATAAGGGAGAAAAGCTCATGAGCAGTGAGACGCAATGACCCAAGCAATTGAACCCATCATTCGCCGCAAACTATCCGACGAAGTTTTCGACCGGCTCGAAAACATGATTACTTCCGGTGAATTGACGCCGGGCGACGAGATGCCGTCCGAGCGCGTTCTGATGGAGCGTTTTGGCGTTGGACGTCCCGCGATCCGCGAGGCGATGCAGTCACTTGCCAAGATGGGACTGGTCAGCATCTCGCATGGTGAGCGTGCCAAGGTTTTGAAGTTGACGGCAAAGTCGATTTTTCAGCAGGTGGATCCGACTGCGAAGATCATGATTGCGCAATCAATGGACACGCTGGAAGATTTGAAGAGCGCGCGAATTTTCTTCGAGCGCGGTATTGTTCGCGAGATTGCACAGAAGACAACGGAAGATGATATCGCCGAGCTGCGGGAGATCATCGAACGGCAGCGGAAATCGCTCGGTGATGCAGACGCATTCATCGCTGCCGATATGGAGTTTCATGTCCGGATAGCTAGAATTGCTGGCAATCCAATATTGGTCGCAGTAAGCGAAGCTATGCTCGCTTGGCTGAAAGAGTATCACACCCATATGCTTATCTGGACTGGCAAAGAGAAATATACCCTCGTTGAACACGAGGAAATATTGGATTGCTTGTCGGCTAAGGATGCGGACCGCGCCGAGGCTGCCATGCTCCGCCATCTTGAGCGGTCGCGCACGCTATACAAGAAAGAATAGAGCTTCTCGCCTGAAAGCTATTGTCGTTTCATCAGGCAGTAGACCAAAAGCGAGGAGGCGATGGCCACGATTGCAGAAACCAGAATTGCAACCGAGAAGCCGGCAGAATAACCTCGCATGGCAAGTTCGGTTGCGGCAATCCTCGCTGAAGGTGCGACCATACCAAGTGCGTTAGGCAAGTCGCCCGCGACTATCGCGTCAGCAAAATTTCCACTGCATGTCGGATCGTTGCAGCCCGTTTGCATTAAGTGAGTCCGAACAGCACTTGCCAGCACTCCGCTCAGGACTGCGAAGCCCAACAGAATGCCGGTAAATCGGGCGGTTGTGCTGATGCCCGATGCCATCCCGGCACGGTCGCGTGCAACGGTACTCATGATCGCTTTCTGGGTTTCACCATTCAGCAAGCCGCCACCGCTCCCAATCAGAAACATACCGGACATAACGATAGACCAGGTGCCGGAATGTGCGCCGAAGCTTGTCACAAGACTACCGATACCCACGATCATGAGTCCAAAGGACAGAATTTCCCGTGACGACATTCTCTTTCCGAGAAAACGCCCGACATTGGGGAAGATCAGCATCGCGCTTGCAAATGGAAGCATGGCAAAACCAGCTTGCAATGGCGGCTGACCGAAGCCGTTTTGAAGGAATAGCGGCAGCATGGACGCCATCACTTGAGCGCAGGCTGCATAGGCAAACATCGCCCAAACCCCGCCTATAAAGCGAGGATTGCGAAATAGGCTGAGATCGAGCATCGGACGCTGCTGGACAGTCTCCGCAACCAAGAAAATAGCCAGACCGGCCAAGCCGCCGACAAATCCTGCAATCGCGGTTGAAGAGGTCCAGCCATGTGCCTGTCCATTGATAAGTCCCCATGTGAGGCCGAACATTGTACTCGCAAATGCAACGATGCCGATTGGATCAACGCGCCGCGCATTTTCATCTTTTGAATCGGTGATGGAACGCAGCGTAGCCAGTGCCAACACAATGCCGATAGGTATGTTTATGTAGAATGCCCAGCGCCAGCCGAGACTATGGGCGATAAGGCCTCCGATAATCGGTGACAGCACCATGGTCAGGCCCATGATGCCGCCCCAGATTGACCATGCACGGTTACGCTCCTCATCGCGATGGAACGTATGGCCAATGATCGCGAGCGCAGGCGCGAGCTGGAAGGCGGCACTGGCGCCTTGCAACGCGCGAGCAAGGTAAAGTGAAGTGGCTGAATCTGCTACACCACAAAGCCAGGATGAGAATGCGAACGCACCAATTCCAATCAGAAAAACAGTGCGACGCCCGAACCGGTCGGCTAGAGCGCCAGCTGGCAAGAGCAGCGACGCGAAGCAAAGGACATAAGTGCTGATGACCCACTCTACGTCAGCAAAACTTGCCGAAAATTCCCGTGCAATGGTCGGTAGGACCATCGCGACAACATTTGTGTCCAGCACGGTCATTGCGCAACCGGTCGAGGCTGTCAGCAAAATGAAAGTTGAATTGGTAACGCGCGGCGCGGATGCGAGGACGGTTGTCATTTGGTTGTCAATGCTGCCGCACCAGCCTTCGCAATCTGCTGGTCATGATCGGGTGTGTCGGCTGATACGCCAATGGCGCCAACAATCGTACCATTCACCGTGATTGGAACTCCTCCGCGCATGAGCACGAAACCGCGCGCCGTGATAGCGGCAGGGCGTGCCCCGTTGATAGCATCCTCGAGAGCACCGCTTTCCCGACGGAAAAGCGCGGCTGTGCGAGCTTTGCCGGGCGCGAGCTCGACGCCAGCGGGTACTGACGCGTTGTCCATGCGTATCGTGAGGATCGGCAGACCTTCTGCATCGACGACTGAGATCACGCAGGGCCAGCCGTTCGCTGTCGCTTCTTTTTCGGCAGCAGCTACGACGGAGCGGGCAGCTTCGAGGGTAAGATAAGGCTTTGTCGGCAATTCGATTGCCAATGCCGGGAAGGCTGCGGCGAGGGTCATCGTTGCGGTCAACGAGGCGATGATTCTGACAGAATGGGCGGACATTGGACTTCCTTCATTACATTTGAGGTGCCAATAAACAGGATGTTTGAATTTCTTTCATTCGTGGTGTTTTGAGATAATATTAGCTTTTACCTAATTATTGGAGCCACTCATGGACCTCAGGCATCTTCGTTATTTTTTGACACTCGCTGAGGAGCTTCATTTTTCCAGAGCGGCAGAACGGTTGAACATTGCGGCTCCGACGCTCACGGTTCAGATACAGGAAATCGAGCGGCGGCTCGGTACGAAACTTTTCTTCAGAACCAAACGCTCAGTCGCAATCACTCCCGCGGGTGAGGTGTTTCTGAAGGAAGCGAGATTGGTGCTGGATCAATTCAATAAGGCGGAAAGTGTCGGCCGCAGAGCTGGACGAGGGGAGATCGGGCGGATCGAAATTGGCTATGTCGGCTCGGCGGCTTATGCCGGAGCCTTGCAGATGCAAATCAGTCGTTTCTCGCATGATTGGCCCCAAGTGGAGCTTCATTCGCGCGAATTTCCGATGGAGGATCTACCGAAGCTCATTGAAGGCGGGCATCTCGACATTGGCTTCGTCCGTATGCCGATGACGCTCCCACCGTCACTCAGCGTCCATGTTTTGCTACGAGACTATTTTTGTCTGGCGCTGCCCTCTGACCATCGGCTTGCGGTTGCTGAGGTGGAGGACCAGTACGCTTTTCTTGCGGAAAGCCGGTTTATTCTGCCGGAACAGGAGGCGGGCACATATGAAGTCGCGAAACGAGGAGGTTTCACTCCGAGGATTATTGCAAAGCCGGGCAGTCTTCTTGCTGTTCTGACACAGGTGTCGCTGGGTGCCGGTATATCAGTCATACCGGGCGTGGTGAGAAACGTCGTGCACATGCCCAATACGGTTTTCCGTCCAATAATCGGAAAGCCGATCATGTCGGAAGTGGCCGCCATTTTCAGAAGTAAGGAATACGCGGTCAGTGTCAAAAATTTCATCGACCAAATATGCGCTTCGCCACCGATCCAGCTTGACTATAAGCGAAATGAACAAATAGTGTGAAATATATTTCATATACTGAATTATATTGACAGTCGCGTTTCTTTGCGATTAGCTATCAATACCGGTCTTCGAGGAGGAGGGCCGGTCTTCATAAAGATCAACGGCGTTTTTTGGGACGCTTTCCGCGCGTTTGGGAGGGGCTTTGGCCTCGAGGAGGACACTTGCGCAAATTTCTGAGCACGACCGCAATGGCGGTTCTTGCGGCAACGCTTCTGGCCGGTTCCGCAACGGCAGCCGAGACCGAGAATCCGTTCCGCTGTAAACCGGGCGAAAAATATGTGATGAACGTCATGGTTTCTGGCGTTGAATACTGGTTTCCCGTCTATGAAATGTTCAAGCAGGCTGGCCAGCAGTTCGGCTGCGAGACGGAATATACTGGCACACCGGAATATGACGTGAACAAGCAGATCGCCACGTTCGATCAGGCGTTGGCGCAGAATCCAGCTGGTATTCTTGTTCATCCGATGAACTCCGACCCGTTCATCGAGCCCATCAACCGGGCGATCGATCAGGGTACGGCGGTCGTCACATTCGCAGCAGATTCTCCGTTGTCGAAGCGTGTGTCCTTCATCACTTCGGACAACACACGAGAAGGCACCTATGCGGCCGATGCCATCGCCCAGAAAATGGGCGGCAAGGGCGAATATGCTGTTCTTGAAAATCCGGGACAGGATAATCACGACAAGCGCATTGCAGCTTTCATCGCCCGAATGGAGGAGAAGTGGCCGGACATGAAGCTGGTTGGTCGTGCTGCTTCCAATCAGGACCCGACGAAAGCGTATCAGGGGCTGTCGAGCCTCATTCAGGCCAATCCGAACCTAGGCGCGGTTTTCATGCCGGAGGCCAACTCCGCAATTGGAGCTGCTCAGGCGAACAAGGAAGCCGGTGGCAAGGTTCTCGTCATGTGTGCCGACGTCAACGCCAACATCCTCGACATGATCAAGGCTGGTGAAGTCTTCGGTTCGATCAATCCGAACCAGGGCATGCAGGGCTATATGGGCTTCATGCTGCTGTGGCTTGCCAAGCATCCGGAACTGATCGACCCGATGAATGACGCCAAGCGTTCCGGCTTCAACCCGATGAGCATTCCCGTTGTCGATAATGGCCTCTCGATTGTGACCGCAGAAAACGCGGACGACTTCTATTGGGACAAATATCTGAAGCGTCGCGGTACTAAGGGCATTGAGGAATAGGCTCCGTTCAAGAAGCCATCCGCGCCCTGTGGTGCGGATGGTTGGAATGAAGAGGGAGGAAAAAGATGGCTGAACCGGTGCTTACCATTCACGGTGTAACCAAGCATTTCGGAGCGGTGAAGGCGCTGACGCAAGTGGATTTCAGGCTTGAATGTGGGGAGGTCCATGCGCTCTGCGGCGAGAACGGTGCTGGTAAATCGACACTGATGAGCATTATCGCTGGCGTTTTGCAGCCGACTGAAGGTGAGATACGCATTGACGGCAAAATCGTTCACATTGCCTCCCCCGCCGTGGCGCAATCGCTTGGTATCGGTCTGGTGCATCAGGAAATAGCGCTTTGCCCGGACGCGACAGTGGCCGAAAACATGTTTATGGCAACGACCAATCGCCGTCGTTCACCGTTCATGAATTACCGCGTGCTGGAACGTGATGCGCAGATCGTGATGAACCGCCTGGCGGCTATCGATGTTCGGCAGAAGGTCGCCAACTTGCCGATTTCTAGCCAGCAGCTCGTGGAGATCGCCAAAGCGCTGACACTCGACTGCCGTGTGTTGATTCTGGATGAACCGACGGCTGCGCTCACCGAAACCGAGGCACAGCAGCTCTTTTCGATTATCCGTGATCTCAAGGCAAACGGTATTTCCATCATCTATATCAGTCACCGTATGGCCGAGATTTTCAGCCTCTGCGACCGGGTGACGGTTTTCCGCGATGGTCGTTATGTATGCACCGATCGCATTGCAGATGTGAAACCAGACGATGTGGTGCGTCGGATGGTAGGACGAGAGATCACGCAGCTCTACCCGGATAAGCTTGGATCACACGAGGCGGCAGGCGAAATTATTCTCGAAGTCGACGGCATCGGCGATGGCGTGCGCTTTAATGACGTAAGCTTTGCCGTTCGCAAAGGTGAAATTCTTGGTGTCGGTGGCCTTATCGGATCGGGGCGAACGGAGATTGCCGAAGGTATCTGCGGCCTTCGTCCACGCACTGCGGGAACAGTTCGCCTCCATGGCAAGACACAGAAGATCAGTTCATATTCCGACGCAGCCAAGGCCGGCATTGTTTATCTTTCAGAAGACCGCAAAGGTTCTGGCGTATTCCTGGAGATGTCCATCGCGCAGAATATTTCCGTGCTGGACCTGAAATCATTGACCAATGCCGCCGGACTTCTGAACGGTCGAGCCGAGGCTGCACTTGCAGAGGATTTTGCGAAACGGCTTTCCGTGCGCATGGGTGGCATCGAAGCGCCTGTGAAATCACTTTCAGGCGGCAATCAGCAGAAAGTGGCAATCGCCAAGCAACTGGCGGTAAAGCCCAAAGTCATTCTGATGGATGAGCCGACACGGGGCATAGATGTCGGCGCGAAGGCGGAAATTCATCGCCTGTTGCGGGAGCTTGCGCTCTCCGGCATCGGCATCATCGTCATCTCGTCGGAAATGCCGGAACTGCTTGGGCTTGCTGACCGCGTGCTCGTCGTTCGGGAAGGGCACATCGCGGGAGAGCTTTCTGCGGACACCATGTCGGAAGAGGCAGTGATCCTTCTTGCTTCAGGCGTTGGCGCGGAACGGGCATCGCATCATGCCGCATGAAAAGAAAATGGGAGAGGGTGAAATGGCAATCGACACAATGGCAGCGGCTGCGCCAAAAAATTCGTCGATAAGGCGCATAGGAACCATGCGTGAAGCCGGTTTGATTGCGATCATTCTGGCATTGGCCGTGGTGATGAGTTTTGCGTCACCGCATTTTCTGACGCTCGGCAATTTTCGTGCGATGTTGATGAGTTTCTCGGTGGAAGGCATCGTCGTGGTGGGGATGACGATCCTGTTGATTGTCGGGGGCATCGACCTTTCGGTGGGCTCGGTGGTCTGTTTCTCCATGGTCCTTTCCGGTGCACTCTTTCTGGCTGGGCTCGATCCATGGACGGCTTCGCTTGTAGGCATTGCGGCGAGCGCAGCCATCGGCGGCATTATGGGATTCTTCGTAACCGTCGTTGGCCTCAACCATTTCATCACGTCGCTGGCAGCCATGGTAATTGTGCGTGGCCTCTGCCTTATCATCACCCAAGGAACGCCGCTGTCGCTTTTCACGCTGCCGCCAAGCTTCAAAGCGGTGGGGCAGGGCACATTCTATGGCATCCCCTATGTCATTTTGATTTTCGTCGCCGTCGTCATTCTGTTCGACTTCCTGCTCCGTCGCGCCACGGCCTTTCGCAAGGTGTTCTATACCGGCAGCAATGAGAAAGCGGCGCTCTATTCAGGCATAAAGACGAACCAGGTCAAATTCTGGGTTACGGTGTTGTGCTCGACGCTCGCCGGTGTTGCAGGCGTCATTTATATGTCCCGCTTCGGTGCTGCTACGCCTACTTTTGGTGTTGGCATGGAGCTGAATATTATCGCTGCGGCAGTCATCGGCGGTGCATCGCTCAGCGGTGGTTCAGGTACTATCCTTGGCGCTATTCTCGGCATGGCTCTGCTTTCGCTGGTCACATCCTCGCTGATCCTTCTCAATGTTTCGGTGTACTGGCAGGACATGATCAAGGGCTGCATTCTTCTTGCCGCTGTTTCGATCGACCATTTCCTGCACAAGCGGAAGGCGTCCTGATATGCCCATTGCTAAACTGAAACCAAGAACAACAGCGCCACGTGAGGAAATCGTCGTTGCCCGCCAGATGCATCAGGCTCTCGTCCTGCATTTTCTGGAAGGGTTGACGCAGGCGCAGATTGCGGACCAGCTCGGGATTTCTCACGCAACTGTCAATCGGCTCATCAAACGCGGCCGCCAGCTTGGACTTGTAGAAATCAAGATCAAGTCGCCGGTCGAGCCTCTTATCGATCTGGAAGAACGATTGCTGGCGCTTGGTGGCATTAGCCGCGCCATCGTTGTGCCGACCGCATCCGACAACCCGCAAACGGCTTTGCTGGCGGTGGGGGAAGCCGCTGCCCGCCTGCTTCTTGAAGAAATCGCCGATGGTGACACGATCTGCATCACTGGCGGAAAGGGCGTGAGTTCCGTGGTCGCTGGAATTCAGGCCCCACGCCGTTTCGATGTCGAGGTTATTCCAGCAACGGGCTGTGTGCAGGGGAAGCACTATACTGACGTCAATCACGTCTCGACTTTGATGGCCGAAAAGCTCGGAGGGCATTCCTATCAGATACATGCGCCCTTGTTCGCAGATGATGCTGCGCAGCGCGCTATGCTGATGAACATACGCTCTGTCGCTGACGTTTTCCAACGGGCGAGGGAGGCCAAGGTGGCCATCGTCGGTATCGGCTCTATCGTCAGTACGGATTCGACCTATTACGATCTGCACCCGTCGTCGAGTGAAGACCGGACGGCTATCGAGCATTCCGGTGCCAGTGCGGAACTTCTCGCCCATCTGCTCGATGTGGAGGGACGGATTTGCAACTATAGCCTCAACCGTGCGCTGGTCTCGCTTACGCTGAATGAGTTTGCGCACATCCCGACGAAGATCGGTGTCGCCAGCGGATTGAACAAGGCCGAATCTATCCTGAGTGTTCTTCGCGGCAATCATCTCGATACGCTCGTCACCGACGAAGCGACTGGCGCCCGCATTCTCGAACTTGCATCCCAAGAAGGATATTTCGCATGAGCGGCGAACAGTTGATCCGCGAAATCGGGCGCTCCGGCGTCAGGGCGTCCGCAGTCGGTCTCGGTACATGGGCTATAGGCGGCTGGATGTGGGGCGGAACGGATGAAGCCCAATCCATCGCAGCTATCCAGGCATCGCTGGATGCTGGCGTGACGCTGATCGATACGGCGCCGGCCTACGGCCTCGGACGATCTGAGGAAATTGTCGGCAAGGCAATTGCCGGATGCCGCGACAAGGCGGTGATCGCGACCAAATGCGGCCTCGTCTGGCATACCCGGAAAGGTAAGCACTTCTTCGATCAGGATGGAAAGCCAGTCCATCGCTATCTGGGGCGGGATGCGATCATCCACGAGGTGGAAGAAAGTTTGCGCCGCCTTGGTACCGATTATATCGATCTTTACATCACTCATTGGCAGGACCCGACGACACCAATCGAAGAGACCGTCGCGGCGCTTGATGACCTGAAACAGGCAGGCAAAATCCGGGCTGTTGGTGCCAGCAACGTCAATCGGTCGGAACTGGAGCACTATGTCCAGACTGGCGCGCTCGATGCGATCCAGGAGCGGTTCAGCATGATCGATCGGGAGATCGAGCAAGACTTGCTGCCGCTTACCACTGCAAACAATGTATCGACGTTGAGCTATTCCTCACTCGCGCTTGGTCTTCTGTCTGGCATGATCGGACCGGAACGTGTGTTTTCCGGGGACGATCAACGCAAGGACAATCCACGCTTTTCCGTTGCCAACCGGCAGAAGGCAAAGGATTTTGCGACGGCTATAAAGCCGGTCGCCGATCGCCATGGCGCGACGATAGCCCAGATCGTGATTGCTTGGACGCTGGCGCAGCCGGGAGTGACCTTCGCACTTTGCGGGGCGAGAAATCCAGCGCAGGCGCTCGACAATGCGCAGGCAGGAAGGCTCCGGCTTTCGTCCGATGACCTTGCGGCTATCGACACGGCCATTTCGGCACAACTGGTTAACATGGACGGATAACGGACGGCCATCATGAACCGAAAAGAGATATTAGACGGGCTCCGCCAGAGCCCGAAGGTGGACGTTTGTGTCGTCGGCGGTGGCATTAACGGGCTCAGCGTTTTCCGTGAGCTTGCGCTGCAGGGCGTGAACGTGCTGCTGGTTGAGCAGTCCGATTATTGTTCGGGCGCCAGCGCTGCGCTTTCACGTATGGTTCACGGTGGTTTGCGTTATCTGGAGAATGGCGAGTTCAGCCTCGTGAAGGAATCCCTTGTCGAGCGTGACAGATTGCTGCGCAATGCTCCCCACTATGTCGCGCCGCTACCGACAACCGTTCCGATCTTCGACATTTTCTCGGGGTTAGGAAATGGGATTGTACGTTTTCTGGGGCTTACGCGCCGTCCGAGCCGGCGTGGTGCAATCGCCATCAAAGCAGGATTAGGTATCTACGATTTTCTGACGCGCAAACGAGCGCTTATGCCAAAACACCGTTTTCGCAGTCGCAAAACGACACTTGCAAAATGGCCTTCGCTCAATCCCGCGATCCGCAGTTCCGCTACCTACTTCGATGCTTGGGTCAGCCATCCAGAGCGGATTGGGGTCGAGCTTCTGCGCGACGGCCTTTCAGCTGGACCGAATGCCAAGGCGCTGAACTATGCGGCAATTTGTGAAAGTGGCGGTGGTGATTTTCAGTTATTCGACGGTATTTCCAGCGAAACACTCTCTATCCAGCCGCGGCTGGTCATCAACGCGACGGGTGGCTGGATCGATATCGCGAATGGCACACTGTTTCCGAACGAGGCACAACCTGCCCCGCTGATGGGGGTCACCAAAGGCTCGCATCTCATTGTCGATAATCCCGCTCTCAGTGACAGTCTTGATGGGCACATGATCTATTACGAGAACGAGGACGGACGCATCTGCATCCTGTTTCCCTATCTCGGCAAAGTTCTCGTCGGCTCGACGGATATCCGCGTCGACGATCCCGGCACCGTGCGCTGCGAGGCAGACGAACGGGACTACATTTTGCAATCGCTCGCTTTCGTGCTGCCAGAGATCAAAATACGTCCTGAGGAGATTGTCTTCCAGTTCGCAGGCGTGCGCCCGCTGCCAGCCAGCAACGACAGTTTTACGGGCCGTATCCCACGCGACCATTTCTGCACGGTGCTTGAAGGGCAGGATAACCGTCCTCCCGTACTCTGCATGATTGGCGGAAAATGGACAACTTTTCGCTCCTTTGGCGAAATGGCTGCTGACATGGCGTTGAAGCGGCTGGGGTTGTCGCGACGGATCGACACGACGGAACGTGCCATAGGCGGTGGACGCGCATTCCCGAAAGATCGTGCAATCTGGATCGAAAAATTGACTACCGCCACCAGACTTCCCGCAGACCGCGTTGAAATACTTTTCAAGCGCTACGGTACGGATGCCACCGAAATCGCCCACTTTATCGCGGAGGGGGCGGATTATGCCTTGCCCAATGCCGCCTACAGCAGGCGGGAGCTTTCATATCTTATCCGTACCGAAGCGATCGAGCATCTCGATGACTTGCTTTTGCGGCGCACGACATTGGCGATTTCCGGCGAACTGTCTCTCTCCATGACCGAGGCCGTGCTTGATTTGCTGGCGACGGAGAAAAACTGGTCGCCAAAGTACCGCGACGCAGAGTTGATGCGATTTCTAACCCTCATGCGCGAGCGCCACGGCGTCGCCGCAGAAACCCTTTCCGCAAGGAACGAACAAAGGAGTGAATTATGCGAGAAAACCGCAAAGTCCGGATGAACCGGCTGTTCGGCAACGGTCGCTGTCTGGATGTGGCTGTCGACCACGGCGTGTGCAATGAGCCCTCTTTTCTCGACGGCTTGGAGAATATGCCAGCTGTCATCAAGGCATTGATCGACGCAAAGCCTGATGCCATCCAGATGAACTATGGTCAGGCCGATCTGCTGCAGGATGTTCCCGGCAAGGATAAACCGGCTCTGGTTATGCGTCTCGATATGGGCAATCCCTATAACCGCATTCGCCATCGCGACATGTGGGCTGTGCTGCAGAACGAGGCCGATCCGCTGATCGGAGCGTTGCAGATGGATGCGGCCTGCGTGGTGGTGAACCTTTTCATGCTGCCGGACGAGCCAGACCTCTTTCGTCAATGCGTGCAGAACATTTCCCGCGTCCGGGCAGATTGCGAAAAATACGGTATGCCGCTGATGATCGAACCGCTCGTCATGCAGCCAGTCACAGAGCGCGGCGGCTACATGGTCGATGGTGACGCCGACAAGATCGTGACGCTTACGCGGCTTGCCCGCGAAATGGGAGCTGACATCATCAAGGCAGATCCGACAACAAATGCAGAGGATTTCCATCGTGTCGTAGAGACGGCGCGCTGTCCGGTGCTGGTGCGTGGCGGCGGTAAGGAAGATCTCTCCGCAGTGTTTGCAAAATCTGCAGCCTTGATGCAGCAAGGTGCAATGGGCATGGTCTATGGACGCAACATATATCAGCATGCCAATCCAAGCGCCGTGGTGCGTGGGTTGATGGCGATTATTCATAAGAATGCGAGCGGCGAGGAGGCCTACTCGCTTTATCAGCAGGGCTGAGTTACTGGATTAGTTGGACCTTGGGAGGGGTTCTTCATGCAAAAATATCTGTTGGGGCTCGATGCGGGCAACACTGTCATCAAGGCGGTGGTTTTTGATCTTTCGGGACGGGAGCTCGCCCATGCAGGTGAAGAAGGACATAGCCGCATGCCACATCCCGGTCACGTCGAGCGTGACCTTGGCGAGCTCTGGTCCAATGCCAAGCGGGTTATTCGGGCTTGCCTTGATAAGGCGGGGATAACGGCGAGTGATATTGCCGCTATCGGCTGTGCCGGACACGGCAACGGGCTCTACGCGCTCGACCGGGAGGGAGATCCGCTCATAGGTATCCAGTCGCTCGACACCCGCGCGACCGGTCTCGTTGAAGAGTGGACGGCAAAAGGGGTGGGCGCAAGGACCTATCCGATAGCACGCCAGCGTCCATGGCCCTCCCAAACCCCGACGCTGCTTGCCTGGCTGAAGCGCTACCAGCCTGAACTGTTTGACCAGATAGGCACGGTATTTTTCTCCAAGGACTTCGTGGTCAATCGCTTGACGGGCAAACGTTTCAGCGAAGTTTCCGACATGTCGGGGGCGGGCTTGCTCGATCTTGCAACGCGCCGTTACGACAGTGCTTTGATGGAAGCTTACGGTTTGGGCGACTGTATGGATATCCTGCCACCGCTCATCGAAAGCGACAATATTGCAGGCAATGTAACTGAGGCTGTGGCGCGGGAGACCGGGCTTGCGGCGGGTACACCCGTTGTTGGAGGTCTCTTCGATGTCGTAGCTTCGGCGCTAGGTTCTGGTGTCTCACGCACAGGAAGTGCATCGATCATTGCGGGTACGTGGAGCATCAACCAGATTATTGTCGACGGCCCTGATCTCAAGGGGCCGGTCTTCATGACCTCTACTTTTGATCGCAGCCGTTACATGGCGATGGAAAACAGCGCTACGTCTGCGGCGAATCTTGAATGGCTGGTGCGGGAATTCTTTGAAGGAGACCATCATGCCGATGTCTCGCCATTTGATGTTTGTTGCAGTCTCGCCGCAGCCATCGAACCTGCAAGTGATGATCCGCTTTACCACCCTTATCTCTACGGAGCGCAGCAGGACGGCCACGCCCGCGCAGGGTTTTACGGTATTGCGGGCTGGCATACGAAGGGGCATCTGATACGCGCTTTGCTCGAAGGCGTTGCCTTCGGTCATCGCCAGCATGTGGAAACCATCCGAAAAGCAGGCGCGACCTTCGAGGAGGCTGTGCTTTCCGGTGGCGGCTCACGCAGCCGTTTATGGCCCCAGATATTTGCCGATGTACTCGGCGTGCCAGTTTCTGTTGCCGTCTCACGAGAAACAGGCGCACTTGGCGCAGCCATTGCGGCGGGGACCGGTGTTGGGCTGTTCTTCGATTTCATAGAAGGTGCCAATGCCATGGTGCGCACCGATCGGCATTACAAGCCGAACGCCGCGCTGGATGGACACTATAATCGCCGTTACATGCTTTATGGAGACATCACAGCTGCAATGACGCCGCTATGGCGCCAGATACAGGCTAAACCGGTACAAAGCGTCCAGTTAGCGGAGACTGTTTAGTCAATCGTGAGTCAGGTGGGAATTGCCCAAGCTGCTTTACCCACCTCTTGGCTCGCCGAAACTGGTATAAATATCCGCTCTCGTCTGCGGCACAGCGGAAATGCCGCGTTTGCGTTTTGAAGCCACGGTCTGGTTAATCTGGACGGTGCCTCTCTCAAATGCCAGTGAACATCCCGCAAGATAGAGCAACCAGAGACGCGCTTTTGGATAACCGATTTCGGCAACGGCCTTGTCGAAATTGGAATAAAGTCGTTCGCACCATAACCGGCAGGTGCGGCCATAATGTTCGCGCAGATTTTCGACGTCGTGGACTTCGAACCCGTGCCCTTCGAGGTTTTCTACCGTCATCCCAAGATGATCGAGTTCCCCACCGGGGAAAATATACTTCACAAGCGCCTTATGCTCTGCACTTTTGCGTTTGAAGGATTTCTTGTCCTTCTTCATACGCCGTGTGATTGCGTGGTGCATGTAAAGCCCACCGGGGCGCAGAAGCCGGTTCACGGCACTGAAATAGCTGTCGTAATTGGCGATACCAACATGCTCGAACATTCCAACAGACGAAATTTTGTCGAACTGCCCGTCAAGCTCTGCATAGGATTTGACGTGGATGGTGATCCTGTCTTCAAGTCCAGCCTGCTTGATCCTCTCTCGGGCAAGTGCCGTTTGTGCCTCCGACAATGAAACGCCGGTTCCGATAACGCCAAAGTTCTGTACTGCATAGATCAGGAGGGCACCCCAACCGCAACCGATATCCAGAAGCCGGTCACCTGGTTTCAATCGTAGTTTTCGGCAGATGAGTTCCAGCTTGTCCTTCTGGGCCTGATCGATATCATTGGCCCAGTCCGTGAAGTAGCCGCATGTGTAAACCATTCGCTCATCGAGGAATAAGCGATAAAACTCGTTGGACACATCGTAATGATGGGTAATCGCCTCCTTGCTCGATCCACTGACGAAAGGCTCCTTGCCGTCAAGAACCTCGCGCGCATCGGTTTTGCCAGCGAGCAGAAGAGCCGGAAGATCCTTGAGTAGTTGCCATTTTGGCAGCTCTTTCAGCCTGTTCTTCACACTTCCATCGGTTTTGGCATTTGCGAGGTCGAAGATCGTACCATTGCTGATATCCACACGACCCGATGTCCAGATATCGATCAGAGAATCATAGTTGGGCTTGAGGAGAAGCTGTCGAACGATTGTCGGATCGTTGATTACCAATGATGGGCCATCGAATGCACCAATGCGCGTGCCGTCCCATAACTCCACGTTGAACTGTGGGCGCAGTGTTTCAACAACTGTCCGAATAATGCGAACGGACTTGGTTTCAACCGTCATGCCATGCCTCTCTATTGAGGTTTCAGAAGATAATCTTCCCGCGCTGACCCTAACCGAAGGCATCTGCGATTGCAGTCATAAAATCGTGACAGTTACTGCTATGCCTTCAACAGGAACAGCACCTGATATGCAGGATTGCTTGCGCGTCGCGTTTCGGTCAAAACAACGCCGTTGATTTACGATTCAGGAAAAGGAGCCGCCGATGGGTAAACGTTCGAATACAATTCGATGGCTTGTAATATTCTCGGCCATTTCTTGTATTCTGAGTTTTCCAGCGGACTTGCACGCGCAACAGGCAGCAGGTGCTGAGGTGTCGGCAGGGACTGAAGAGACATCGCATCATTCTGCACCGGCAACCGACACCTTTGGTCAGACCCAGTTCGTTCTGAGTGGCGATCCCGTTGTCCCCCCGCGCGATTATGCCAAAGGGTTGGAGATACCAAATCCTGATGAGTATGATCCTATCGAGTCCGGCACGATTTTTGACATCGTTTATTTGGGCGTCGCCGATGGCAGAATGCGTTTCGAGATTCGCGGTTATACCGCGACTGATCTGCAAAACCCGGATACGGGGCAAACAGTCGATTTTCCGGTCGAGCAACAATCTATCGAAATCAGGAATATCCGGATTGACGTGGAGGCTGCCGAGTCGGGAAGCCTGACTTACAAGGCAAACAGGTTTTCTGAAACTTCAGGAAATTAGTTCTCTGATGTATCCCAACCCGGGTAGACGCCCGAACGTATGTTGCCCCAGGTCGGATCAATGTCGTGGTACTCGTGATAAAGTCTGATAATGATGGCAGTCACAAGGAAAACTGCGCATAAAGCCAGTATGATTTTAAAGAATAAGTCCGGCTTCAAGCTCTGCCTCGCCCATTGCTAAATGTAGCCCTCAGCGTTTTATATCCGTGCAGATCAATGTTTTCCGTTAACGGGTGCTGTCGAACGAAAGTTTCGTTCAATGCGGCATTGTTGAGAAGTGCCTGCTATATTGAATTGTGAAACGATAGAAACAGCGGGTAACAGCTTGCGATTCGACGAGCCGAAATTTTTGCGCATTGAACCACGTGAAGAGGCAAACGGCATGGAATTTCCCCGTGATATTGAAGATGCGGCCAGAAATTTGTGGCTCGAAGTCTCAGAAACGAACGAAAAAGTTGCACCCGTCGATATGATCGCACTTGCTATCCTGAGGGAGAGGCAGCGATGTGCGACAATTGCGCTTTGCGTATTTGATGATGAAGAATGGTCGGATGAATACCGCATGGCAGGTGGATTGGCTGCGGATGCAATACTTGCAGGCAATAGCAATATTTCAGATTAAGCGGTGGCATCGCACGTGAAGCCTGTCGCATAAAGAAACGGAATGAAATGGTATTCGAACGTTTAGGGGCAGGGATTGCTGGCCTGCTGTCAATGACTTTGGTTGGATGCACGACATCGCCGCAGAATTATGCGTCTTCGCTTTCAATTCAGGATCCCAAATGGCAGTCGCCACAGTGCGAAGAAATTCGTGCGGAGGCCGCGAATTATGAGGCGAGAGAAAAGAAGGTTTCCGACCTGGCTCCCGGACTTCTCATCGGCCCGTATGGGCTGGGTATAGCGGCGGCAATAAAGGAGAATGACGAGAAGCGGCGAAAAGTGTTCGTTCGCGAGATGCACCTGCGCTGCTCAAGTTTGCCTCTTCCGAGAGAGCTCGAAAATACACAAAACGAAACGAACCAATCAAAACCAGCTGATACATTTCGATAGTTTGCGTACTTCTTCACATAATTCCGATCCGCAATAGCGACGTCAACAGCGAGTTAATGAAGATGCCCGAATTTGTACCTGTCATCGCGTTGCATGGCGGCGCTGGAACCATTCTTAAAGCCAATATGACGCCAGAGAAGGAAGCAGCCTATCATGCCGGCCTGCGGGAATGCCTGCAGGCTGGACTGGATGTTCTGCGTAAAGGTGGCAAAGCACTCGATGCCGTGACGGCATCTGTGATTGCCCTGGAAGAAAATCCGCTTTTCAACGCCGGGCGCGGAGCCGTTTTCACGACGGATGAAACGCATGAGATGGATGCGGCCATCATGGATGGTGCAACGCGGGCATGCGGTGCCATCTCCGGAATTTGCGGGCCACGCAATCCTGTTCTGGCGGCACGTGCAGTCATGGAGCAGACCGAACACGTATTTTTCGCAGGCGAGGGGGCAAAGCGATTTTGCGAAGCTGCCGGTCTGGAAATGATGGCGCCGGAATGGTTCTCGACGGAACAGCGTCGCAAGGCCTTGCACGACGAAATGGCACGTCGTCGCAGTGGTGCCGCCGACGATGGCGATCCTGCCCGCAAACATGGCACTGTCGGAGCAGTTGCACTGGATCGTTTCGGTCATCTGGCGGCAGCCACATCCACGGGCGGCATGACCGCCAAGACACCGGGACGCGTTGGCGACAGCCCGGTCATCGGTGCTGGAACCTGGGCGGATGACGAGACGGTAGCGCTTTCCGCCACAGGTCACGGAGAATATTTCATTCGCTGGGCGGTGGGTCACGAAGTGGATGCACGGATGCGCTGGGCAGGGCAATCGCTCAATGAGGCGGCTGGCGCGGTTGTCCGCGAGCTGGGTGAAATCGGTGGCTCTGGCGGTCTTGTTGCGGTGGATCGCAAAGGCAATGTCAGCCTGCCGTTCAACAGCCCAGGCATGTATCGTGCATGTTGCGGTTTGGACGGGGAGATAAATACGGGTATATATAGATAGGGTCGAAGCGCTCGCCTGTTTTTAACAGGGCTTGTTGAACAAGCGTCAGCTTTTCTATTCCAGATTGGAATGGCAAGTCTAAAATTGCATTGGCCAAAGCCTAAATTTGCTGCCTATAAATTTCAAATAACAAAATTGACGGTCAAGGGAGATTACTCCTCGGCTTTTCTTCAAGCTCTTGAAAAAGCAAGAAGATTGGCTTCGGGTAACGATGACTTGTGCGCCTTTCAAACGAGCGCGAAAATGGGGAAATGAATGACGGAAGCCAAGCGCGTTCTGGAGGGGAAGATTTACCCTTCTGACGAAAAGGCGCAGCTATTCAACAATATGGAGCCGCAAAGCGGTGCCAGTGGAGCGGCAAGTCTTGCGCAACCAGTGCAGGAGTTTCGCTTGCCGGTCAGCGACCTCCATGAACTTTCCGTTTTGGAATATGGCAATCCAAAAGGGATCCCAGCTGTCTTTCTACATGGTGGTCCCGGTGCGGGTGTCTCGGCCAAGCAGATTGCCAGTTTCGATCTCAACACTTATCGTGTCATTACCTTCGATCAGCGCGGTGCGGGCCGTTCCACCCCTATCGCGGAAATTGCTGAAAACACCACACAGCATCTGATCGCGGACATGGAGACCCTGCGCAAAAAACTGGGTATCAAGCGCTGGCTTGTGGCCGGAGGCTCTTGGGGATCATGTCTTTCGCTTGCCTATGGAATAGCGCATCCGCAGCACTGTCTCGGGTTTCGGCTGCACGGAATATTTCTGGGCGGGCAGGAGGATGTTGACTGGTGGTTCCATGGCTGCCGTGCCATTTTCCCGGATCACTGGCAGGAATTCGCCGAATTCGTACAGGAAAGTGAGCGCGCCGACCTGCTCGCCGCCTACTATACGCGGCTAACGTCTGGTGATCCGGTACAAGAACAGGCGGCGGCCCAGAGCCTGCGCGGATTTTCGGCGCGTACGCAGACCTTCGAACCGGACACGAACCACGTCTCCGAACTTCTGAAGCCGGAAGCGGCCTTGGCCGTATCACGCATTTTTACCCACTATTGCATCAACCGCGCTTTCTTGCCGGAGAATTATCTCATCGGGAGTATTGATCGTATTCGTCACCTGCCGGCCGAAATCGTGCAGGCGCGATACGATACGGTAACGCCGATGATGACGGCTTGGAAACTCAAGGAACTCTGGCCGGAGGCCGGATTCACCATCGTCACACTTGCCAATCACCAGTCGACAATCGGCCCGATGGCCGATGCGCTAGCAGCTGCATCTGCCCGGCTGGCGCGGCAGTTGGTGTAATCCAATTCATCAATGCTTGGAATTGAGGACAATTCGATGTTCGATACAAGGACCGCCGATACATCGCTTTCGATGACGCACTACGTCGATATCTGCAAGGCGGTGAAGCCCGCCGTGTCGCCGGACGGTGAACTTCTGGTCTATCTCAGCGATGAAAGCGGTACGGCACAGGTTTGGGCGCGCTCGCTTGCAGGAGGCAAGCCACGCCAGATCACCAATCTGCCGGAACCGGTCGGCAATCTTGCCTTCAATCCCACGAACCGTGATCTGCTGATCACCACAGACTGGGGTGGCGACGAACGTCACCAGCTGTGGCTGATCGAAGACGCCGAAGGTGAGCCGCGCCTCCTCACCACCGATACTACGGTGGTGCACGCCTGGGGCTGCTGGTCGCCGGATGGCACCCAGATCGCCTATAGCGCTAATTATCGCGACCGTTCGCACATGGATATTCATGTTATGACCGTTGCAACGGGCGAAACGAAATGCGTCTACGAGGGTATCGGCTGGCGCAGCCCTGCAGCTTTTGCGCCCGATGGCAAGTCGCTTCTGGTCAATGATTGCCAGCGTGCCATGACGGATCAGGACTTCTGCCGCCTCGATCTCGAAACAGGCGCCTATGAAAATATTCTGCCGCATGAAGGCCGGGCGCACTATCAGGCGCCGAAATTCTTCAAGGATGGCGCCGGTATTCTGTTGATTGCCGATCAGGAACGCGAATATCTCTCAGTCATGGTCAAACCGCATAACGCGGCATCGCTGACCGAACTCGCCGCTTTTGAAGGGCAGGATGTTGAAGCGCTCGCAATCTCACCTGATCAAAACAGGATAGCACTCGTCCTGAACCGTCAGGGCTGGAATGATCTGGTTCTGATCGGTCGCGACGGAGCGGTGCTGAAACAGCTAGAGATGCCGGTTGTTGGGGTCGTTGCTTCGATTGCATGGACGCCCGATGGCATGTCGTTGATCATGCCTGTGGAAGGTGCTGCGACGTCGGGCGATATCTGGCGCTGCGATGTTGAAAGCGGTGTTTTTACACGCCTGACAGATGCGCCGAAAGCCAAGGTGAAATTGCCGGCCTTTCTGGAACCAACGGTAACGAGCGTTGCAAGTTTCGACGGTCTGGACGTTCCGTATTTCGTCTACAATCCGGAGCGTGCACCGGGTCGTGATGGTTATCCAGTTATGATCATTGTGCATGGCGGTCCTGAAGCCCAGTGGAAGCCGGATTTCCGGGCGGACATCCAGTACATGCTGGCACGGGGCATCATGGTCATCGCGCCGAATATTCGCGGCAGCACCGGTTATGGCCGCGACTACCAGCATCTCGACGACCGTGAACTGCGCATGGACAGCGTCGCCGATCTCAAAGCGGTGCGCATGGCGGTCGCAGCACGTAGTGACGTAGATGAAAGTCGTATTGGCGTGTTTGGCCGGTCTTATGGTGGATTCATGGTCCTCTCGGCCATGACGGAGTATCCCGACCTGTGGAAGCTTGGTGTCGAGTATTACGGGATCGCCAATTTTCTCACTCTGCTGCAGACAACGGGACCGTGGCGCAAGGAACTGCGCGCCATCGAATATGGTGATGCCGAAACCATGCGGGATGAGCTGGAGCGGTTCTCGCCCATCAATCGCATAGGCAATATCGCCGCGCCATTGATGATCGCGCATGGTCTGGAAGACCCGCGTGTCACGCCGTGCGAAAGCGAGATGGTTTATTCGTGCCTGCGCGGCCTCGGCAAACCGATCGAATATCTGCGTGTACCGCATGAGGGCCATGGCTTCGCGCGTATCGAAAATCGGCGCCGCGTGTTTGGCGCGCTGGCCCGTTTCATTGACGAGAATCTTTAAGAGCATTGTTGGGAGAGAACACCGTGAAGAATGGTGAAGATATCTGGGATCTGGTGGACGCGAAGAAGGCTGATTTTGAAGCCTTGAGTGACCGCGTCTGGGGCATGCCGGAGATCGCTTATACCGAATATAAGTCCTGTGCCGAGCATACTGCAATGTTGAAGGAACAGGGGTTCCGTATTGCCGAGAACGTAGCGGGCATTCCCACCGCCGTGATGGGTGAAGCCGGAGATGGTGGACCGGTCGTCGCAATCTTGGGTGAATACGATGCCCTTCCGGGCCTCAGCCAGGAAGCGGGTATTGCGGAACCCCGTCCGATCCCTGGCACGGGACATGGCCATGGTTGCGGCCACAATCTTCTGGGTTCCGCCGCCATTTTGGCTGCGACGGCGGTTAAGGACTGGCTGGAACAGACCGGCAAGAAGGGACGTGTACGCTATTACGGTTGCCCGGCGGAAGAAGGTGGGGCGGCGAAGTCGTTCATGGCGCGTGCTGGCGCTTTCGATGATGTCGACATTGCCATCTGCTGGCATCCGGCTTCGTTCACCCAGGTAGATGACGCGCAGTCGCTCGCCAATACGCGCATGGATTTCGAGTTTACCGGACGGGCCTCCCACGCCGCCGCGGCACCGCATCTGGGGCGCTCGGCTCTGGATGCGGTGGAGCTGATGAGCGTCGGTTGCAATTATTTACGTGAACACATCCCTTCTGATTGCCGTCTTCACTATGCCTATCTCAATGCGGGCGGTATCGCGCCGAATGTCGTTCAAGCCAAAGCCAAGGTGCGCTACGCCATCCGGGCAACCGATCTTCCGGGTATGTTCGCTCTCAACGACCGGGTGAAGAAGGTTGCAGAAGGCGCTGCGATGATGACGGAAACGACCGTCAACATCTCCATTATGAGCGCGGTGTCGAACTTGCTCGGTAATACGCCGCTGGAAATCGCGATGCATTCGAACATGGAACGTCTGGGCGGTGTGCCGTTTGACGATGTGGACCGTGCCTTCGCAGCCGAGATTCAGGCAACGCTTTCGAAGGAAGACATTGAAACCGATTACTTGCGCGTCGGCCAGCCGCTGGCAGCAAATGAACCTCTTTGCGACTACGTCTTGCCACGTGAACAGAAGGGCGTGCCGATGATCGGCTCCACCGATCTGGGCGATGTAAGCTGGGTCGTCCCTACCGTTCAGGCGCGCGTGGCAACACATGCGATCGGCTCGCCCGGTCATTCGTGGCAGATCACGGCACAAGGCAAGATGCCAGCCGCGCATAAGGGCATGGTCTACGCCGCCAAGGTGATGGCGGGCACTGCGCTTGATGTTCTTCAGAACGAGAAAACCCTGAACGACGCCAAGGCTGATCACAAGGCTCGTACGGCAACGACGCCCTATACCTGCCCGATCCCGTCAGACGTCAATCCGCCGCTCCAACCGCGTCCAGCAGACTGACTGGCTGAATAATTGCATTTCGTGCCGCGCGGACTCGCGCGGCACCTTTCGAAAATGCTCAACCATAAAAGGGGATAATAATGCAAAAACAAAAGACAACCATCTTGCGCCGTACCACAGCACTCGCACTTGTCGCCGGTATGAGTGCTGCGACGTTCCCTGCTGAGGCCGCGTCGCCACCGAACGTGCTTGTCATGGCGTGGAACATCGACGCTATCAGCACTTTTGACCCAGCACAGATCGGTGAGGCGGCTACCAACGAGATCATCCAGAATATCTGCGACCCCATGGTTGATTTCGATCCGGCTGACGAGACCAAGATCGTGCCGCAACTCGCCAAAAGCTGGGAACTCTCGCAGGACGGTCTGCAGATCACGTTCCACATGCGCGATGACCTGAAGTTTGACAATGGCGACAAGGCGACGGCGGGCGATATGGCATGGTCGCTCCAGCGCGCAGTCAAGCTCGGTTTCGGCAATGCTGCGACACTGACGGAGTACGGTTTCACCAAGGAGAATGTGGATCAGACCATCTCGGCGCCAGATGACAATACGGTCGTTTTCAAGCTGGACAAGCCTTATCCGGTCAATCTCATTCTGGCGGCGATCGCCGCCAACCGGGTTGCCAGCCTTCTTAATCAGAAGGTGTTGATGGAGAATCAGGTCGATAATGACATGGGCAACAAATATCTGGCCACTCGGTCGGAATGCGTCGGCCCCTACAAGCTGGTGCGGTGGAACCCCGCCGAAGTGGTTATCCTTCAGGCGACCGACAATTACTGGGGAGAAGCACCGAAGCTCAAACAGGTACTGATCCGCCATGTTTCAGAAGCGGGAACTCAACGGCTTCTGCTTGAAAAAGGTGACATAGACATTGCTCGCGATCTGACGCCGGAGGACCTGCGCGATCTCGAATCCCAGGACAAGGTGACCGCTTCACGCTCGCTAAAGCCTTCGCTGTTCTATTGGAATTTCAACAATGCCGATCCGATCTTCGCCAATGAAAAGGTGCGCCTCGCGATGCGCTATCTCATTGATTACGAGGGCCTCGGCAAGACGGTCATCAACAATGTCGGCGTGCCGCGTGCGAGCTTCGTGCAGTTAGGTGCTTTCGGTGCACTTGATGAGAAGGAAGGGCAGCCCTTCAAACTCGATGTGGAAAAGGCTCGTGAACTACTGAAGGAAGCCGGTTACGAGAAGGGCTTCGAGACGACGATGTTTATCAGTACCGCGCCTTATGCGGCTCCGATTGCCCAGAGCATTCAGGATGCCGCCGCCAAGGTCGGCGTGAAGATCAAGATCGAACGCATGGCCAACGCGCAATTGTTCAGCCGCATTCGCGGTCGTGAGTTCCAGACGTCGCTGATGGGCTGGCAGACCACCGTTCCGGACGCGCATGGCAATGCTTCGCGTCAGATTTTCAATCCTGATAACCGGGCTGAGGCCAAGCAGACCATGTATCCGAGCTGGCGCGCGAGCTACTTCAACGAAGCCGTAAACAAGGAAGTCGACACGGCTTTGTTCGAGAAGGACGAGGCCAAACGCAAACAGATGTATATCGATCTGCAGAAGGAGATGATGGAGAAGGGGCCGCACGCCTTCATTTTCCAGATCTATAATGTCGCTGGCGTTAACAAGGCTATGAAGAACTGGAGCTGGAACGGCTTCCGCGTCTACTACGATCTGGCCGCGAAATAGCGAGAATAGCGTTCCCGGTGGCTTCCTCACAGTCGCCGGGCGTTCTTCGCTTCGATGGATGACCGTGTGACCGCTTGTGGCTCGCAGTGCGATCCTGGCCCGGCATCCCGTTTTTCTCTTTCGGGAATTTGCAGATGACGACGCACGAAATCATGGAAGACGTGGAGGAGGCGGGCCGCGACAGGGAAGCCGGTCCGGTACTTCAGTTCCTCGCCGCCACAGTGCGCCTGATCATTTCAGTGGCGATTACGCTTCTGGGACTGGTCACACTGACCTTTTTCATCAGCCGCCTTTTGCCGCTCGATCCGGTTATTGCCATGCTGGGGGACAATGTTTCCCAAGAAGCCTATGACACGATGTATCGTAAGTTGGGTCTCGACCAGCCGTTGATCGTGCAATACGGCCTATACCTCAAGAATGCGCTTATGTTTGATTTTGGCAACGCGCTGACTTCCGGTCGTCCGGTACTGGAAGATATTGCACGCGTCTTCCCCGCCACCATCGAACTGGCGACCGTGGCCATCGTCATCGGTACCACGCTTGGTATTCCGCTTGGTGTTTTCTCGGCCATGTATCGCAATTCGCCGCTGGACCATGCTGTGCGTATGGTCAGTTTGCTTGGTTATTCTACGCCGAACTTCTGGCTCGGTTTGATGGCGCTGCTGATCTTCTACGCCACGTTGGGTTGGATCGGTGGGCCGGGGCGGATCGACTTCATCTACGAATATTCCGTCGAACCGACGACCGGATTCTTGCTTCTCGACAGCGCAATGCAGGGGCAGTGGGATGCTTTTTGGAACGCTGTAAGCCATATCATCATGCCGGCCCTGATCCTCGCTTTTGGTTCTATGGCTTATATCAGCCGCATGACGCGTGGCTTCATGATCGAGCAGCTCAATCAGGAATATATTATCACTGCGCGCGTCAAGGGGCTGTCCTGGGCGCGCACCGTTTGGGGGCATGCATTCCGCAATGTTGCGGTTCAGGTCGTGACGGTCGTGGCGCTATCCTATGCCTTTCTGCTGGAAGGCGCTGTGCTGACTGAAACGGTGTTCGCATGGCCGGGTTTTGGGCGCTACCTCACCAATGCGCTTCTGGCTGGTGACATGAACGCGGTGGTCGGCTGCACGCTGATCGTCGGCATCCTGTTTGTTGGTATCAACCTGATCAGCGATCTTCTGTATCGCGTTTTTGATCCTCGCACACGATAGGACACTGCCGATGAACACCCACACCAGCACATCGTCGGCCCAAACTTCCAATTCTCTGCGGGGTTGGCTGACTGCCCCCGTGCCTACATCTGCCTTTCAGGCCAATATCCAGCAGTTACGCCGTTCCTGGTTCAAGTTGATGGCCAATACGTCTGCCGTATTCGGTCTGGCCGTAATCGTGCTTTTGGTACTGGTAGCCATTCTTGCGCCTCTAATCGCGACGCACGACATTGGTACCAACAATCTCGCGAACCGGCTTCAACCCCCGTCATGGGGACACTTCTTTGGCACAGACGAACTGGGGCGTGATATTTTCAGCCGCCTTGTCTATGGCTCGCGCATCACGCTTTACATCGTGACGCTGACTGCTGTCATCGCTGCGCCTATTGGTCTCGTCGTTGGCACCACCGCAGGCTATATGGGCGGCTGGGTTGATATGGCACTGATGCGTATTGTCGATATCTTCCTTGCTTTTCCTAGTCTCGTGCTCGCGCTGTCCTTTGCTGCAGCGCTTGGGCCAGGCATCGAAAATGCCGTCATCGCCATTTCGCTCGCCGCATGGCCACCGATAGCCCGTCTTGCTCGCGCCGAAACACTGACCATCCGCTCGTCTGACTATGTGGCCGCCATTCGTCTGCAGGGGGCTTCCACGATGCGGGTGATTACGAAACATGTCGTGCCGATGTGCATTCCGTCGGTGGTGATCCGCATTACGCTCAACATGTCTTCGATCATTCTGACGGCCGCCGGCCTTGGCTTTCTCGGTCTTGGCGCACAGCCGCCAAGTCCGGAATGGGGCGCGATGCTTTCCAGTGGTCGCGAATTCATGATGACTTCGTGGTGGCTTGCCGCTGTACCCGGCACTGCAATCTTGATCGCGAGCCTCGCCTTCAACCTGTTCGGCGACGGTTTGCGCGACGTTCTCGACCCCAGAAACGGATAAGATCGATGACAAAACCATTGCTTGAAGTTGATGATCTGTGGGTGTCGTTTCCCGGCGCTGACCGCAACATCGATGTTGTTCGCGGCATCAGCTTTTCCATAGGGCGTGAAAAAGTCGGTATTGTAGGCGAATCCGGTTCCGGTAAGTCGATGACTGGGCGCTCGATCCTCAAGCTGACACCAAAGGCGGCACAAATCCGCGCCAAGAGCCTGCGTTTCGGTGAGATCGACCTGCTGTCGGCCAGCGAACGTCAGATGCGCGGTGTACGTGGCAACCGCATTTCGATGATCCTTCAGGACCCGAAATATTCACTCAACCCGCTGATCCGTATCGGTGATCAGATCATGGAAGCCTATCGGCTACACCATCGGGTAAAATCGGCGGCGGCACGACAGAAGACAATTGCCATGCTGGAGGCCGTGCATATACGCGATCCCGAGCGTGTCATGCGTCTGTTCCCGCATGAGATTTCCGGTGGCATGGGCCAGCGTGTGATGATCGCCATGATGCTGATCCCTGAACCGGACATGATTATTGCTGACGAACCGACCTCCGCGCTCGACGTGACTGTGCGGCGTCAGGTTTTGACTGTACTCGATGAATTGGTCAGCCGTTCAGGTACTGGGTTGATGTTCATCAGCCATGACCTCAACCTGGTGGCGGACTTTTGTGACCGGGTACTGGTTATGTATGCGGGGCGCATCATGGAAGATCTGCCGGCCAAGGACCTACACAAGGCCCGTCATCCCTACACGCAGGCGCTTCTGGCAAGTCTTCCTCGGCTGGATCAGCCGGTCGATATGCTGAAGGTGCCCGAACGCGACAATAGCTGGCTCACCGAGCCGACGCTGGTGGGAGAAAACTCATGACACATGCCGCCAACTCTCCATTTGTGGATGTTTCGGACCTTTCCATCAGCTTCGGCAAAGGGCGCAAGCGCGCTACTGTCGTCAGGAAGGTAAAGTTTCATATCGAGCGCGGCGCGGCCTATGGCCTGATCGGTGAATCCGGTTGTGGCAAATCCACGATCCTGCGCGCTCTCGCAGGCCTCATCCCGCACCATCAAGGCAACTTCGTTTTTGATGAACTGAAGATGGGCGGGGAACGCGACAAAGCGTTTTTCCGTCGTGTGCAGATGGTGTTTCAGGACCCCTATGCTTCGCTGCACCCGCGCAAGCAGGTGCACAAGGTGTTGGCGGAATCGCTTGCCATTCACGACATGGATCGCAAAGACGAGCGTATTCGTGACGTATTGCAGGCGGTCGGTCTCGGCCCAAGTTTCCTTTATCGCTATCCTCATGAATTGTCCGGTGGTCAGCGTCAGCGCGTCGCAATAGCGCGTGCGCTTATCATCGAGCCGGATGTGCTTCTTCTGGATGAACCGACATCTGCGCTCGATGTTTCCGTGCAGGCGGAAATTCTCAATCTGCTCAAGGTCCTGCGCCGCGAGCGCAATCTCACCTATCTCATGGTTTCGCACGACCTCGCCGTAGTGGCGCATATCTGCGAGCGTGTCGGGGTCATGCACAAGGGCATCATTCTGGAAGAACTGACGGCGGACGATCTTCGTCATTTGCGCGCCAAGGCTGAATATACGCAGGAATTCCTGCAGGCCAGCGTGGAAGCCGTCGCACATAATCAGGCTAGGGAAATACGGGTATGAACTATCATTCGGCGGCTAATCCGGGACAGAAATGGGAACGTTTGAAGAGTCCTGCCGCGGCGGGTTGGTCGGAAGCTGGACTTCGTGCTGTTGATACTTGCGCGGACCAACAGGAAACCGATGCGTTGATGATCGTCCAAGGTAATAAGATCGTCCACACATATGGTGACATCACACACAAATATCTCTGCCATTCCATTCGCAAGAGTATCCTTGCCGCACTGATGGGGCAGGATGTCGCCGATGGCACCATTGATCTCAGCCTGACGCTGGAACAGCTAGGTATTGATGACAATGAAGGCTTGAGCGAAGTCGAGAAGCAGGCGACGGTTTATGATCTCCTGACTGCGCGTTCCGGCGTCTATCATCCCGCGGGCTACGAGACGCCATGGATGCGGATGATCAAGGAAAAGCGCCATTCCCATGCGCCGGGCACCTTCTGGTGTTACAACAACTGGGATTTCAATGCGCTCGGCACTATTTTCGAGCAGTTGACCGGCAAGACCGTACACCAGGCTTTCGATGAGCGTATCGCAAAGCCGCTCGGGCTTGAGGATTTCAGACTGGATGGTGGCAAGCCGGATGGCTGGCATGATCACTTTACGGAAAGCCGGCACGCCGCCTACCCGTTCCGTCTGTCGACACGTGATCTGGCCCGCTTCGGCCAGCTTTATCTGCGCAATGGCCGATGGAATGGTGCATCCGTTCTACCTGATGGGTGGGGGCAGGAATGTGTGATGCCTTACTCTCATGCTGGTGCACGTGGCGCTTATGGCTATATGTGGTGGCTGGAGCGTGATGGCGTGTTTTTCCCCGGTGTGGTGACGCCGAAAGGCAGTTATGCAGGCTTCGGTGCAGGTGGCCATTTCTGCGTTGTCTTGCCTGCCCTTGACATGGTGATCGTGCATCGCGTGGATACTGACATTGCTGGGCGCCAGCTCAATCGACACAAGTTCGGGCGTCTTTTGAAGCTCATTCTTGACGCATTTCAGGGGTGAAATCATGCCGCGGGAGGAAATGACGGTCGCACTCGCGATAGCTTCGGCATGCGCAAAACCAGTGTTGAGCACCAATGCGCGGAAACTGGCGCGTGACGCCATTTTAGATACCTTGGCCTGTATGGTGGCAGGCCGCGACGACGTCAGCACGCAAAGCGTTGTGAAAGCCTTTGCAGAATTCAGCGCTGGTGGAACTGCTTTGTTGGTTGCGGGAGGAACAGGCAGCCCGATGTTCGCTGCGCTGGTCAATGGTACAGCAGCACATGCGCTCGATTTCGACGATAATTTTCTGCCCGGCATGAGCCATGCTTCGGCGGTGATCGTGCCCGCTATCCTGGCGTTGGCCGATCTAGATGAAACCGCAGGGGGGCGTCTGATCGACGCCTATCTGGCAGGACTGCAGGCGCAGGCGCTGGTAGGCAACGGCCTGGGACAGGCACATTACACAGCTGGCTGGCATGGCACCTCAACGGTGGGGAGTATTGGCACTGCTGTCGCCACGGCTCAAATGCTCGGTCTCGACATCCAGGCGACCGCACAGGCGATTACTATCGCTGCCAGTTTCGCATCCGGCACGAAAGGTCAGTTCGGTACGCTGATCAAGCCGTTTCATGCGGGCATGGCCGCGCGCAATGCCGTTGAGGCTGCATTGCTCGCAAAAGCTGGAATGGAGGCACGGCCCGATATTCTGGAAGGGGAGCAAGGTATTCGTGAGCTATTCGCTGGTGACCCACGTCTCAGCTGGAATATCGAAGATATCCTCATCGACAAGACGCATGTGATTGAAACGGCCGGTGTCATGCCGAAACGGCACCCTTGCTGTGGGTCCACCCATATGATCGTCGACTCATTGCTTGATCTTAAGGAAGAGCACGGGTTTGATGCCGAGGATGTTGTGGCTGTAGATACGTTGGTTGGGATCGCGAACTATCGCAATCTTACCTATAGGCAGCCGGCCGACCAGATGCAGGCACGCTTCTCCATGCAATATTGCGTCGCGCGCGCCCTGCGGCAGGGACATCTAGCACTTGCGGATTTCACCCCAGAGGCTGTGGTTGCTTTCCGGGACGATCCACTGCTCGATGTTATCGCCATGCGAAGTTATTCGATGGAGGAAGAACGGGTATCAGCGGAAAAGCTGCCGCATGTCGCAACCGTTACACTGAAAAACGGACGTGTTTTGCAGGCGTCGCGCAGCTTCGCTGTTGGTACCCTGCAGCAACCTTTCAATGCCGATGATCGGACGCGGAAATTTCTAGATTGTTGTGCGGCGATTCCGGCGGCGGATCAAATCTATTTGGATTTACGCGATCTTGACGATGCAGAGAACCTGAAAGCTGTTGCGGCACTTTTCACGCGGCCTTGATGTTTTAACTCGGCGCAAGACTTCCGGCGTTGTGGCCACTTTTCTGGGAAACCAGTTGTGAGGCGCGGCGCCAGAAGAGTTCCGCCTGCTTGTTCCTGAATTGGGGTGTTCGGTACACGCGGATTTCAATCAACAGATCGGTGTTTGTTTCACCGGCGCGGACCAGCACGCCACGCTTGAGTTCATCATCGACAAGGCTTTCCGGTATCCATGCAACACCATGTCCGGAGACCGCCATTGCCTTGAGCGCAACAGACATTCCGTTTTCGTAAACCGTGTTCAATTCGAAACCATGTTTCTCAAACAACCAGGGTAGTGCGAGGGAAAAGAACGAGTTGCCACGATAGCTGAGGAAGTCGATCGGTAGCGCCTTTTCCTTCAGGCTATGCAAGGCCTGTCCATTCGGCGCAGGAGCGGATACAGGGATGACCCTCTCGGTGCCCAGTGCCAAAAACGGATAACCGCCAAGATCGTCCATCTGCGGAACAGCCGGATGCGCATAAGTCAGGAAGAAGTCGCAATGCCCGCTGACGAGTGTGGAGATATTACCGACGAACGATGAATGCGGATCGGCAAAACGGGCGCGGAATGAAGCCCCAGAAGCTTCAATCTGTGCCATCCAATGCGGGAAGAATGTGAGCGACAGCGTGTTGAGTGTTGCGAAGGAAATGATTTCCCACGTTGCGCTGTAGCCGTCGCTGACACTCTTGCGAGCACTGAGCAGCATTTCGAGAGCATCTTGTGCCCGCGGAAGAAAGCATTCTCCTGCCTTTGTCAGGCATATCGGGTTGGATGAGCGATCGATTAGTGGCAGACCAACCCAGTCTTCCAGTTGCTTGATGCGCTTGCTGAGAGCGGACTGCGTGATATTGCGGTCACCTGCAGCACGGGAGTAGCTCCTGTGTTCCGCGAGGCTGACGAAATCTTCCAGCCATTTTAGTTCCATAGTCTGTACCAATGCATCGGATAAGCGAAAATGATCCCGCCCTGATTTATAACGCGATCCGGCTCCATTGAGTTAGAACCCATCCGATGTTTTCGATCAAACGATAATCTGACTGATAGTGATAAACAGATAGAACTACCCACCTGATTGCCTTTACATCGAGTCGCGTACGCGCTCCCATGCCTTGGTCAAATGGTGTCCCAATACTTCTGACAGTCGGGTTGCGTCGCGGGCTTCCAGCGCCTCGATCATTTCTTGGTGCTCAGATACAGCCGCTGCCCATTTTTCGACCCCTTCGTGGCCGACGAAACGAATCCGTTTCAATCTCGTCTGCAGCATCTGGTGAATGTCAGCCAGCGTGGGGTTCTGGGCAAGGCGAACGATGGCGAGATGAATCTGCTGGTTCAGTTTGTAATATTGCAGTCGGTCAGCATGCTTGTAGCGTTCGATCATTTCATCGTGCAGCGAACGAACCTCGGCGATTTCCTTGTCGGTCGCAAGCTCGCAGGCGAGTTTCCCAGCAAGTTCTTCCAGAGTACGCAGGACGGTGAGCATGTCCCTGACATCAGCTGCACTGAACCGTTTCACAACAGCACCGCGGCTTGGAACAAGCTCGACGAGTCCCTCGCTGGCCAGATACTTGATCGCCTCACGCAGCGGTGTCCGGGACACGCCGAGTTGTTCTCCGAGCTGGCCTTCATGCAGGCGCGTGCCTGGCTCCAGCTGCCCTTCGATAATCATGTCGCGCAGATGGTTGACGAGCATATCGTGCAAGGCAGTGCGGCGGAACGCTTGTGAGCCGTTGTCGGCTTGCCCGGTTTTCTGAATTTCGTCCATCGGCCTTTTTCTCAAAGAGTGGTTTCGAATCCTCATCGCACCAACTGAGGCGAAGATGGCTGGCCAGCTTTCAACCGTCAACATAAAATGCTGCATACAGAATACAAAATGCTTGCGCCGTACGGAGAGCTGTCCTATGAATGCTGTATACAGAATGCAGACGAGGAGGATGCTAATGACCGTTACTGGCGCTGAACCGAGCGTGATCGCGCTTGCAATGGGGGATCCAGCTGGTGTCAGTCCAGAGCTGACAGCCCGTCTGCTCGCTTTGCCAGATGTCAGAAAAGAAGCGCATATCATCGTCTTCGGTGATCGCCGCATTCTGGACGAAGGTGCGTATATCGCAGGTGTTAAACTTGATCTGCAGGATGCCAACCTCGAAAATGCGCCTAACATGCCGGTCGGCAAACACGTCTTCGTTGACTTGAAGAATCTCGATCCGAAGGATGTTGTGCGTAGCGAAGCCACGCTGGTTGGCGGAACTTTCGCAACCCAGAACTTTCGTACCGCACTGAAATTTGCCGATGCTGGACATGCGCAGGCTGTTTGTTTTACGCCGTTCAACAAGCAGGCGATGCGGTTCGCTTATCCGGGTTACGACGACGAAATCCGCTTTGTTGCCGATGTGCTGAGCTTCACAGGCAAGGTGCGTGAGTTCAACGTTCTGGAGAAAGTCTGGAACGCGCGCGTGACTTCGCATATTCCGCTCAAGGATGTAGCCTCGACCCTGACTGTTGAAGGAATTCTCGCCGAGCTGGAACTGGCTTGGGTGTGCCTGAAGAAAGCGGGATACGACAATCCGAAGATTGCAGTGGCCGGGCTCAACCCACATGCCGGTGATGGCGGCAGCTTTGGCATGGAAGAAATCGACATTATTGAGCCTGCTGTAAGGGCAGCGAAGGCCAAGGGTTTCGACGTCGATGGTCCGTTCCCGGCTGACACAGTGTTCCTGCGTGCGCTGAAAGATGATTTTCAGGCGGTGCTGACCATGTATCACGATCAGGGTCAGATCGCGATGAAGCTGATGGGCTTCGACAAAGGTGTGACAATGATGGGCGGATTGCCATTCCCGCTTTGCACGCCGGCCCATGGAACAGCCTACGATATTGCTGGAAAGGGCATCGCCGACGTGGGAGCCACGCGCGAAGCGATCCTGCTCGCGGCACGAATGGCGAAAAGAGCAGCAGCACTTTCAGACGCTGCCTGATTTTCGTCATTTTGACACTATCGGCATGGGGGGAGGCCCATGCCGCTTAACTGGGAGGATAGACCATGAAGAAGTCTTTGCACATTGCCTGCCTGGCAGCAGGAGTGGCAATAATCGCATCATCCGCTCTGGCATTCGAGCCGACACGGCCGGTGGAGTTTGTCGTGACTGCAGGACCGGGCGGCGGCACAGATATTTTCGCGCGTACGATCCAGTCGATCATCGGCAAGTATGACCTGATGAGTGCGCCAATCGTCGTCACAAACAAGGGCAGCGCGGGCGGAGCAGAAGGTTTTGTCTACACTGCCGGCTATAAGGGCGATCCATACAAGCTCGCTTTCGGCACGAACAACGCCTATCTTTTGCCGGTGCGCGCAAAGGTTCCTTATAAATCGGCAGATCTGGTCCCAGTTTCGGCACTGGCTTCGGATGAATTCATTCTTTGGGTCAACGGAAAGTCTGAATTCAAGACAGCCGCAGAGTTCATCGCCAAGGCGAAAGATGATGCGGGCCTGAAGGTTGGCGGCAGCCAGTCCAAGGACGTTGACCAGATTTTGACATCCATGATCAACGATGCCACGGGCTCGAAACTCGGCTACATCCCGTTCAAAAGCGGTGGCGAAGCTGCCGTCCAGCTCGCGGGGGAGCACATTGCTGCCAACGTCAACAATCCCAGCGAGAATCTTGGCCAATGGCAGGCAGGCATGGTGAAGCCGCTTTGCGTTTTCAAGGGCGAAAAGCTCAAAGGTGACGGCAAGATTGCTGGCGATATGGGGTGGAGCGATATCCCAACCTGCAAGGAAGCGGGGATTACAATCGAAAATTACGCCATGCCGCGTACTGTATGGCTTCCTGCGGGCGTTGATCAGGACGTCGTTGATTACTATGCAGGCGTACTCAAGAAGGTTGCCGAAACACCTGAATGGGCGAAGTATCTTGCCGATAGTTCGCAATCTGCCGCCTATATGAGCGGTAATGAACTCTCATCCTTTATCAAGAACGATGAAACAGCGGTAACGGCCGTGCTGAAGCGTGAAGGCTGGCTTGCCAACTGACGTTTCGTGTATTTGTGCAGACGCCGCCGGCGTCTGCACAATTCATTGAAGGAGCTTATCCAATGAGTGACAAAGGCGAGGCCGGAATTTCCCGCTTCATCGTCGAGGGGAGCGTAGCTCTTTTGACGGGTGGGTTGGGAGCGGTGGTCTGTTATGGCTCACTACAGGCTGGTACAGGCTGGACCGAAATGGGGCCGGATGCAGGTTACTTTCCGTTCTACATCGGGCTACTGATCATGTTCGGAAGCGCGGTCAATGTCGTTCTGGCATTTGTAAAACATCGTGGTAGTGGAGAAGTATTCGTTGAACTCTCTCGGTTGAAACCTGTTCTCGGTTTCGCCTTGCCGCTGGTTGCCTTCGCTGCCATATCGACGGTTCTCGGACTATATGTCGGTACCGCGCTCTATATCGCTGCAGCGATGATGTTTCAGGGGCGCTACAAATGGTGGGCTTCATTGCCAGCCGGTATTGCCGTTTCTCTCTTCTTTTTCGTCATTTTTGAAATCGGCTTCAAGGTTCCGCTCCTTAAAGGTCCGGTGGAGGCTTTCTTCGGCATTTATTGATACCGGAAAGTCCGATGTCTTGGGAGGAAAGACATGGAAAACTTCAGTCTCCTGATGGATGGCTTCGCCCACATACTCAGTTTCAATCATGTTTTGCTGATGATGCTGGGTGTAACGCTTGGAATTTTGGTTGGTGTCCTGCCGGGATTGGGTGCGCCCAATGGTGTTTCCCTGCTTTTGCCACTGACTTTTACAATGGACCCCATCTCCGCGATCATTCTGTTGTCCTGTATGTATTGGGGGGCATTGTTCGGTGGATCAACCACGTCCATTCTTTTCAATATTCCGGGCGAGCCTTCGTCCGTTGCCACCACTTTTGATGGATATCCGATGGCGAAGGCCGGACATGCGAGCCGCGCCCTGACGCTGGCATTCGTTTCGGCGGGCATCGGCGCGCTGGCTGGTGTGATGATGATTACACTGCTCTCTAGTTGGGTTGCCAATTTCGCCCTGCGATTTTCATCGCCAGAGTATTTCGCTGTTTATTTTCTGGCTTTCGCCAGCTTTATATCCATGGGTGCTCAATCGCCCTTCAAGACGCTCGTTTCCATGATGATCGGTTTTGCCTTTGCCTCGGTGGGCATGGACACTATCTCCGGCAATTTGCGCCTGACATTTGAAATACCGGAACTTATCAAGGGTATCTCCTTTCTGATTGCAGTGATGGGCCTGTTCGGGATCGGCGAACTGCTGCTGACGACGGAGGAGGGGCTGCGTTTTGATGGAATCAAGGCACGGGTGCGCCTCGGTGAGATCGGGCGTACGCTACTGGAGATACCGCGTTACTGGTTCACGCTTGCACGCTCAACGCTGATCGGTATCTGGATGGGCATAACGCCCGCCGGACCAACGGCTGCATCCTTTATGAGCTATGGCGTGGCTCGTCGTTCTGCCCGCGATAAATCGAAGTTCGGCAAGGGGGACCCGCGCGGTATCGTGGCTCCGGAAACCGCTGACCATTCTGCCGGTACATCTGCGCTTCTCCCCATGCTGGCACTTGGTGTTCCGGGTTCGGCTACCGCTGCTGTGATGATGGGCGGCCTAATGATCTGGGGCCTCACTCCCGGCCCGACATTGTTCACGGATCGCCCGGATTTCGTCTGGGGTCTGATTGCATCCATGTATCTCGGCAATATTGTCGCCGTTATTCTGGTCATTGCGACCGTGCCGCTCTACGCATCTATTCTGCGCGTGCCGTTCTCGATCATCGGGCCGATCATTGTCGCGGTCATTTTCTCCGGCGCTTATCAGGTCGCCAACTCGATAACCGACGTCTGGCTGGTGATCGCATTTGGCGTGCTGGGCTATATCTTCAAGAAACTCGACTATCCGCTGGCACCGTTGGTTCTAGCCATGGTTCTCGGAGACAAGGCAGAAGATGCATTCCGTCAGTCGATGATGATGTCCAGCGGTCAGCTTTCGATATTCTGGTCGAATGGCCTGGTTGCATCGCTGATGACGCTCGGCGTCTTCCTGCTTGTTTCACCCGCCATCTTCTGGGGCATTGGCAAACTGCGTAGCCGGAAACCCGAAATTCCCTCCGGTAACGGCAACGTGGCCTGATGTCGATGGATCACGCAAAAGAACAGGAATGTAAGTTGCAACAGACGATTTCCAAATGGACACGCGAAACCTGGCCAATTGCAGCAGCGATGATCCAGTATCCCAATATGCTGCCGGACGGCAGTTCGGTGCAGGATCAGTCGGTGGAAGATTGGGCCCGCACTTTGTCCGATGTTGCGGATGCAGGGTTTACCGAACTTGATCCGACCGACAGCTGGCTGCGACTGGCTGACTTGTCATCGATTCGTCTCAGTGAATTTATGGCGGTCGTCAAATCGCTCGGCTTTACTATTCCTGCAATTTCGACGTCGCGACGCAGCGTGATCGACGCACAACACGGCGACGAATATCTGGCTTATGGTCACAGGGTCATCGACACCGCTAAGGAAATTGGCGCGAGCTGCGTTTCCTTCGGGCTTTTTGAACCGCTGACGGACGCTCAAAAACAGGCATTGTGGTTCTGGACGGTCGATGGTGCTAAGAACCCGGACGATCCGGCTGTGTGGAACAAGGCTGTTGAGCGAATTCGTGAACTCGGTCGCCATGCGGATGAGCTTGGTATAGAGCTGTCGCTTGAAATGTACGAAGATACCTATCTTGGCACTGCGGACAGTTCAGTCCGTTTCGTTGAGGAAGTTGGCCTCGACAATGTCGGGATCAATGCCGATCTTGGCAATCTCATCCGTCTGCACCGTCCGGTCGAACATTGGCAGAAGATGATGGAGAAGGTGGCGCCTTACGCAAAGTTCTGGCACGTCAAGAATTACACCCGTACGGAAGACCCAGCATCCGGTGTGACCGTCACGCATCCAGCTCCCCTTGAAAGCGGGATCATCAATTATCGCACAGCTATCAGGATGGCGCTGGATCACGGTTTTGCCAGCCCCTTCTTATGCGAACATTATGGTGGCGACGGGCTCTCCGTTTCGGCTACAAATCGTGACTACCTGCGCCGCATCCTGCCACGCGGCTAATTACCCAGACCAAGGACTGTTTCAATGACGACGATTTTCGACGCGCCGGAGGAGTTTGCCTCGACCGCTCTTGCCGGGTTTGCCAGTATCTATAACCGCTATGTTCGCCACGTGCGTGGCGGCGTTGTTCGTTCCACAAAGGTGCCTCAAGGTAAAGTTGCTGTGGTTGTCGGAGGTGGCTCGGGTCATTACCCGGCATTTGCTGGTTACGTCGGGCCGGGCTTGGCGGATGCAGCAGTTGCTGGTGACGTATTTGCTTCGCCTTCCACTGCGGCAGTGGCGCGCGTCTGCCGACAGGCGCACAAGGGCGGCGGTATTCTGCTGGGATTCGGCAATTACGCCGGAGACGTTCTTAATTTCGGCGTTGCTGCCGAACGCTTGCGTGCCGAAGGTATTGATGTCCGCATCGTACCCGTAACCGACGATGTGGCTAGCGCTCCGGCTGATATGCATGAGAAGCGGCGCGGCATTGCTGGAGATCTGGTTGTGTTCAAAATCGCGGGTGCCGCTGCCGAAGCCGGTCTGTCACTGGACGAAGTCGAACGGCTGTCACGCCACGCGAACGCGAACACTGTCTCCTTTGGCGTTGCCTTCAAAGGCTGCACCTTGCCGGGCGCACCGCACCCGCTCTTTACGGTACCGGAAGGCCAGATGGCGCTTGGTCTCGGCATTCACGGCGAACCGGGGATCAAGGAGGAGGCGATCCTGCCTGCCTCCGGTCTGGCAAGCCTGCTGGTGGAAAAACTTCTGGCGGAATGTCCAAAAGGAACGCAAAAAGTTGGCGTTATCCTGAATGGCCTCGGTGCGACCAAATACGAAGAACTGTTTGTCCTGTGGACGGCGATTGCATCGCTGCTGGAAAAAGCCGGTCTCGATACTGTAGCACCGGAAGCGGGTGAATTTGTCACCAGCCTTGATATGCAGGGCTGTTCACTGACCCTTCTTTGGCTCGATGACGAACTCGAGCGCTACTGGACCGCAGCTTGCGATACTCCGGTTCTACGTCGCGGCGAAGCGATCGCAGTCGAGCCTGCGAACAATGTCATTGCCAACGAGGATGCAGCCCCCGATTTTGCTAAGGCGGATGAAGCCGGGCGTGCCGGTGGCGTTTGCATTCAGGGAATTTTGCACGCCGTCGCAGACGTGTTGGTCGAGGCTGAAGAAGAACTGGGCCGCATCGATGCCTTCGCCGGCGACGGTGATCACGGTCAGGGCATGCGACGTGGCTCTGCAGCTGCAAAAGATGCAGCTGATCAGGCCGTCAAGGCTGGGGCCGGGACCGCAAGCGTATTGGCTGTTGCAGGCGATGCCTGGGCAGATCGGGCCGGAGGGACCTCCGGAGCTCTGTGGGGGCTTCTGTTGCGCTCGTGGAGTGCGGAGCTCTCCGATAATGGCAACATTGATGATGGTGCAGTCGTTCGCGGTGGCAGGCGCGCGCTTGATGCCGTAACAACCCTCGGCCGCGCGAAACCCGGCGACAAGACATTGGTGGATGCATTTGTGCCTTTCATGGAAACGCTCGAAAACGCATTTGCATCGGGGAAACCACTTGCTGATGCATGGAAACAAGCCGCTGAAGTCGCCAAGGTGGCTGCGGAAGCGACAGCTCCGCTTACTCCGAAACTCGGTCGGGCAAGACCGTTGGCAGAAAAGAGCATTGGCCATCCCGACGCAGGCGCCATTTCACTGGCTCTGGTCGCAGAAATCGTCGGCAAGAAACTGAAAAGCTGAATTGTCAATCAGGCGGGCTGGTTCGAAGCCGGCCCACCTGACAGGCATTAAATGATTGTCTAAATAGCAATCAGGACGGGAGGATCTGGTAGAAATTATCAAGTTTTCCCGGCTTTGAGTGGGCTACCAGCATGACCAGTTTTTCCTGATCGAACACGCGAAACCAATCTTCCCATTCCACGACTTCAAGACCGCCAGCATCCAAGGGTCGTTCGACATCGGCGACGAATTCCGGTTCGAAAACAATTCGCAAAACGGGCACTGCATCGGGGTCTATGGAAGTGCTGACAAAAGCCGGGTTTCCATTGCGAGCGGCCACCCAGTCCCGAATGGCTTCATGCGTATCTAGGGTGATCGTTTCACTCATCGGGAGCATTCCTCTGGTTGCTATCATTAAGGGCATCTTTGGCTCGGCTGGCGGACGAGTCAAATGCAAGCTTTCGTAATGTGCCATGATATTCAGATAGGTCCGCCCAGGTTTCTGAAAAGACACTGCTCCGTTCACTTTCTTCATGAATCTGCAATAGGGGTGAAATCTTTCAGTCCATCCTGTTGACGACGGCTGTGCGTTCATTCATGTCGTAAACCGACTATCTGCTGTTACAGCTTGGAAATCCCCAAAATGACTGAACGTCTCTCTCTCGCACGCGACCGCATCAATGTTCTTCTACTGGAGGGCATCAATCAAACGGCCGTCGATTACTTCAAAGCTTCCGGTTACACCAATGTCACGCATCTGCCGAAGGCGCTGGATAAAGTCGATCTGATTGAAGCGATTTCGTCTGCGCATATCGTCGGAATTCGTTCGCGGACGCAGCTGACTGAAGAGATTTTTGCCGCGGCTAACCGCCTGATTGCAGTGGGTTGCTTCTCGGTTGGAACTAATCAGGTTGAATTGAAAGCTGCCCGCAAGCGCGGCATTCCGGTCTTCAACGCACCATTTTCGAATACCCGTTCGGTCGCAGAACTGGTGATTGGCGAAATCATCATGCTGATGCGCCGGATTTTCCCACGCTCCGTCTCCGCACATGCAGGCGGTTGGGACAAAACGGCAAACGGCAGCCGCGAAGTGCGCGGCAAGACGCTTGGTATCATCGGTTATGGCAATATCGGTTCGCAGGTCGGCAATCTGGCCGAAAGCCTCGGCATGACGGTGCGCTACTTCGATACTTCCGACAAGCTGCAATATGGTAATGTCAAACCGGCTGCGAGCCTCGATGAGCTGCTGAAGATTTCGGATGTCGTCAGCCTGCACGTGCCGTCCAACAAGTCGACTTCGAAGCTGATTACCGAAGCGAAACTGCGCAAGATGAAGAAGGGAGCCTTTCTCATCAACAATGCGCGCGGTACGGTTGTTGATCTGGAGGCTCTGGCGAAGGTTCTGCAGGAAGGTCACCTTGCAGGCGCTGCCATTGACGTGTTCCCGGTTGAACCAGCCTCCAACAACGACAGGTTTGTCTCCCCGATTCAGGGGCTGGAGAACGTCATTCTCACACCGCACATCGGCGGATCGACAGAAGAAGCGCAGGAACGTATCGGTTTGGAAGTCACCAGAAAACTGGTCGAATATTCTGATGTCGGTTCCACGCTGGGCGCTGTCAACTTCCCGCAAGTCCAACTGCCGCCGCGTCCCACGGGTACGCGCTTCATGCACGTGCATGAAAACCGCCCGGGCATCCTCAACAGCCTCGTGAATGTTTTCTCGACGCATAACATCAACATCGCCAGTCAGTTTCTGCAAACCGATGGCGAAGTGGGTTATCTTGTGATGGAAGCAGACGGCGTCGGTGAGGCCAGCGAAACGGTTCTGCAAGCCATTCGCGAAATTCCCGGCACGATCCGGGCCCGTCTGCTCTATTGAGTGTATTTCGCAGCGCCAACTATCTCTGGCGCTGCGATTTCTCAAAACGTTTGATGAGGCGGTCTCGACGCAATCGCGAGAGGCGCTGAATCCAGAAAATACCGTCGAGCTGGTCTATTTCGTGCTGATGGCAAACGGCGAGCAAGCCTTCCGATTCCTCGGTTTGCTCGGTGCCACTCAGGTCTTGATGGCGAATTTTGATGCGGGCGTGGCGCTCGACGTCGTCGACTACGCCCGGCATCGAAACGCTACCTTCCTGATGATGGATTTTTTCGTCCGAAGCCCAGACTATTTCCGGATTCACATAGAATTTCGGGCTTGGCTCGGTCGGTAGTTCTAAAACCACCAAACGTTTCGATATGCCGACATGTGGCGCGGTGATACCGATGCCCGGTGCTGCGCGCATCGTATCGAGAAGATCGGTGCCTAATTCCTGCAAAGCGCTGTCGAACAGGGTGATCGGCTCGGCAATAGCGCGCAGTCGTTTATCCGGATAGCATACAATCGGGCGAACAGTCATCGGACCTCACATTCTGCACGCGGATAGACCTCGTATCCGCACACGATCTTTTGGCCGATTTTCACTGTGACTTGCAAACACTATCGCAGGTGACCGTCACAATCCTCGCGCTATAACGAGACGCTGTACGTCGCTGGTGCCTTCGTAAATCTGGCACACGCGAACATCGCGATAAATGCGCTCAACCGGATAATCAGCAAGGTAACCGTAGCCGCCATGAATCTGGATCGCGGCGGAGCAGACCTGTTCTGCCATTTCGGAGGCGACGAGTTTGGCCATTGATGCTTCGGTCAAGCAGGGTTTGCCCGCCTCGCGCAGCGCAGCTGCATGGAGAACCATCTGACGGGCTGTCTCAATCTTCGTTGCCATGTCGGCGAGTCTGAAAGCGACGGCCTGATGCTCGATAATCGGCTTACCGAATGTAATGCGCTCTTTGGCGTAAGCGCATGCAGCTTCGAACGCTGCGCGAGCCATACCGACTGATTGTGCCGCAATGCCGATGCGTCCGCCTTCCAGATTGGCAAGCGCGATTTTGTAGCCCTGGCCCTCATCGCCCAGTCGGTTCTCTACTGGGATGCGCATGTTGGTGAAAGCGAGCGCACAGGTATCCGACGAATGCTGGCCGAGCTTGTGTTCCACGGAAACAACTTCGTAGCCCGGAGTATCGGTCGGCACGATGAAAGCCGAAATGCCTTTCTTGCCTGCCGATGGATCGGTGATGGCAAAAGCGATCACCACGCTGCCATTCTTGCCCGATGTGATGAACTGCTTGGAACCGTCGATCACGTAATGATCGCCGTCGCGGCGTGCACGGGTTTTAAGCGCAGACGCATCCGAGCCGGCCTGTGGTTCGGTCAACGCGAACCCGCCGATCCATTCACCGGCTGCCATCTTGGGCAAAAAACGCTTTTTCTGTTCTTCGGTGCCGAAACGCAGGATCGGAACGCAGCCGACGGATGAATGGACCGAAACGATGGTCGAACATGCCCCATCGCCCGCAGCAATCTCTTCCAGCGCCAGAGCGTAGGCAACCGTACCGAGATTGGAACCACCCCATTCTTCCGGCACCAGCATTCCGAGAAAACCAAGCTCGCCCATTTCGGCGAGCTCCGCGCGTGGAAAAGCGTGCTCCCTGTCACGTGCGGCGGCACCCGGCGCGAGCCGTTCCTGCACGAACTGCCGAGCGGCATCGCGAATCTGCTCCTGCGTATCGCTCAAGAGCATCAGACGATCCTCTCGATACCAACCGCAGTCGCTTCGCCGCCGCCCAGACAGATGCCAGCAACACCGCGCTTCAGACCATGGGTTTCAAGGGCTGAAAGCAGGGTGACAAGTATGCGCGCCCCTGACGCGCCGATGGGATGGCCAAGGGCGCAAGCGCCACCATGAATGTTGACTTTGTCGTGCGGTAGATCAAGATCACGCATGGCCGCCATGGTTACCACCGCAAAAGCTTCATTGATCTCAAAGAGATCGACATCTTTCAGGTTCCAGCCGATTTTCGCTGAAAGCTTGTTTATGGCGCCGATCGGGGCGGTCGGGTAGAGATTCGGCTTGTCGGCATGGGTCGCATGGCCGACCAGAACCGCACGTGGGGTGAGGCCGCGCTTTTCCGCTTCGGAAGCGCGCATGAGGACAAGGGCTGCCGCCCCGTCCGAAATCGAGGAGGAGTTGGCAGCCGTCACGGTGCCGCCGTCACGAAATGCCGGGCGAAGGGTGGGAATTTTGTCCAGTTTCGCCTTGCCGGGCTGCTCATCAATGGAAATTTCAACTTCACTACGTCCAGCTTTCACTGAAACGGGGGTAATTTCGGCGGCGAAAAGGCCGTTCGTGATAGCATTCTGCGCACGTGTCAGAGAGGCAATGGCGAACTCATCCTGAGCTTCGCGAGTAAACTGGTAGGCTTCCGCGCAGTCTTCGGCAAAGGTGCCCATCAGACGACCTTTGTCATAGGCATCTTCAAGCCCATCGAGGAACATATGGTCGATAATCTGGCCGTGTCCCATACGATACCCACCACGTGCCTTTGGCAGCAGATAGGGGGAGTTCGTCATGCTCTCCATGCCGCCGGACACGATGACATCGGCAGAACCTGCCAGCAGCAGATCGTGCGCCAGCATGGTTGCCTTCATGCCTGAGCCGCACATCTTGTTGACCGTCGTTGCGCCGGTGGAAACAGGTATCCCGGCCTTGATCGAAGCCTGACGCGCCGGAGCCTGTCCCTGACCCGCAGGCAGGACGCAGCCCATATAGACATCCTCTACTGCTTCCGGTGCAAGACCCGCGCCCGCAAGTGCGCCGCGAATGGCGGCGGCACCAAGATCGGTCGCCTGGGCGTTGGCAAAATCGCCCTGAAAGCCGCCCATGGGAGTACGCGAAGCACCGACAATGACAATAGGATCGCTGTTGGACATGATTGTTCCTCGTTACTTTGCTGCCATGCGAAGTGCGCCATCCAGACGGATGACTTCACCGTTGAGCATCTGGTTTTCCACGATGTGGCGGGCAAGAGCCGCATATTCGTCCGGGCGACCGAGGCGAGGCGGGAAAGGCACTGAAGCGCCGAGGGCATCCTGCACTTCCTGCGGCATGCCCGCCATCATCGGCGTGGCGAAAATTCCAGGCGCAATGGTCATGACGCGGATGCCATATCGCGCAAGCTCGCGCGCCACAGGCAAGGTCATGGCAGCAACGCCGCCCTTGGAAGCGGAATAGGCAGCTTGCCCAATCTGGCCGTCAAAGGCTGCAACCGACGCCGTGTTGATGATGACGCCACGTTCTCCGCCTTCACCGGGCTCGTTCTTTGCCATAGCTTCGGCAGCAAGGCGCAGCATGTTGAATGTGCCAACCAGATTGATCGAAATTGCGCGCGTGAAGCTTTCCAGCTTATGTGCGCCGTCGCGACCGAGAACTTTTTCGCCCGGTGCCACACCCGCACAATTGATGAGTATATCGACGTGCCCGAAAGCCTCAAGCGCAGCCGCGATGGCAGCCTTGCCATCCGCATCGCTGGTGACGTCGGTGCGATGAAAGTTCGCCGCCGAACCAAGCGTCTTGGCCTGCGCTTCGCCAGCTTCCGCATTTACATCGAGAAGCATGACTTTGCCACCGGCATTGACGGCCATTTTCGCAACTGCTGCACCGAGGCCAGAGCTTGCGCCAGTAATCAGAAATACCCGATCCTTAATCTGCATATTCTTGTCCTCAAGCCTTCGTCTGTTGCTGTTTGTCGATTTCCGCCTTGCGCAGGAGGAAACGTTGGATTTTTCCGCTTGGTGTCTTGGGAAGCTCGTTCACGAAATCGATTTCACGCGGATAGGAATGGGCGGAAAGCCGCTTCTTCACGTGCAACGCCAGCTCATCCTTCAGTTCATGCGTACCTTCGACACCGGGTGCAAGGATAACGAATGCCTTCACAATTTCCGTTCGTTGCGGGTCAGGTACGCCGACGACCGCTGCTTCGTTGACGGCTGCGTGTTCAAGAAGGGCGCTTTCGACATCGAAGGGTCCAATGCGATAACCTGATGATGTTATAACGTCATCGGCACGGCCTATGAAGCTGATCGAACCATCCGACTCGAATTCCACTGTATCTCCGGTGCGATAGTAACCGTCCGCAATGGCTGGTGTTTCCTGCTTGTAATAGCCGGAAAACCAGAGAAGCGGCGATTTTGCAGTATCGACAGCAAGAATGCCGGGCTGATTAGGACCGAGCTCATTGCTCTGTTCATCCAGAACGGCAATGCGATAGCCGGGCATTGCATGGCCAGCCGAACCGTGTCGAACGGAATGTTCAAGGCCGTGATGATTATTCACCACCATGCCGAGTTCGGTCTGGCCGTAATGATCGTAAATCGGTGCGCCAAGATATGCGTCGAACCAGCGAATGACTTCCGGGTTAAGCGGTTCTCCGGCGCTCGACACCACACGCAGGCGACCTTTGGCACGTTTCGCAGCTTCCGGTCCCTCGGCCATTAACAGACGGAAGGCAGTAGGCGAACCGGCAAGGCTGGTGACGCCAAGACGCTCAATGATGTCGTAGGTGCTTTCGGCGGTGAAACCACCTTCGTAAAGCGTGGTTGCCATGCCAAGCTGCAACGGACCAGTCACAGCATAGTAAAGGCCATAGGCCCAGCCCGGATCGGCAATGTTCCAGAAGATATCGTCGGAACGCAGACCGATGGCTTCGCGCATATAGGCACCGAACGCCAATAGCGCATAAAGCGGGACCGGTACGCCTTTGGGCAGGCCAGCGGTGCCGGAAGTCGACATCATCATGAACAGATCGCTGCCCTTGCGAAGCACCGGCGCGCAGTCAACTGAAGCAGAAGCCGCTGCCGCGCGAAAATCGATGTCGCCGGCTGGCAAGTCTTCGCCGGGTGCCAGCACGATTGCGACTTTGGAGCAGTTTTCAACTTCTGTCAGCTTGGAGCGGTTAGCCGTGTTGGTGACGACCAGTTTTGCGCCGCTGGTTTTCAGGCGGTGTTCGATTGCTTTTGGGCCGAAAGCGGTGAAAAGCGGCTGATAAATAGCGCCGATACGCCATGCGCCGAGAATGGTTGCAATGAGTTCTGGTGTGCGCGGCAACAGGCCGGCGACCACGTCACCAGCGCCGACACCTGCATCTTTCAGTACATTGCCGACACGAGCGGCCATATCGCGCAGGTTCTCGAAGGTAAATTCGGAAAGTTCGCCATTGGCTGCAATCGCGCGCAGGGCTACGCGATTATCACCCGTATGCCGGTCGCAGCATTCAATACAGGCATTCATGCCTGTTTCAGGATTGCCGTGAAGCTTTGCAATGGCATCTTCGATGCGAAATTGCGCGACGGCATCATCATAACGCATCAATCGCGCTGAAACGGACGTTTCAGTCATCCAGTATAACCTCCCTGACCGCCACCTCCTCGTGGCCAACCATGCCTAAAGGTTAACGCGTCACGCATTGCAAACAATGACATTAGATGCATTAATGTGTGATCGATTTTGCAACATAGAGAAGCCATGGAACGCCATAATATTGCACCGGGCTTTGTCGAGGATGCGCTCGAAAGCGTGCGTGTCCGGGGCATGGATACGGCTGCCCTGATGGCGAAGATCGGCCTGCCGGAGACAGTGACAGAACCCGTCACTAATGTGGAATATGGTCGTTTGTGGTGGCTGATTGCCGAAACGATCAACGACGAATTCTTTGGGCTGGCTGCAAGGCCGATGCGCCCCGGCAGCTTCAATCTGCTTTGTCATGCCGTGCTGCATGCTGGCACGCTGGAACGGGCTTTGCGACGGGCTTTGCAGTTTCTCAATGTAGTGCTGGATGATCCGCGGGGCGAATTGCGGATCCGCGATGGCATGGCCCATGTCGTTCTGACCGATGCCGGGCACCCGAGACCTGCCTTTGCTTATCGTGCCTATTGGCTGATCCTGATGGGTGTGGTCTGCTGGCTGATCGGGCGACGTATTCCGTTGCGGACGCTCGACTTTGCTTGTCCGGCACCGGTCCACCGTCAAGACTATCACAAGTTCTTCGGAGCGCCGGTCCTGTTCGACCAGCCGGTGACGCGACTGGTTTTTTCATCGTCTTATCTATCACTGCCGATCATTCGCAGCGATGTAGCGCTGGACAGTTTTTTACGAGAAGCTCCCGCCAACATTCTGATCCGCTATCGTCATGATAATGATCTTTCCGCAAGGGTACGCGCACAATTGAATGCTTTGCCAATCACAGACTGGCCTTCTTTTGAAGAGCTCGCGAAGGGACTTGGCATGTCCGTACCGACCTTGCGACGCAGGCTGCGCGGGGAGGGGCAGAGCTTCGGCACGATCAAGGATGAGTTGCGGTTCGTTATTGCTGAAAGGTTTTTGCAGGAAAACAGGTTGAGCGTGGCGGAGGTGGCTGCCGAACTTGGCTACAGTGAGCCGAGCGCCTTTTATCGCGCCTTCCATAAATGGATGGGGCAAAGCCCTGGGCGGTTTCGGACAGTACAACAGGAGGAATAAAAATGCCGGACGTTAAGTCCGGCATTTTGTCGCTTGGGAGGCAGTATCAGTCTTCCTTGATCATGCTGTCCTTGCTCGTATCCCGCATACGCAGATAAACGATAAGGGAAATGCCGATCATGATGGTGACGTACCAGTAGAAGCCGCGTTCCCAGCCACCATTCTTGAAGCTTAGTGCAACATATTCGGCAGTACCACCGAAGAGAGTGTTGGCCAGTGCGTAGGGCAGGGCTACGCCGAGTGCACGGATATGCGCCGGGAAAAGTTCCGCCTTCACCACAGCGTTGATGGAGGTGTAGCCGGTGACGATGATGAGCGCACCCATGACCAGCAGACCAGCCGTGATCGGGTCGCGGGTCTGTTCCAGCGTCGTGAAAATCGGATAGGTGAAAAGAACACCTGCGGCGCCGAACGCGATCATCAATGGCTTACGACCAATCCTGTCTGACAAAGCGCCAGCGATGGGCTGCAGGCACATGAAGATGAAAAGGGTCACGGCATTGATCTGGCTTGCCACTTCACGGCTGAAGCCGGACGTATTCACCAGAAATTTCTGCATGTAGATCGAGTAAGCGTAGAATGCGAGCGTGCCGCCGGCAGTCAGAAGCATGACGAGAGCGGTTTCCTTCGGATGATGCTTGATAAGCGTCCAGAAACCGGACTTTGGAGTGTCTTTGGTCTTGGCGTTTTTGAAGCTTTCGGTTTCCGCAAGGCCGCGACGCAGCCAGAACACGACAACGGCGAGCAATGCACCGATGAAGAACGGAATACGCCAGCCCCAGGCTTCCAGTGCCGGGGTCTCCATGGTCGACTGAAGCACAATCAAAAGCAAGATTGCGAGAAGCTGGCCTGAAATGAGCGTGACATACTGGAACGAGGAGAAGAAGCCGCGACGATCCTTGCCTGCCATTTCCGACAGATAGGTGGCGCTTGCGCCATATTCGCCGCCGACTGACAGGCCCTGCATCAGACGCGCGAGCACGAGAAGGGCCGGAGCTGCGAGGCCGATGGTCTGGTAATCGGGCGTCAGTGCGATGATGAGCGAACCTGCACACATCAGCGTCACGGACAGTGCAAGACCCGCCTTGCGACCCTTGCGGTCGGCGTAAATACCCATGATCCACGCACCGATGGGGCGCATGACAAAGCCGACTGCAAAGACTGCGGCAGCACTCATGAGCTGCGCGGTCTGGCTTTCAGACGGGAAGAAGTGCGGTGCAAAATAGAGCGCGAATGCTGCGTAAACATACCAGTCGAACCATTCGACCAGATTGCCGGTCGAGCCACCGATGATGGATTTCAGGCGGCTATTCGTGCTTTGCACTTCACTCCGTTCACTTGTAATTGAGACCATGGGTTGCTCCTTCCAATCTCTGGATTTTTGAATTTCACCCCTTGTTGTGGAACCGGATCAGCGAAACGGTTTCAGGGTGTTTTTCCGTCGCCATCAACTCGTCTCTCTGCACTTCCACTTGGGTTCGTGAGAGAAGGCTTGTTTGGCGCTGGTGAATAATCTCACTCCGCGCTCCGCTTCAGCTTCGAGCACGCAATATCAGTGACCCGGTCGATAAGAGCGGCTCTGGAAGTGATTGCGATGCGGGTGCTATATTGATGCGGTTCACGGTTAAGCTCCTCCCTTCGAAACTCCCTTTTCGAAGTAGCGCTAACATGCTGTAGCTGAACAATGATCACCAGAGAGCGAATTTAAAAAGATTAAAATATTGAAATTAAATGATTTTCTGCAGATTTCGATTTACTTTCGTGCGTGTCTTGTGCAAGATTCTGCGTGACTATTCGTTTGAATTTGCATAAATATGCACAAATGAAGGTGCCATCGAAGATTACAAAATTCCTTTTGGTTGCCCTCGCTTTCTTACTGGCAATCGGTGTGTGGTTTTCCGCCCGGCTGTGGGCGGAAAACGAGGCGCTTGATGGACTTCGGCAAAATGCCACGCTTGTAGCGCGTCAACAGACCCGCCTGATAGACAGTGAACTGGCAAAGTTCCGGTTGTTGCCTGTGGTTTTGAAGGAATATAGCGATCTGCGTGATGTGCTTGCTGGCAGATCGGAGGACGCGACCACTCGTCTGAACCAAAAGCTTGAACTTCTTGCACATCAGATCGGTTCGCCAATCATCTATGTGATCGCTCGTGACGGAACTGTTATTGCGTCATCGAATGCTAATACGCCGGAGAGCTTTGTCGGACGCAATTACGATTTCCGGCCTTATTTCAAGGGCGCGATGGCAGGAGGTTCGGCAGAATATTATGCCATAGGTGATTTGAGTGGGCGTTTCGGCCTTTTTTTGGCGCGGCGCATCGGTGATCAGGCTAATCCGGTTGGTGTGGTCGTCATCAAATTTGAATTCCACAGACTGGTGCAAACATGGGCAAATGACCCCGGCCAGACCTTCGTTGTTGATCCTCGCGGGATCATACTGGCCTCCACTGATAAGGCCGAAGACCTTCGCTCTTTTCAGACTATATCAACTACAGAACGCACAAAGATTATCGAGAGTGGACAGTTCAATGCTGCGGATATGAAGCCGAGCAATTATCGTTTTGCGCCGGATGGGATGATGATCGGGCCGTCCGGCCAATATTCAGTTGCGGTCGACGAGCCGATTGCCGAAACGTCTCTGAAACTGGTTCATATCGAACCTATGGGGCGGGCGCTACGCGCTGCCAACGACCTTGCGCGCCTGATAACGGTGGCAGTTATGCTCGTTTTTGTCATGATCGCCGGTGCCGTTTACTGGCGAGTGAGCCGCGCAGCGCGTGCGGCAGCCTATCGTGCCGAACTCGAGACTGCAGTTGAACAGCGCACTGCCGCATTGAGCGCGGAAATGGCGGAACGTGAACTGGCTGACAAACGCTTTCGTGATGCGCGGGAAGAGCTCGCCCAGGCGAACAGGCTTGCTTCCCTCGGATCGATCACCGCAGGGCTGGTGCATGAAATCAACCAACCCGTCGCGACCATTCGGACGCTCACCGAAAACGCACAGCATCATCTAGCACATGGCAAGCTCGATAAGGTCGCCCAAAACCTCAATACATCTGTGGAACTGACAGCGCGCATAGGCTCTATCACACAGGAAATGCGCCGGTTTGCGCGCCGTCGCAGCGGTGTCGTTCGCTCGCTCCCGCTGAATGAGCTTGTGGATGGCACAATGCTGCTGATGGGAGACCGGTTCCGCAACGCCAAGGTTCAACTGGATATACCGGAACGTTCCGACGTGGTGATACTTGCCTGCCGCGTCCGATCAGAGCAGGTGCTGGTGAATTTGCTGCAGAACGCATTGGATGCGGTCGTGAACATCGAGAATCCGCGTGTTTCGTTCAGCGTCCGCGACGAGGGCGACCAGATTTCCCTTGTCGTGGACGATAACGGACCCGGCATTGATCCCCAATTGGCTGACGAGATTTTTGGCCCATTTGTTACAGGAAAAGCGGATGGCCTCGGTCTGGGGCTGGGCATCGCGAGAGACCTCATGACCGAATTAGAAGGAACGCTACGCGTCGTTCCATCGCAGCTTGGCGGTGCAGCTTTTGCGGCAACCTTGAAGCGGGCGAAAGAGGAGGGTGGCCTTGACGGAAAGTGAGCCTTTGCGCGTGATGCTGGTCGATGACGATGCAGCATTTCGTACGGCCTTGGCCGATTCATTTGAAATCGCAGGTCTTGATATTGAAGTGCACGGTGACGGTCAGTCCGCTTTGACCAGTTTGACGCCTGACTATCCGGGAATCGTTGTGACCGATATCCGCATGCCGCGGGTTGATGGACATGCGGTGATGGAAACATTGTTGACGCGTGACCCGGAACTGCCGGTTATTTTGATGACTGGACATGGCGACATTGGAATGGCTGTGGCCTCGCTCAAGAAAGGCGCCTTCGATTTCATAGCCAAACCATTTGCTGCTGATCATCTGATATCGAGCGTTCGCCGCGCCCTGGAAATGCGCCGACTGGTGCTGGAAAATCGCCGCCTTCGCCGGGCTGCGGCAGATGCCGAGCAGGATTATCCTCTACTTGGTGAAACTCCGGTGATGGTGCGATTGCGTGACACGATCCGCCAGCTTGCCAGTGTCGATGTCGATGTGTTGATAGAAGGCGAAACCGGGACCGGAAAAGAATTGGTGGCTCGCCTCCTGCACCGCTGGAGCGCACGACATGCCCGCAGTTTTGTTGCTATCGATTGTGCCGCCTTGCCCGACGTCATTGCCGATGAGGTTCTGTTCGGCAGTCGCATCCAGCGCGGGAGAATAGCCGACGCGGATCGCGGCACGTTATTTCTCGACGAAATTGACAGCATGTCACTGACCGTTCAGGGTAAGCTTCTCCGTGTTGTCGAAGAGCGTGAATTGCCTTCGCTTTCAGGAGAGCCTCGCGCGGTCAATCTCAGGATCATAGCGGCTGCGAAAGGTAATCTGGAGGAAGCTGTGACTTCCGGTCGCTTTCGTTCCGATTTGTTTTATCGCCTTGAAACGGTCAGGCTCCGTGTTCCGCCTCTGCGCGAGCGGCGGAAGGATATCGGTCTGCTTTTCTCTTATTTCCTTAATGAAGCAGCTGTCCAATTCGGCCAATCGCGACCTGCGATCGATGCAGTCATGGAAGCACGATTGAACTCGGACGAATGGTCGGGAAATGTCCGCGAACTGCGCAATTATGCCAAGCAGGTCGTGTTGGGATTGCGCCACGATCCAATCACGGAACCCAGTCCGCTTTCGCTGTCGGAGCAGATGGACCGTTTTGAAGACGGCGTTATTCGCGCGACGTTGGATCGTTGCAACGGTGATGTGGGGGGTGCTGCAGTTCTGCTGCAATTGCCGCGGCGCAGTCTCTACGCTCGCCTGCAAAAGCTTGCAATTGACGCTTCGACCTTCAGAAAGCGTGATTGATGTTTTCATTACGGGGTTGGTTTGATAACGATGCCAGTGAACCCGCTGATATTGACGCCAAGTTTTTGCCAGACGATGGTCTGGCAATGAGGATGTGATGGCTACCCCCCTTGATAAAACACAGATCCGCTCCCTGTCGGTCTTTGCCGGCATGGATGATGCGGGTTTTGATCAGTTTCTTGGTCTGGCTACTCGGCGCGCTGTTCCGAAAGGAGCCGCCGTCTTCAATCAAGGTGACGATGCAAGCCACTTTTTTGTGTTGTTGCATGGACGGTTGAAAGTCATGCAAGTTACTGCCGATGGGCAGCAGATTATTGTGCGGGTCGTCAATCCCGGAGAACTTTTCGGCTTCGCGGTAGCGTTGGGGCGCAAAGACTATCCCGGTACGCCTCTGGCCGCGGTCGATAGTTCCGTCCTTGCCTGGCCGATGGAAATGATGACTGATTTCATGGCGCGCAGCCCCGCACTCGCTGTGAATACGATGCAGATGATCGGGCGCAGACTGGATGCCGCGCACAATCGCATCAGAGAGATATCAACGCAAGAAGTCGAACCGCGCGTGGCACATGCAGTGCTGAGACTTGTTCGCGAAGCTGGGGTAAAAGAAAGTGGCGGTGTGCGTATCGATTTTCCGGTTTCGCGACAGGATATCGCTGAACTGACCGGAACAACTTTGCACACGGTTTCGCGTATTATCAGCCAGTGGCAGACTAAGGGCTGGGTGGAAGGTGGCAGACAATCGTTGCTCGTTCGCGACCTCCGGCATCTGAAATCGATTGCCGAAGGCGAGAGCTAGAGTTCTTCCGATAGAAGTAAGAACGGTCTCGATCTAGTTTGCAGCCGCCGACCGCTGACGGCTGATCCATGCAGCCCCGATGTTCCCATGCAAGAACCCGTTGGAGAGCGGGACGCCCGGATAGACAGTTCTCAAGCGCGCAATGCCGTCGTCAGGGCTGATAGATCGGTTTAGCACCTCGTCATGGATATGGGCTACTTCCACCATGTCGCAGTCCTGCGGTGACAGTCTAAAACGCCTGATCCCTGCTTCTTGCAGCTCAGGCAGGTCCTCAATCAGTGACTGACAGGTATGAGAGAGCGTCTGCACACCGTTCAGTGCCAGAAATGGTTGGCTATCCAGGGTCTTGACTGGCAGTCCGTCGGGCTCTTCACCGCAAACAAATTGGCAGTTGTCCTTTATGTGGCCCTTGGATCGCGCATGCGCACAACGAGCTGAAATGGCGAGCGGCACTCGTCCGAACGTGAATACTTCAAACGCAATCTCAGGCGCGGCTTTGACGATCTCTCGGATTGAACTGATTGGTAACTCTGGCGGCAGGCAGATAGACTGTGCACCACGGGCCGCAAGAACCTTGGCAGTCGCAGCATTATAAACATTGACCAGTGGACCGACTATATGCGGCACACCGGACAACAGCCCCAGTGCCGACAGATCGTTTGCTTCTACCGGTAGTGTCGCCTCCTTGATCGTGTGACGAACCTGTTTTGCTTCCCGTTCAAGCATGACAAGCGCCAGCGAACCGACGTTCACCGTTTTTCCTGCGCGTTGCAGCCGCTCGATCACAGCATCCATATAAGGTGTCAGGAAATGGAACCGTTTGGAGCAGACGATTTCACCGACGGTGACGCGGTCGATCGGGGCTTCATCGGCGATACGAAAATAAAAATCCCGCCATTTTGGGCCGTCCCACAGGAAGAGAACGGGACCAAGGCTGAGGCTGGGTGCTGACATATCTATCTCCAGCGTTTGTCGTAAGCGCCCGAAGTCGTTTGCTGGCCTTCGCTCAGCAGACGGAGGCGGGACAGAAGGGCGGCGCGGCTTTCGGGACTTGCTGCGAGTGTCTGACGAAGTGTGGAGACGACTTCACCAACATAAGCCTTGCCACGCTGGCGCCCTTCAATCTTGAGCGCCGAGACGCCCGCCGCCCGCAACTCATCGATATGATTCATGACATCGAGCGAAACCGGATCTTCAAATGCATAACCTTGATCGTCTGCGATATTGAAGCGGCCTTTGCAGAGTGTCGGATAGCCGGTGGGTTCGCCCAAAGGAAAACGGTTGATCGTGTAATCACCGAGCTCGGAGACGAGTTCCTCTCCGTCTTGCCGGTAGCGGACGTGGCTGGCCGGTGAGCAAACACCGTTCATGTTGGGCGATCTGCCAGTGGCGTAGGACGACAGAGAGCATCGTCCTTCTGCCATCACACATAGTCCACCGAATACGAATACTTCCATTTCACAGCCGATCTTGCGGCCGAGTTTCGCAATATCAGCGATGGTCAGTACGCGTGGCAACACGACACGCTTAGCCTTGAATGCATTGACGAGAAACTGAATCGCGTCTGCGTTGGAAGCTGAGGCCTGTACGGATACGTGGAGCCGCTGTGTTGGATGCTTCTCGGCAGTATAGGCCATGAGCCCGAAATCGGCGAGAATGACTGCGTCTGCACCAAGGGAGGACGCATCGTCTACGGCTTGATACCAAATGTGCTCATCGCCTGCGCGCATGAACGTATTGATGGCAACGAAAACCTGTGTTTTGCGGGCATGGGCGAACTGGATTGCATCGCGCAGTTCGTCACGGCTGAAGTTAAGGCCGGGAAAGTTGCGTGCATTCGTTTCGTCGCGAAAGCCGCAATAGACCGCATCCGCTCCAGCACCCACTGCTTCACGCAAGGCCGATGGCGTTCCTGCAGGACAAATCAGTTCCATCCGGTAGCTTCCTTGCCGAGGGCCTTGCTGCGTACGTAGTTTGCAATGCCGCGGACCATCGGGGCAAACGGTCCGGCACTTGTGCCGAGGTTGGATGGAAGGTCTATATTGCAGTCATCCAGCGCATTGCGAAGCGCCAGCATGGCCTCCATGTCGCCCGTGACGGTAATATCCCTGGAGAAGAACAGCGCATCTCCATCAAGCTTACCTTCGAGAAGCGCGAGCAGCATAACCAGTGGCCCTTCGATGCCTGCATCGACTTCCGTCGCTTCGTCGTCGCGCACGATTGTGATGCGCGGCTTATCCGGCTCAATCACAAAAGCGAATGGTATGTCGGACGGACGAAAACGGAACCGCTTCTTCGCATAGTCTCCGAGACGCTCGAAGAGGCCCGGATGCGCGCGCATCACTTGAAAGAAAATGCGCGAGACAAAAGGGGCGATCAAAAAGGGTGGAACAAGCCGGGCAGGAACAGCCACAGCTGGCGGTATTTTCATCATCACTCAGCTCCGGTGAGCTTTACAAGGTGAATTTAGAATTAGGCGATTCAATACAAGGGCAGTTTGATTCAGATCAAAGACGGTGAAAGAATTCGATATTCAAAACTAGGGACATGAAAATGGCCCAATCTCTTCCGTCACACTATGACTGCCTGCAAAACTTCTTGTCGGAGCTTGAACGGCGCAATGATCTCGTCCGGATCAAGCGTCCGGTCTCGCTCGTCCAGGAAATAACAGAAATCCACAAGCGTGTGCTCGAAGTGGATGGTCCGGCATTACTCTTCGAACAACCGGTCGATGCAGACGGTCATCAACATTCAATTCCACTCGTGGCCAATCTTTTTGGTTCCGCGCGACGTATTGCATTGGGACTTGGTCGTGCCGTCGAGGAAATTCCCGATCTTGCGGAGATGCTTGCGGAACTGCGTGCACCAAAGCCGCCCCGTTCAGCAGGGGAAATATGGAGCAAGCTGCCTTTGGCAAAGGCAGCATTGAATATGCGTCCTCGGCAGGTCCGACGCGCATCGGTGCAGGCGACGATATTGGAAGGCGAAGCAGTCAACCTCGATCTACTGCCGATCCAGTGGTGTTGGCCGGGAGAGCCTGCGCCGCTTGTCACCTGGCCGCTGGTTATCACACGGGCACCAGACGATCCATCCGACGTAAATGTCGGAATTTACCGGATGCAGAAGCTTGGCCGGGATAAGTTGATCATGCGCTGGCTCGCCCATCGCGGCGGTGCGCGTCATCACCGCATGTGGCAAAAGCGAGGCGAGGATATGCCTGTTGCTGTTGCTATCGGGGCCGATCCGGCGACAATCCTTGCAGCCGTTATGCCCTTGCCTGAAGGGATGAGCGAACTGGCCTTCTCGGGCCTGCTTGCTGGACGCAGGCCTTCCGTCGTTGATGCGCACACTGTGCCGCTCTCCGTGCCCGCTAACGCTGAAATCATTCTGGAAGGGCGAATTTCCGCATCAGAAACAGCGCCAGAGGGTCCGTATGGTGATCACACGGGCTATTACAATAGTGTCGAGGAATTTCCGGTCATGCAGGTGGCAGCGATGACCATGCGGAAAAACCCGGTCTATCTTTCGACCTATACTGGTCGCCCGCCGGATGAACCCTCAAGACTTGGCGAAGTGATGAACGAGCTGTTCGTGCCAATTGTACGAAAGCAGTTCCCGGAAATCGCCGATCTGTGGCTGCCTCCTGCGGCCTGTTCCTATCGGGCAATAGTCGTTTCGATTGACAAGCGCTATCCCGGTCAGGCGCGGCGGGTGATGATGGGGCTTTGGTCGATGCTGCCACAGTTCAGTTACACGAAGCTCATAATCGCCGTCGATCCCGACATAAATGTTTGTAACTGGGATGACGTCATGTGGGCACTTGCCACACGCTTCGATGCCAGTCGCGATGTCATCACGCTTACCGACACACCAGTGGATTATCTCGATTTCGCATCGCCGCGCTCAGGTCTGGGCGGGAAGCTCGGACTTGATGCGACCAACAAAATCGGTACGGAAACTGACCGGGAATGGGGTGCGGTGCTGAAGATGAGCGACGATGTAATCGCCCGCGTGGATGCAATGTGGGGCGAGCTTGGGTTGATTAAGGAAAGCATGCGATGAAACGGGTTGTTGTTGGCATTTCCGGCGCATCGGGCGCTCTCATCCCGCTCAAACTGCTGGAACAACTTTCCACTTTAAACGATGTCGAGAGCCACCTGGTCGTATCGGACGCAGCGCAGCAAACATTGCGCCACGAGCTGGGTCCTGACGGCTATGCGCTTCTGCACAGGCTGGCGCACAGAAGTTATTCCGTCAGCGATATAGGTGCACTGATTGCAAGCGGATCAGTCGCAACGGCCGGTATGATCGTTGCGCCGTGCTCCATGCGGACGCTCGCGGCGATCGCAACGGGGCACAGCGACAGTCTGTTAACCCGCGCTGCGGACGTTCATTTGAAGGAGCGGCGCAGGCTGGTCCTGATCGCGCGGGAAACGCCGCTGCATCTGGTCCACCTGCGCAACATGTGCACGGTGACGGAAATGGGCGCGATTGTGATGCCGCCGGTTCCGGCCTTTTACTTCAAACCCCAATCTGTCGATGAAGTAGCCGATCAGATCGCGGCGCGAGCCATTGATCTGATCGGTATTGGCGAAAAGCAATCGGAAAGCTGGGCGGGAGTACCCGGCAATCGATAGCAGTAGTTACGGCATTATGTGAAAGGTTCGGTTGGGCCTTTCGCGGGCTGGGTGAACCATTTTGGTCCGGTCGCCGTCATATGGATATGGTCTTCCAGACGAATACCGAACTGGCCCGGGACCACGATCATTGGTTCGTTGGAAAAGCACATGCCTTCAGCGAGCGGGAGCGAATTGCCGCGAACGATGTATGGGGCCTCATGAATCTCCAGACCAAGGCCGTGACCGGCTCGATGCGGAAGGCCGGGTAGCGCATAATCCGGTCCCAATCCATGCTTCACGAGCGTAGCGCGTGCCGCATCGTCAAGGGTTGAACAAGCCGCACCAAGCTTTGCTGCATCAAAAACGGCTTGCTGTGCTTCGCGTTCAATTGCCCATATGCGCGAAAACTCTGCGCTTGGCTCTTCCAGCATGTAGGTGCGCGTGAGATCGGAGTGATAGCCATCGATACGGCATCCGGTGTCCACAAGGATAACGTCACCGGGCTGATAGAACTGTTCGCCATCTGCGCCATGTGGCAACGAAGTCGCCGTTCCGAACGAGACGATGCAGAATGTCGAGCCACCTGCGGCGCCGAGGGCACGGTGCTGTTCATCGATAAAGCGCACCACTTCGCTTGCGGCAATGCCGGGCTTGATCAGCGCATGCGCCCGGCGATGAACTTCAAGCGTCAGATCCATCGCGTGCTGAATAATAGCTATTTCATTGGTTGACTTGCAGATGCGCTGTTCACGGATCAGTTCGCCACCGTCAAGCAAGCGCTCCGGCGAGATTTCCTGTTTAAGGGCATTATAGACGAACTGCGGTACGGCATCGTCCACGGCAAGAGTAGCACTTGCCGGAATGAGTGATGCTATCAGCGCTGCGCTACTTTCTTCTTCCTGCCAAACACGGATTTCTCCTGGCAGATGCGGCAGGCTTTCTACGCGGCTCTGTTCAAAACCGGGAACGATATAAATGACTTCCGACGGTGTGACGAGGGCACCCAGAAAACGTTCGCTGATGTGCCAGACAAGCCCGGTATAATAACGCAAACTTGCCGTTGGCCCGAGCAGAAGGCCGCCAATCCCGCGCTCTCTCAACTTGCCTTGCAACAATGCCAGTCGTTCCAGGCGCTCTTCCTGTTCGATCCGCGGAGGAGATGACGGTGAAGTCATAATGCATACCTTTGTGATTTTGTTTGTGCGCAAGCCTGTGTCTGAAAGCAGCTCGCTTGTCGCCAGATATATCACGGCTTGCGCCGTCTGAAAGTAATCTCTCTGCTCTTGTGTTCAAAAATGCAGGACTACAAGGTCGATCGGCGAAACACGATGTGGAGTTCGCTTTTCAGCATTTATTGCGACAGATGCGAGACCATTCCCGCAACAGCATGAGTGAGGTAAGCGATCACAAATTGATGATTACCGGACTAAACGTCCTATGGTACATTGCAGGCTTGAATGTGAAACATTAAGTGACATCACACTGTAGTAATAATGTTTTGATATAATTCGCGCAGTTTCAAAATGAGTTCAGCGTTTGTGAGGTTTCATGTCCGAGATATGGCAGTGGGTTTCCGCTTTCGGTTTTTCGATTGTCATCATCGTCGCTGCGTTGGTCTATCTCAACATGTCCAACCGTGAAACGCCTGGCGACATGTTCAATCTTTTCACAAAGGTCGGTGCTGTCGCAGTGGCATTCCTTGCTGCCTTCGCGAGCCTCGCCGCCGCAGCTATTATTGATTGATCCAACCGCTTATATTTTCAGCGAAGACACTGCCGCTTCGCTTTTATGTACGTAGTCATTGGCATCCTGTTGTCGCTGAAATAGCAGGATAAAAAGCAAATCGGTCAGAACCAGTTGTGCATCGCGTGCGGTGATCGATGATGAGCGAACGCGTTCTTCGTCTGCGACTGTGTACAGACGAATGTCGGCGATCTTATTGAGCGGGTTCTCGTTGAGGCCTGTGACGGCAATCACAGTCGCTCCCCATTTTTTAGCCTGTTCAGCAATGCGAAGGGTTTCAATGCTCGTTCCTGAATAGGAAAGGGCAAACAGAACGTCACCCTCGTGCAATGTGGAAACATTGGCCATCTGGATGTGACTATCGCTGTCGTGCATCACATTGCGACCGAGCTTCATCAGCTTGTAAGAAAAATCGCGTGCGACGAGTGACGATGCGCCAACGCCGGCGAGGTGGATACGCCGGGCGCTGATCAGGGCTTGCAAAGCGCCGTCGATACCTTGTTCATTGTTGGCGGAAATCGTTTGCTGCATGGATTGCAGTTTACTGCCGATAAGCTTCTGCAGAACCGTGATATAGCTGTCCCCGGTCTCAATGCTGCCATGGACCATGCCTGCCGGAACCTGCCATTCCTTGGCGCGCGCCTCACTGACGGCGAGTTTAAGTTCCTGATAGCCGTCAAACCCGAACTTCTGACTGAACTTGACGACACTGGATTGACTCCGACCGGTTGCGACCGCGAGCGCGGAAGAGGAAAGCTTCAATACCTGTTCTGGATGATCGACGATGAACTGGCCGATCTTTCGGTCTGCAACAGTCAATTCGTTCAGTTTGGCGTTGATCTTTTGCAGGATCGACATGCGCGATTATTCCCAATTCCGGCACCGGAGGGCTCGATATTCGGTCGCCTTGCCTCATAGGACAACCGAAATTGATTTGGAATATAAAATTCCAATCTTTTAAAATTTACGGAATGAGCTAACAATCCGCAAGAGAGGACATGGTGGAGAGACATGGAACGATTGCGAATTGTCGGTGGACGACCATTGCAGGGAGCGGTCAATATCTCCGGTGCAAAAAACGCCGCGCTGCCTCAGATCGCGGCTTCCTTGTTAAGCCCTCATCCTGTTGAACTTACCAACCTCCCAGCGGTGAGTGATGTCGAAAACATGCTCAATGTCGTGCAGTCACATGGAGTACAGGTCTCCCGCGCGCCGCACTCGACGACAATAACCGCCACAGATGTTGTCGGAGGAGAAACTCCTTATGACACTGTAAGACGAATGCGCGCGACGGTTCTGGTGCTGGCACCCTTGTTGGCGAGACTGGGCAAGGTTCGTGTTTCCTTGCCGGGCGGGTGTGCCATCGGTGCGCGTCCCGTGGATATGCACTTGAAAGCGCTCGCAACACTTGGCGCAGATGTTTCCATTGATCGCGGCTGGATCGTGGCTTCGACTGATAACGGCCTGATCGGAAGCCGGATTGTTTTGCCAGCGCCTTCTGTTGGCGCGACGGCGACGGCGATGATGGCGGCAACTTCCGCTCGTGGCGAAACGGAAATATTGAACGCGGCTCGTGAGCCGGAAATTGGCGACCTCGCCGCATGTCTCGGGGGCATGGGTGCGCAGATTGAAGGAGCGGGTACGCATCGCATTCTGATCCAGGGCGATACATCTTGGCGGACTGCCCGCCACCACGGCATACCGGATCGTATCGAGGCCGGAACTTACGCTGTTGCTGCCGCCATTACAGGCGGCACGCTCGAACTCACGCATGCCCGTCTTGAACATCTCGCGTCTGTTGTGCAGGTGCTTGAAACGATGGGCGTCAGCGTTTGGCCAAGCGATCGCGGTCTGGTTGTTTCGCGCAACGGCTCCTTGCGTGGCGCAGATCTGACGACCGAACCCTATCCGGGTTTCCCGACGGATTTGCAGGCCCAGTTCATGGCGCTGACGGCTTGTGCCGAAGGAGCATCGCTCATTCGCGAAACGGTGTTCGAAAGCCGGTTCATGCATGTGCCGGAACTGATGCGGCTTGGCGTCGACATCAAACTGCAGGGAACAACTGCGCTGGTACGCGGCGGACGCCCGCTGCATGGCGCACAGGTTATGGCAACGGATTTGCGGGCGTCCGTGTCACTTGTTCTTGCAGCACTCGTGGCCGACGGAGAAACTGTCGTTAATCGCATCTATCATCTGGATCGTGGATATGAACAGCTTGACCGCAAACTGAAGCTTTGCGGTGCAGATATAGAACGGCTGTCAGAATGACGTCGGACAGGGTTGGGAAAGATCAGTTCTATCTTGGTGTGGATGGCGGCGGTACGGGCTGTCGAGCCCGGCTGGAAAATGAGACCGGCAATGTGCTGGGACAAGGATTGTCTGGCCCGGCAACTACACGGCTCGGGATAGACAAGGCGTGGGAATCCATCGCACGTGCGTTTGACGCAGCAATCAGCGAGGCGGGCCTGGGTGCTGAAGAGTTGGCCAGAACACATGCAGGCGTTGGGCTGGCGGGCATAGGCAGGGAAGGTGCGCTCGAAGCACTTCAGGCTATACAGCATCCCTTTTCGAGTATTCATTTCATGAGTGACGGCAAAGGCGCATGTCTCGGTGCACATTCGGGTAGTGATGGGGCTATCGTTATTGCCGGGACCGGCTCAATTGGTCTCGGCTTCGTGAATGGTATCGACATTCGCGTCGGAGGCTACGGCTTTCCAATTTCCGACGAGGGTAGTGGTGCTTTTCTGGGGCTGTCAGCGATTCAACAGGCCCTTCAGGCTTATGATGATCGGATCGAGCGTACGCCGCTTCTCTACGAGGTTATGGAGCGCTTTAATCAGACCCCGATGGACGCTGTGGCGTGGATGGACCGCGCAACCGCTACAGAATATGCGTCTCTGGCGCCTATGGTCATGCGTCATGCGGACCAGGGAGATGCAGCGGCACGCCGTATCGTTCAGGCGGCTGCGGGCCACATAGATACTATCGTACGCGCGCTTTTCGAAAAGGGGGCGCCGCGCGTGACCTTGCTTGGCGGGCTTGCTACCCCACTTGAACCGTGGTTGGCGCCAGACGTCCGCAGACGGTTGAAACCTGCCGACGGTGATGCGGTTTCCGGTGCGATCATTCTTGCGCGAAACATGGCTTCTGCAAATAAGGAATAATTTATTCCTTATTTTGATTGACTGATGGAATTTATAATCCTAACATTTATTAACCATAAGGCGGCGCGTTTTGAACGCTGCTCGATAAGCAGGCAGAGGCATGACGGAACAGGCGTTGTTATCTGAACTGGATAGGCTGGTTTCTGAAGAGCGAAACCCACGCACGATGGATATCGATCTCTTATCGAGCCTTGCTATCGTATGCCGCATCAACGACGAGGATCATCTGGTTCCCGCTGCTGTTGAGCAAGTGCTGCCTCAGGTCGCCCAGGCCGTCGATAAGATCGTCGACGCATTTCGGGTTGGCGGCCGGCTGATTTATTTGGGCGCAGGAACAAGCGGACGTCTTGGCGTTCTCGATGCATCGGAATGTCCTCCGACTTTCAGCGTACCGGAAGGCATGGTGATCGGGCTGATTGCAGGCGGCGTGGATGCTTTGCAACATGCGATCGAAGGGGCAGAAGATGATCCGTCGCTCGGGGAATCTGATCTGCGCAACATAGGTCTGACTTCGCACGATGTTGTCGTGGGAATCGCCGTTAGCGGGCGAACGCCCTATGTAATAGGCGGTCTCGCCTACGCAGCATCTATCGGCGCGACGACCGTGGCGCTCTCCTGCAATCCCGATTCGACCATTGCGACCATGGCTGAAATCGCGATATCGCCGGTTGTCGGGCCTGAAACACTGACGGGCTCGACGCGGCTCAAATCCGGTACGGCGCAGAAGCTCGTTCTTAATATGCTGACGACGGCGAGTATGATCCGAATAGGGAAAACATACGAGAATCTCATGGTGGACGTCAGTGCCACCAACAATAAGCTTGTCGCGCGGGCATCGCGAATTGTCATGCAGGCAACCGGTTGCGGGGCGGGGGAGGCAAAACGCGTTCTCGCTTTGACAGATAATGAGGTCAAGCTTGCAATCCTCATCACGATCACCGGAATGCCAGTGGATGAGGCAAGAAAGGCATTAAAGAATGCTGGGGGATTTCTTAGACAGGCAATAAATGCCAATAAAGCGTGAGCCGAAGCGGGGAAGCAGTCGGACATTAGCATTGCAGTCATTTGCGAGGGAAGAAAATGGGAGCGAGTTTCAAGAAAAGCCTTATTGCAGGCGCGGCCGCAATAGCGTTGAGCATTGGAAGCTTTGGTGGAATGGGTGTTTCGACGGCTTTTGCCGCGACGCTCCGAATGGCCTGGTCGCAGGATGCCACTGGTCTCGATCCGCATAAGCAGCCAGCATTCTCATCGATTCGTCTGCTCGAGCTCATCTATGAGCCGCTCGTCCGTCTTGGTTCCGACCTGCAGATTGCGCCTGCCATTGCCAAAAGCTGGGAATTTTCCGAAGGCGGAAAGGTTCTCACATTCAAGCTCGACAAGAATGCGAAATTTCAGAACGGTCAGCCGGTAACGCCTGCCGATGTGAAGGCCTCCTTCGAGCGCATTCTGGATGAAAAGACAGGCGCTGTCGCGCGTGCGAACTTCGGTTCCATTTCTGCTATTGAAACGCCGGACGCTGAAACGGTCGTCTTCAAACTCTCCCAGCCTGACGTTCCGCTATTGGCTGCAATCGCCAGCATCAATGCGGCGGTCGTTCCAGAAAGCGAGATCAAGGCTGGAACTATAGGTACGAAAACTGTTGGGTCGGGTCCATTCATCCTTGAGCGCTGGGAACCGAATTCCAAGGAAGTGCTGAAAGCCAATCCCGACTGGGCGGGCGGTAAAGTAGCGATCGACGGGATCGATATCAGTGTCCTGCCGGACGAAACAGCAATCCTTGCGGCGCTTCGCGCCAAGCAGATCGACTTTGCGCTCCTCAACGACCCTCTGGTCGCAACGATGGTGCCGAACGAAAGCGCTCTGGAACTGGTGCGCACTCCGGCTCTTGCTTATCATGTCCTGCAGTTGAACCCGTCGCGCAAGCCGATGACGGAACTGGCGGTGCGTCAGGCAATCTCCTGCGCCGTTGATCGTCAAGATGTGCTCGATACAGCCTTGCTCGGTGAAGGCAAGGTAACGGGCCCGCTGACAATGCCGGCCTATGCGAGCGATCCAAACACGCTCTTCTGCTACAAGCGCGATGTCGAAAAAGCGAAGAAGCTGATGGCGAATGCCGGTTATGCGGATGGTTTTTCGGCAACTATCATTGCTGCGAATGGAGAACCTGCAACCGCTGCAGCCGAAGCCCAGGTTCTCCAGTCGCAACTCGCCGAAATCGGCATCAAGCTCGATATCCGCATGATGGAACTCAACGTCTATGTCGATACGTGGTTGAAGGGCGACTTCGATATGGCGGTGGCGCTTAACGGTGGTTCGGCTGATCCCTACACGATGTATGGCCGTTACTGGACAAAGGCGGGTAACCTGCAGAAAGTCGCACAGTATATTGACGATACGCTTGACGATCTGATGCAAAAGGGAAGAGCCGAAACTGATCCTGAAAAACGCAAGCTTATCTTCTCTGACTTCGAAAAGCACATAACAGAAGTTTCTCCGTGGATATGGCTTTATACGGCCAATAATTACGTCGCCCACCAGAAGAACGTTATCGGTTTTGAGCCTCGCGCTACCGGTTCGCTGTTCGGCGTAACCAAGCTGCAGATTGGGCAGTGATGTCATGAAATCCGCCACGTCTTCAATATGGAGGCGTGGCTTTCCAGTGCCTTCCTTGACGGCAGGCCGTGAGTAATCTGACATGAATTATCTGACACGTCGGCTGCTGACATTTCCCCTGGTTATGCTGGGGGTGTCGATCCTTGTCTTCGTCGCGATCCGTATGGTTCCAGGTGATTCCATTACGGCTATGCTTGGAACGGAAGCAGGGCTGCTGACGCCGGAACAGCGGCAGTCTCTGGCGCAATATTTTGGTATCGACCAAAGCTGGACCACACAGTACTGGCGTTGGCTCGGTGACGTAGTGCAAGGTAATCTGGGTGTCTCGGTCACATTCGGGAAGCCAGTTCTGACAGTTATTCTGGAACGCTTCCCGCTGACACTGCAGCTGGCATTGATGTCGATGATTATTGCCTTGCTCATCGGCCTCCCGGCTGGGGTTTATGCAGCAACGCGCAACGAAAAAATGTCCGATCTCGTGGTTCGCATTTTTGCAATGATCGGGCAGTCGACTCCGAGCTTCGTTCTTGGTCTCCTCTTCATTTATATTCTTTCGGCAGGGTTCGGTGTGTTGCCGACTATGGGCGAATTCACGCCACTATGGGTAAATCCGTGGCAGAATTTTCTACAGATGATTTTGCCCGCCATAACGCTCGGCTGTGCATTTGCGGCGTCGGTCACACGCATATCGCGTTCGGCTATGCTGGATGTTCTCAGTGATGATTATGTTCGCACTGCCCGCAGCAAGGGTGCCTCGGCCCGCTCTGTCATCTGGCGACACGCATTGCCGAACGCACTCATCCCTGTGGTGACGCTGAGTGGTGTAGAATTCGGTTACCTTCTGGGCGGAGCTGTGCTGGTCGAGCAGATCTATGCTCTGCCGGGGCTCGGACGCATGGTGCTGGATGCCATATTGCAGCGCGACTATGCGCTGGTACAGGGTAGTATTCTCTTCATCGCGTTCAACTTCATGATCGTCAATCTGCTTGTTGATCTTCTTTACGTTGCGCTCGATCCGCGCATTCGTCTGGGGGAAAACTAATGCAGATATTGCGTTCCGTTTTCGCTCATCCGAGTGGCCGTATCGGCGGGCTCATCGTATTGATCTATCTGATCGTCGCGTTTCTGGGGTATTTCGGTTTTACGCCGCATGACCCGTTGATGCAGTACCGGATAGACAGGCTGCGTCCTCCAAGTACTGCCCACTGGATGGGAACTGACCTGTTCGGTCGTGACGTCATGAGCCGCCTGATGGCAGGCATCGCGCAATCCTTCATCGTTGGCTTTTCTGCGGTCGGAATTGCCGCCATCGCGGGCACCGTTCTGGGATTGACTGCGGCATGGTTTGGGCGCTGGTGGGATGGAACTGTCATGCGCGTCATGGACGTGCTTCTGGCATTTCCGGCAATCTTGCTTGCGCTTCTGATCATTGCCGTTGTCGGACCGGGAACAGGAACAAGTATCGCCGCCATCGCCATCGTCTACACCCCGATTTTTACGCGGGTTGTGCGTGGTCCGGCCTTGTCGATCAAAACACGTGAATTTGTTGATGCAGCGCGTACGTTCCACAGTAGCAACCGTTACATCCTTTCGCGCCATCTGCTGCTTAATCTGATCGCGCCTTTGACCGTCCAGATCACCTTGGCGCTTGCCTGGTCGCTGCTGACTGAAGCAGGCTTGAGCTTCCTCGGTCTCGGCACGCAGCCGCCGGCTTCGTCGCTTGGTCTCATGCTGGCAGATGCGCGCAATCTCATGGAAACCGCGCCATGGCTGCTGGCATTTCCGGGGCTGGCGATCATGATCGGTATACTTGGCTTCAACCTTCTGGGTGATGCTCTACGCGACATTCTCGATCCCAGAATGCGGAGGGTAGCGGCATGAACAAGCTTCTGTCCGTCTCAAACCTTCGTGTCGGTTTCGGGCGCAATCCTGAAGCCAATGAGATTGTGCGCGGTGTGAGTTTCGATCTCGCCGCCGGGGAAACGCTGGCGATTGTCGGGGAAAGCGGTTCCGGTAAATCTGTAACGGCCTTGTCGATCAATCGTCTTGTGGACTTTGGCGGCGGGCACATTATCGATGGAACGATCGAGTTGAATCGCGCGAACGGTACCACCATCGATCTTGCGACTGCGAATGAAGCTGAGGTGACGAAAGTCCGTGGCGCGGAAATCGGCATGATTTTTCAGGAGCCCATGACGTCACTCAATCCAGTGCTCACTATCGGGACACAGATTGAGGAATCGTTTCGTCTTCACCGTGGACTTACCGGCAAGCAGGCAGCTTCCGCTGCCAAGGACGTACTTGATCGCGTACGCATTCCAGATGCTGCACGGCGTCTCAAATACTGCCCGAACCAGCTTTCCGGCGGTATGCTGCAACGGGTGATGATTGCAACGGCGCTTGCCTGCAATCCGCGCCTCATGATCGCCGATGAGCCGACCACAGCGCTCGATGTTACGGTACAGGCACAGATCATGGCACTTCTGGCAGAGCTGAAGCGCGAAGCCGGCATGGCGATGATCTTTATCACTCATGACATTGGTCTGGTCGCAGGTATGGCCGACAAGATCATGGTCATGCAACACGGCGAGGCAGTGGAGCAAGGTGAACTGAATGTCGTTCTCGATCAGCCTCAGCATCCTTACACGCAGCATCTCCTGAAGGCTGTGCCACATTTTGAAAGCGGCAAGGCGGTACGAACGGATAACGTACGAGCGGCCAAACCCGGAACGAACCCAATTCTGGCTGTGGAAGGGCTCACAGTCCGGTTCCCAGTCAAGGGCGGCATTCTTGGCCGCAGACTTGGTGCAGTTCATGCCGTGGAGAGTGTCGATTTCGATCTTGTTCCGGGCGAAACACTGGCGGTCGTAGGGGAGAGTGGTTCGGGTAAGTCGACGACTGCGCGGGCGATTCTCGGGCTCGTCAAAGCGTCACACGGCAAGCTTGAAGTCGGTGTAACAGATACCGCCGACACTCGAAATTCATCTTCTGTGCAGATGGTTTTTCAAAATCCCTATGCATCGCTTAATCCTCGTCTGCGTATCGATAGTATTCTTGCTGAGCCGGTCATAGCTGCTGGCGGGCGCGACGGGCCGGAAACACGACAGAAGATGCTGCAGTTGCTTGACCGGGTGGGGCTGCCTGCAAACAGTCTGGAACGCTATCCGCACGAGTTTTCCGGCGGGCAGCGCCAGCGGCTTTGTATTGCCCGCGCCTTGATGCTGAATCCTTCAGTGGTGGTACTCGACGAAGCCGTCTCAGCTCTCGACGTATCCGTACAGGCGAAAGTGCTGGAGCTGTTGATCGATCTCCAGAAGGAACGTGGTCTCGCCTATCTGTTCGTGTCGCATGATATGGCGGTAGTGGAGCGTGTCGCGCACCGCATCGCCGTCGTTTATGCTGGGCACATCGTGGAAATTGGCGATGCCGCTTCCATCCTGTCTGCACCAAAACACTCCTATACGAAGCGGCTGATCTCTGCCGTTCCAAGTATTGATCGGCGCAACGAGCATTTTACCCTCGATACGCGACAAGTGCCTTCACTCGTACGCCCGCTGGGATATGAGCCGGCACCGGCAAACTGGCAGACATATGGTCATGATCACATGGCCCGGACCGAGGCATAACTATCATGGCAGAACCGAATGTCCGCCACTCCGTCGATACTGCTTTTACGGCTCGCTTTGAAAAAGCTTTCAGCCTTCTGACAGGTGCGTGCGACTCAGGCCGTATTCCGGGAGGGGTGCTTGGAATGGTCGATCTCTCCGGCAACCGGGCTGTCCGGGCGACTGGCTATGCGCAGATCATTCCGGCCCGGCGCGCGATGACAACCGATACGTGGTTCGATCTCGCCTCGCTGACCAAAGTGATTTTCACGACACCTCGCATCCTTACGCTGGCCGAGGAAGGTGTCATTGACCTCGATGCACCATTGATCACGTTGCTTCCGGATCTCCGGCAATATGATAATGATGCCTGGGAGCGCAAAGTCACCTTTCGTGAATGTCTCGGCCACCAGACGCCATTTCCGTCGGTCGAACCGATTTACACATATGGACGGGATCCGGAATTGTTGCGCGCATTCGTATTGCAACGCGAATGGAGAGAATCCGCGCCGGTTTATTCAGACATCAATTTCATTCTGCTCGGTTTTGCGATGGAAAGATTTTACGGCAAGACCATTCGCGAGATGGACCCCGGCGAAGGCTTTGCCTTTTCCGCGGAGCCGGAGATTAGTGCCGCTACCGAAGATTGCACCTGGCGCAATCGTGTACTCTGCGGTGAGGTGCACGACGACAATTGTTCAGCGTTGCAGGGTGCGGCGCATGCGGGTCTGTTCGGTACGGCCGCGTCCATACTTGATTTTGCGCTTGGCTTGCTTGACGGCACGGGTGCATCGCAAAACGTTATCGAACACATGTGCCGACCACTATCCGCCACCCGCACGCATGGCTGGGAACGACCTTATGACGGTTGGTCGGGGGGCAATTTCAATTCGAAGGATACAATCGGGCATACCGGTTTCACGGGAACCGGCTTGTGGATTGATTTTGAAGCGGGCAGGGCATGGACCTTGCTCACCAATCGTATTCATCCGACACGTCACTTTGACAGCGGTATTCTGGCGCTGCGTCAGGGTGTCGGCGACGCAATTTCATTGGGATAGGAGACGTCTATGCAGCCAATATGGGCCGTTGGCCTGATGACCGGTACCGTTCTTGATGGAAACATCGATGTTGCCCTGTTGAAAACTGATGGCGAAACCATTGCGGAATTCGGCGCTTACGCGTTGAAACCTTATCCGCGTTGGATTCGTGATCTTCTCGAACAGGCGCAGGCCGAGGCTCGCGTCTGGAATTTTGAAGGTGCGGAACCTGCGATTTTTGCTGAGGCAGAGGAAGCGCTGACACGCGCCCAGTCTGCGGCTGTGCGCGAACTGGTTGAGGAAAGCGGGCTGTCGATGGCGGATATTGGCGTTGTCGGTTTCCACGGGCAGACGGTTTTGCATCGTGCACCGCAGGCAGGCAGGTTTGGTGATACGAGGCAGCTTGGCGATGGAAGGCTTATGAGCGAACTGCTCGCTACTAAAGTGGCTTATGATTTCCGGACGGCAGATATTCGGGCTGGCGGGCAGGGTGCTCCGCTTGCGGCCGTCTATCATGCTGCCTTGCTGCGCAGTGCTGATGCGAGTGGCAATACTGCGATTCTCAATCTCGGTGGTGTCGGTAACATAACCTGGTGGGATGGTGATGATGCGCTTGTGGCATTCGATACCGGTCCAGCCAATGCGCCTATCAATGACTTTATGAAAAAGCAGGGATTGGGCGAAATGGACCGCGACGGGGCACTGGCAGCAAAAGGTAAGGTAGACGAAGACCGGCTCGCCGAACTGCTCAAGCACCCCTATTTGACTGCTCCGTATCCCAAGTCGTTGGATCGCTTCGACTTTACCGAGACGATGGCCGACGGCCTGAACGAGGAAGATGGCGCGGCGACATTGACCGCGTTCACAACTTCAGCGGTTGGGAAGGCTCTGGACATTCTGCCGCGTCGGCCGAAACGGCTTGCAGTCAGTGGCGGTGGCCGTCGCAATCCAACCATGATGCATATGCTGGTCGAGCGCGCCAAGGTGGAACTCGTGCCTGTCGAAACGCTTGGCTGGCGAGGCGATGCTGTAGAAGCTGAATGTTTTGCTTTCCTCGCAGTGCGAGCCTTGCGCAGTTTGCCTATCAGTTTTCCGAGCACAACCGGCGTTCCTGAGCCGATGACCGGCGGAAAACTAGTCGGTTGATGCGAGAATAACTATCCAATTTCTCCAAAGGGCAGCGTCAAACACGTTGTCCTTTTTGTTTTTGACAGCACGAATTGAGCCTGATTGACCTAGTGCTCAGCTGATACGGCATATTAAAAGCGTTACTATCCAATAAAAACGATCTAACATTAGGGTAATTCACTAACTGCGGTCGTTTGAAGTTACGTTGCGGCAAGCTTGACGCCGATATTCCATTTTTATGCATAAGAACATGAAAAAATACAAGACTCATGCGATCTTCACGTTGATTTAGGCAATTCTCTTTATTGTTCTAATTTATCATGGGGAAATGCAATGAAACTAATTCGAGTCCTTGCCTGTCTGCTCTTGCCTTTCGTCTGGCTATCTGGGGCCGCTGCTGAACCGCTGGCCAAACCGACGGGTAAGCCGATTCTGGTCATATCCGGCAATATTTCGAATACAAATGTTGGCGATACAGCACAATTTGACCGGGATATGCTGGAGGCCCTGGGTTTAGTGACCGTAGAAACGGCAAATCCATGGTATGATGGTCGTGTGCGTTTTGACGGCGTGTCGATGGACAAGCTTATGACGCTTGTCGGCGCCAAGGGAACGAAAGTGACTGCGGTAGCGTTGAACGATTATGTTAGCTCGTTACCGATGGAAGACTTCAAGAAGTTCAATGTTATTCTTGCCATGAAACGAGATGGCAATTACATGCCGGTTCGCGATAAAGGACCATTGTTTATTATTTACCCGTATGACAGCGACCCACAGCTCCAAAGCCAGACCTATTACACACGTTCTGCGTGGCAGGTTGCCAAGCTGATAGTTGAATAGAGGCAAAGTGTGAGACGAATTCTAGGCGTCATTATCTGTTGTTTCGTGGTGGCAACGGCCTATATCGCCTATGTCATTGCCGAACGACAGACAGCGCTTCAGAAATTCTCCCGTTATAATGATTCCTGGGCTGTTGGTCAGACTGTATCGGAATATATGCGGCTTGAGCACGTTCTGGCTGGATACGTTCTGGATATGAACGAAGAGACGCGCGACGAAGTGCGGCTTCGCCTCGATATTATGCTCGGGCGACTGGAACTGTTGCAGCAAGGCAATCTGCGCTCCTTCATTCAAAACGATCAGCGGCGACGCGATCTCTTTTTGAAGCTAAGCGACGTTCTTCAGGCACTTGACGTCCAGCTGGATAAACTTGATGCAGACGAGGTCAAAACCCATCTGCAATTAATGAGTGCGCTTGATGGTCCGATGACAGCGCTTGCGTCATCTGCAGTTGAGTATGATGTCGGACTTATAGATGCTGCCCAGGCAGAAGTTCGCCAGTTGCATCTCATCTACACCGGATTGGCGGCGGGCCTCATTCTCTGCGGCGTCGTGCTCGTTATTCTTCTGCTACGTCACAACAAGCTTCTTGATCGGGCGCATGGCAGCATGCAACGCCTGACAAGCGATCTTAGGCAAGCGACAGGTGAACTGCAGTCGCAGAATTTTCGGCTGGAGCACGATGCACATCACGATGCGCTGACCGGATTGCCCAATCGTGTCCTGTTCCGGCAGGATTTGGAGAAAAGGCTTGAGGCCGCACAGACGGGAAGCCAATCGGCCATTATTCTTCTTCTGGATCTCGATGGGTTCAAGGACGTAAACGATACGCTTGGGCATGATGTTGGCGACGCACTGTTGCAGGCAGTTGCACGACGTCTTACCAAACTCGGCGAACGAGGTGACATGGTGTGTCGCCTGGGCGGGGACGAGTTTGCCGTGCTTTCCACGGGATTACGGGAAGAGGAAGCACTGGAACTTGCGGATCGCCTGATGGACGTGATCAGCCAGCCTTATCATGTCGGCGAGCTGGAAATCAAAATCGGAACCTGTGTCGGTGTCGCAATCTCCGAGGGTGAACCCGACACGGAGGAACTTTTCAAACATGCCGATTTGGCGCTTTATGAGGCAAAGGCTCTCGGGCCTGGTCATGCGAGCGTATTCAAATCGCAGATGCAGACGCGTTTGCGGGAGAAGAAGTCATTTGAGGCCGATCTTCAGAAGGCACTGGAGAATGGTGAAATGGAAGTTTACTATCAGCCGCAAGCCTGCACCATAACGCGTGAGATATGCGGTTATGAGGCTTTGCTCCGTTGGACTCACCCTATCCGGGGGGCAGTTTCACCGGTAGAGTTTATTCCCGTGGCCGAGAAGATTGGCTTTATTCACGCGCTAGGGGATTGGGTGCTCAAGACGGCCTGTCTTGAAGCTGCTCATTGGAATAAGCCGCTCAAGATCGCAGTCAACCTCTCTCCTGTTCAGTTTCGCAGCCTGAACCTCATTCAAAGCGTTATCGATGCCCTGGAGCAAAGCGGCCTCGAAGCGAATCGGTTGGAGCTCGAGATCACAGAATCAGTTCTGCTGGACAAAAATGAGCAGACCTTGAGCACTCTACGCCAGCTAAAAGCATTGGGTATCCAGATCGCGATGGACGATTTCGGAACAGGCTATTCCTCGCTTGGCAGTCTCAGCGGGTTCCCCTTCGACAAGATCAAGATTGATCGATCTTTCGTACGCGATGTGACAACGCGACCGGACGCACTGGCGATTGTCGAACTCGTAACTGGGGTCGGGCGCAGCCTCAGAATGGTAACAATTGCAGAAGGCATTGAAACTGAGGAGCAGTTCGAGTGCCTGAAGCGGTTGGGATGCGATCAAGTTCAGGGTTACCTCATAGGTAGGCCGATGCCGGCTTCAAAACTCAAACATCTTCATGGTCGGAGTGGGCAGGACGTCAAGGCGGTCGGTCATGCATCAAATCGCTGACGATATAGCGGTGTGACAACTGGCATCAGATAGGCAAATCAGTTTATGTTCATACGCTAATCACATCGTAAAGTTACGTGTGATGCATTCAATAAGTTGGAGTGCATTTGGTCGTTCGTTTGGACGCGATACTCCGATACTGGGGAACTGGGGCGTAGGAATTGCTGAAAGTACATGGGATTAACGTGCCGATCGCATCTGACGAAGTTTCGCCGGTTATCTGGCAGGCTTTGATGAGCGGCAGCTATGAAGCCAAAGAAGCGCGTTCGATTTTCAAGGTAGTGAAGCCGGGAGATCGCGTGCTGGAGCTCGGCTCAGGCATCGGAATTATCACATCGATTATTGCCAAGATTGCCGAGGTGTCTGTTTGGGCTTTCGAGGCTAACCCGTCTACTGCAGCGCTTGCTCAGCGTGTAATCGATGCCAACGGCATCAACAATGTTGTGCTTTCCCAAGGGATTCTTACTGCAGGCGAACCCCGCTCTTTCCGCTTCTATGTGCGGCGTGACCTCTGGATGTCATCCATGGATGAGAATCAAGGGCCATACGAACACGCTATAGAATTGTCCTCGACCAATATTGACGAGTTCATCACTCGCCACGGTATCAATGTTCTTGTCATGGATATCGAAGGCGCTGAGCATCACCTGCTGCAAAACGCCGATTTGACGGGTGTGGAGCGCATCTTCCTTGAATTACATGATCACCTTTATGGCTTGGCTGGCATCCGGGATATGATGCATGCGCTAGCGGCGAAGGGATATGCGTATGATCCACGGGGGTCTCAGGGGCCATGTGTGTTGTTTGCCAAGGACGACGGTGTTCGCGAATACGAACCCGAATAGAGTATCGCGATCATAATATGTGTGTTTTTGAAAAGGGCCGCTTTGAGCGGGCTTATTTTCAAGTTGGACTGTGGAAAGATTTTTTGGAGAAATTGCGGATTGGTCGTTGACAGTTTGGAATGATGGGGTCTATATGGCGCCACAAC